>JAHZHB010000077.1 GCA_019420465.1 Lachnospiraceae bacterium
GGGAGTATTACTTCCCTGGCACAGAAAAGAACAGCAAAAAGAAGCCAGGAAAAAATATCAGGCCAGCCTGTTAAAAATGTACCCCACACTGGTCAGCCAGCTGGTGCTGTATATGGGTGCCGGGATGAGTATATCCCAGACGTTTCGCAGGATCGCAGAAGGAAAAAAGGGACGCCAGCCGGGCGCACTGGAACAGGAATGTCAGCATTTTATCCGGGAACTGGCACAGGGTGTCCCGGAGCAGGAGGCTTTGTACCGGATGGGAGAGCGCAGCGGCCTGTGGGAGTACCGCACTTTCTGCGGCATGCTGATCCAGAACAGATCCAGAGGTAATGACAGTCTGCTTCCCATGCTGCAGGCCGAGGCACAGAAAGCGTTTGCCGAGAGACAGAGAAGAGCCCGGGTGCTGGGAAATGAGGCAGGTACGCGCCTGCTGATGCCGATGATGCTGATGCTTGTGGTGGTACTTCTGCTGGTGCTGTTTCCGGCGATAACATCCTTTTATACATAAAAGGGGCAGCAAAAGGCCAGCCGGAAACCAAAGAACGAAAGACACCAGGAAATGAAAAAAGACATAAAGCAGGTAAAAAGGAGGAAGTCAAATGAACAGAAAAAAGATGTGGGAAAGTATCCGTATGTTCTGGCAGGATGAAAGCGGTGTAGGTGTGGTGGAGATCATACTGATACTGGTGGTGCTGATCAGTCTTGTGCTTCTTTTTAAGGAGCAGATCACCAGTCTGGTAAAGTCCACACTGACAAAGATCAAAAATCAGGGTTCTTCTGTATAAGGAGCTGAAAATGAAGAAAAAAGGCAGTATTACGGTATACCTTCTTTTGCTTCTTGCGGTGTTTTTGCTCCTTGTGGGTGCCGTGTTTTTTTCGGTGCGCTACCGGGGAGCAAAGACGATCGTAAAAACAGCGGCCAGACAGAGCGTGCTGGATCTGTTTTCGCGGTATGAGCCGACACTGTTTGAGGAGTATGATCTGTTGTTTCTGGATGCCGGTTTTGGCACGAAAGATTTTCAGGGCGGACGTCTTCTTGGCTGTATGGAAAAGAATGCCGCAGGCATGTGGGGCCAGCAGACAGCGGCGACCAATCTCTGGGGACTTACAGAGGCAAAAGTGGCACTGACCGGATATACACTGGCGACAGATCAGAATGGGGAGGCTTTTTACCGGCAGGCCGTAGCAGCGGCCACACAGGCGCTGCCTTCGGATGCACTGCAGCTGGCAAAGACATATGCCGCGCAGGCGAAAAAGCAGGAAACAGCCGGACGCACACAGGGGGATGTCGACAAAGCCTGTAAAGAATATCAGCAGGCTGTGGAAAAGGCGCAGGAAGGCGAGGTCAAGGATACCGGACAGGGAGAAAAGGAAGCGTCTGGAGGGATGAAAAAGCCGGAGACTACCGGTGAAAAACAGGAAAATCCGATCGAAGCCGTAAAAAAGATGCAAAAAAAAGGAATCCTTGGTCTGGTCATGCCAAAAGAGAGCAGCATGTCTCAGGGCAGCGTCAAGAAGACGACTCTGCTCTCGCAGAGAAAGCTTAAAAGCGGTGTCGGACTGGCTACGGCGGCAAAGACACACAGTGCAGCAGACAGAGTATTGTTCGGACACTATCTTGGCAGTCATCTTTCCTGCTTCTGTACACCGGACGAGAAGGCCTGGCTGTCCTGGCAGATGGAATATCTGATCGGACAGAAAAATACAGACAAGGCGAATTTAAAGAAAACCGTGGAAGCACTTCTGGTGATGCGGGAGGGAGCAAACCTTATGTATCTCAAAAGCGATGCCCGGATGATGGCAAAAGTACATGCACTTGCCGCGTCTGTAGCTGCTTCGCTGGCGGTTCCGGTCAGTGAAAGACTGATCAGCCGGGTACTGTGTGTCTGCTGGGCCTACGGGGAGAGCCTGATGGATGTAAAGACACTGCTTTCGGGCGGCCGGGTGCCGGTTGTCAAGGACAGTGACTCCTGGCAGCTGACGCTTTCACAGCTGTCAAAGGCGGACAGTCAGGCGGTGAAAAAGCAGACAAAAGGCCTTTCCTATGCCGGGTATCTGGAGCTTTTGTTGCAACTGCAGACCGAAAAACAGATGATCAGGCGTGGGATGGACATGGTGGAGCTTGGCATGCGTGGACGTACGGGGAAAGAGGGATTTTCGCTGGATCAGTGCGTAGGCGGGCTCGGTATAAAGCTTTCAGCGCATGTGTCAGGAGCCGGAGAAGTAAGTGCAGAGGAGTACAGAAGCTATGAAGACTGAAAACTACAGGGCAGCGTTTCGGCGCAGGGAAAATAATAGAAAGGACACGAACACAATCTCATTATTAATAAAAAAAACAACACTCTCTCTTCAGACAAATCTATTTGCGTTTTTCCCCAAAAAACGAAAAGAAATCCCTGTGTCCGGAGCGTTGCCCTGTAGTTTTCAGAAAGGCAGTCTGGTGGCGGAGGCAGCGATGGTACTGCCTCTGTTTCTGATCGCCATGCTCACGATCGGCGGAATGCTTGGTGCCTACAGCTGTCAGATCACCATGACGGAGCAGCTTCTGGAAACGGCGGAAAAAACAGCGGTTTACAGGGCTTCGACAGCCGATGCTTCGACAGCGGATATACCGCTGATAAAAAGCAAAGTCTTTGTCCTTGCAGTGCGGTTGCCGGGTCTTGGCAGATGCCGGCTTACGGCAGTAGCCAGAGTGCGGGCATGGATCGGCTATACCGGGGATCTGGACGATATGGATACACCGTACGAAGATAGCATGATCGTTTATATCAGTGATAACAAAGACGTGTATCATACCAGCCCGGAATGCAGTTATCTGGATATTCATCTTCTGGCCATGAGCAAAGAGCAGGCGGCCAGCGCCAGAAATGAGAGTGGAAAGCGTTATACGCCCTGCGATAAATGCTGTCACGGTGCGGGAAACGGTACGGTGTATGTCAGCGGTCAGGGCAGTCACTATCATGCGCTGGCAGGCTGCAGCGGACTTTCCCGCAGTCCGACGATGGTGACCAGAAAGGAAGTCGGACATCTGCCACTCTGTACGAGATGCCGGAAAAGGGAGCAGGCAGGATGAGCACTTTTCTGGGCATATTTCTGACGCTGCATGCAGTGATGGATGCAAAAAGCGGGTATATTTACCTGCCACTTGTCTGGGTGCAGATGGCTGTGGGATTTTTTGGTGGCTGTCTGCAGGGCAGGGATCTTCTGGAACTTTGTATACGGCTGTTGCCGGGCGCCTGTCTTTTTCCGGTCAGCTACGTCACCCGGGAAAAGATCGGCCGGGGAGATACCTGGCTTTTGATGGCAGCAGGACTGTATCTGAAGCTCTGGCAGCAGCTGTATCTGTGGAGTCTGGCATCAGTACTGGCTTTTTTGTGGACAATGTGGCAGTTTATACGTCATCGTGTGGATAAAGAGGCAGAGATCGCCTTTGCCCCGTTCGTATGGCTGGGATATCTGGGAGGAGTATGCTGTGGATGGTTTTAGAAAGAAAGGAAGTTTCAGTGTGGAGGCTGTGTTTGTGGTACCGGTCTGTCTTATGGTGGTGTTTTTTCTTTTGCAGGCGTTTTTTTACTGGCACCACAGCAGCTGGTATACGGCCGTTGCCTGGGAGTGTGCGCTGACACAGATGCAGAGCGGTCCTGTGGAGGAAACTGCGGATACACGCTGGCAGAAGGTACGCACACAACAGGTGTTTCCGGTAGCCTCTGTGCAGGAGCGGTCAGAAACAGGAAACCAGAGGGTGCAGGTGGTGATCCGGGGCAGCCAGGCCGGGGTGATGGGACTTCCCGTCATGCGTTTTCAGGCAGAAGCAAAACGGTCGTGGCAGTCTCCGGCAACAGTACTGCGCAGGCAGAAGAGACTGAAGCAGTTGACAGAGTAAAGGAGGAAGAACATGAATCTGCGATACCAGAGGGACCTGTATCGTGTGCAGCTGTGCTGTGATACGGACAGAGAGGAGACTGAACAGAGCTATTCTTTGCAGATGTGCCTGAGAAATACGATCGAGGGACTTCTGGTCTGCCAGATACAGAAGACAGACGGTCATCTTGCCATCTGCTGGGATGTGACGTCAAGGCACAGTCTGGCACAGGTGACAGAGGACGGACAGATCCCGCCGTCGGTACTGCAGCGTATTTTACAGGCCATCCTGAAGACATTGGATAGCATGGAGCGCTTTCTGGTACCCTGTGAGTATCTGGTGCTGGATCCCGAGCTGCTTTTTCTGGCACCGGAGACCGGAGAAGTCCGTTTTATCTGTGATTTTGAGAACAGACAGAGCTTTTCAAAGACGCTTCTTACGTTGGGCGAATATGTACTGGAACATATGGATCATCGTGACGACAGAGCCATGCATCTGGGGTATGGCTTATACCGGCTGGCAGTAGAAGAATGCTTTGACAAAGCAGGACTGCAAAACCTGTGTATCACGGTGACAGAAGAAAAGACGGTGGAGCCGGAAATGAAACAGCGTTCGTTTGAATCGTATGCTTCCCGGGAAAATTCGTCTGAAAGGTATGCCGGGCCGGAAAACAGGGAAAGGCAGGAAGCTCTGGAAGCCTTTTTTTCCGAGGACGAAAAAGAAGAAACACACCAGCTGTCTCCCTGGCAGATCTGTGGTGGCTGTGCGGTGGCGATCCTGTGTGGTACGGGGATCATGGAAGGTGTGCAGTATTTTCGAAATGGCAGGCATCTGCAGCTGATCTGGCTCGGGGTGGCTGTCGTTTTGTTTCTGGTTTCCAGTGTGGCCATGCTGATCCTGTGGAAGATAGACGGAAAAAGGGAGCATATGGCAGATAAAAAGAACAGAGCGAACGATTTCCCGGATCTAAGTGCGAAGAAACAGGATAAACAAAGCCGGCACAGACCCGTAGAAACTGACAGGGATGACACTGGCCGTTATGTGAAAAGTGAAAGGATGATGAGAGACCCGCGTTTAGATATGCTCTGTACACCCGCTGGCAAAGAAGCTGTGTCAGAACAGCCGGAGAGCTGGGAAACGACAGTTTTGAACCGTTCTCAGCCGGACCAGGCGAAGGCGGAGCTTGCTTTTGCGGATGGTACGAGATTTCCTCTGGCAGGACAGCAGTGGTTTATCGGCAAGAGTCCGGCGCAGGCAGATCTGTGTCTGACCCAGTCGACGGTAAGCCGTCTGCATGCCAGAATCTGGGAAAAGGAAGGTGCATACTATATCGAAGATATGCATTCCCGCAATGGAACGATCGTGGAAGGAAGTCTGCTGGAACCGGGCGAAAGGAGAAAACTGGCATCGGGAATGCAGCTCATTTTTGCTGATGTCAGCTGCCGGTTTCTGACAGAAAATGACGAATGTGAACCAGAGTACAGCAGGAAGGTATATTGAAATGTACGAAAAAAGAAGTTTAGTCGAAAATATGAGACATTTTTGCTGTGACTTCTTGTGTATTACTTAAAAAATGGGTATAATCGGAAAAGAAAAAACAGAGAGGTTTTTCCATGGACGAATATTCCCGCAGAGGCGATGCTGTGGATGAGATCCTGAAGGGTCCGCGGCGTTATGTAAATCTATTGATCGTTGCAGCAAATATAGTGCTGTTTTTTCTGGTGGAGCTGACAGGAGACAGTACAGATACGGAGCACATGGTGCGCTGGGGTGCAGCCTGGCTGCCGGATATTTTAAACGGGCAGGTCTACCGGCTGTTTGTCTGTATGTTTCTCCATTTTGGGATTACCCATCTGGGCAACAATATGCTGGTGCTTCTCTTTCTGGGAGATACGCTCGAAAAGATCACCGGCCATTTTAAATATGGCGTGATCTGCCTGGGCGGTGGCCTGATCGGCAGTATCATTTCCTGTGTACATGAATATATGACAGGTGCATACTATGTATCCGCCGGAGCCTCCGGCTGTGTCTTTGCCGTGACCGGAGCACTTTTATATATCGTGATCCGTGAGAGAGGACGGCTTGGCACTCTGACGGTGCGCCGGATGGTGATCCTTGCGGCACTTTCCGTATATAACGGCTTTGTATCGACCAGCGTGGACAATTACGCGCACATCGGAGGACTGCTCGGCGGATTTGTGTTATGTATGCTGCTGTATCGGAGCAGATCTGTGGATTAATACATGATGGGCAGGATGATCGTGACGATCATACCTTTGCCTGTATCGGCATCCAGTGTGGCCAGACCTTTATGTGCCCGTACGACTTCGTTTACGATGGAAAGGCCGAGTCCTGTACCGTCCTTTTTGTGCGTGACAAAGGGCTCCATGATCTCGCGCAGTTCGGCTTTGGCGATGCCTTCGCCGGTATCTTCGATCTGGATGATGATATTGTCGGTATCGCTGCGGACACGACAGTAGATATTGCCACCGTCCGGCATGGCCTCTACGGCGTTACGTAAAACGTTGTAAAAGACCTCCTGCATCTTGACGACATCCAGCATAAAGGTAGGGATCGGACCGTCTTTTTCGATAGAGACCTCGATATGCTGTGCTTTAAAGCTTGGCATATAGGATTTGATGACCGACTCCAGGATCACATACGGACTGGCGTTGGAAAATTTCAGGATCCGGGCATTGTTGTAGTTGGATACATCACCGAGCAGCTGTTTTAAAAAGGACATATTGTCCATAAGCTCTTCCCAGTGATCCCATTTGCGCACCTCCGGGTGTTCTGAGGAGATCAGCTGCAGGTAGCTGTTGATCAGCGTGACCGGGTTTCTGACTTCGTGAGAGATCTTAGCCATCTCTTTGCGGTGGTCTTCCTGCATGGCTTCATAGATGGCGCTGAAGCTCTCGTCTGTTTTGTAGTAGCTGTGTAAGCGTACGATATCTTTGGTTTTCATATCGGAAATCCTCCTTAGGATATGTATTTATAAAAAGGTTACACCATATGAGCCAATTATGCAATCAAAAGCGCACGACAAAATTCGACATATGTACCGACATTTTTTGCCGGCAGATATAGATAGGAAAAGTAAAGGAGAACAAAAATGGAAAACTGTGTATTTTGTAATCTGGCAAATGGAATCTGGGATTCCGCAACACTGTACGAGGACGAGGATTTCAGGGTGATCCTGGATCTCGGACCGGCTACCAAAGGGCATGCACTGATTCTGCCAAAGGAGCATTATGCCAATATTTATGAGATTCCGGAGGAAAAAGCAGCCAAAGCGATCGTTCTGGCAAAAAAAATGGCAACGGTCATGACAGAGGCACTCGGCTGTGACGGCTTTAATATCGTGCAGAACAATGGAGAAGCAGCGGGCCAGACGGTCTTTCATTTCCATATGCATCTGATCCCGCGCTACAAAGGGGATGATGCCGGATTTGGATGGCATACCGGTGAGCTCAGTGAAGAAACAAAGCAGGAAGTGCTCAAAAAAGTGGCAGAAAAGATGGAGGCATAAAGAAAAAACGTGGAATATACTGACTTTGACTGCATATTCAGGGAGTATAGTCTGCTCGTTATGAAAGCTGCGTACAGCTATATCGCAGACTACCAGTTATGCGAGGATATATGTCAGGAGGTATTTGAAAAACTTCATAAATCAGCAAGATATATCGCTCATGATGATTTAAAACCATGGCTGTTGGTTGTGACCAGAACGACAGCACTGGATTATCGTAAAAAGCTGAAAATGGACAGGGCAGAGCTGGAACCACTGGAAAATGGTGAGACAGAAAGACTGTCAACAGAGCCGGATCCTTTGCGTCAGCTGATCGCAAAAGAAGAGACAAAGGAAGTGATCGATGCCCTGTGGGCACATGATGCCAGCGGACTGGAGCTGATGATCCAGGTGGAGATTGAAGGACGTACAGTAAAAGAGCTTGCTGCCAGTCGGGGTATGACCCAGAACAATCTGCGCAACAAGCTCTATCGTATGCGTAAATGGCTGTGTAAGAAATTTCCTGATGTGAAGGATTATTTCTGATATTTGTGGATCAGATCACAGATCACAGCGATTGAATCCTGGCCCGGAGCATTTTCCATCGCCTCGCGATAGGTATCGCGGTCGGCATAGAGCTTTTCGATGGCATCCAGAAGAACCTGATCGGTGATCTGTTCTTCTTCAAGTACCATGGAGAAGCCCTGCTTTTCAAAGGAACGGGCATTTAGGATCTGATCACCGCGGCTGGCACTGGCAGACAGCGGTATCAGCAGGTTAGGTTTCTTTAAAGCCTGCAGTTCACAGATCGCATTGGCTCCGGCGCGGGAGATCACGATATCGCTCATGGCAAACAGATCGGCCAGCTCCTTTTCGATGTATTCGTACTGTACATAACCGGTAAGGTCTGTAAGGCTTTCGTCCTTTTTACCCTTGCCGCACAGGTGAACGACCTGGAACTTCGGTAAAAGCTGTGGCAGGATATGGCGGACGGCTGTATTGACAGCCTGGGCACCGAGACTGCCACCGATGATCAGGATGACCGGTTTGTCGGAGGTGAATCCGGTAAAGGCACGGCCCTTTTCGGGATCGCCCGAAAGAAGCTCCTGACGGATCGGGGTACCGGTCACGACAGCTTTGCCCTCCGGCAGATGACTCTTGGTCTCCGGAAAGTTACAGCAGACCTTGATGGCGGACGGAATACACAGCTTGTTGGCCAGACCCGGTGTCATATCGGATTCGTGAATGATGGCCGGGATCTTTAAACGACCGGCAGCGACAACGACAGGAACAGAGACAAAACCGCCTTTGGAAAAGACGATATCCGGCTTAAGCTTTTTTAACAGCTTCCGGGCTTCGCCAAAGCCTTTGAGTACACGGAAAGGGTCGGTGAAATTTTTCCAGTCAAAGTAGCGGCGCAGCTTACCGGAAGAGATGCCGTAGTAGGGAATCCCCAGCTCCTCGATCAGGGTCTTTTCGATCCCTGTGTAGGAGCCGATATAGGAGATCTGATAGCCCTCTGTTTTCAGGCGTGCGATCAGTGCGATATTGGGTGTAACGTGACCGGCAGTACCACCGCCGGTGAAAACGATATGTTTCATGGAGTACCTCCTTGGTTTATACAATACACAGAACCTGTTGCGAATTTCGTACAGGTATTCTATAGTAGTCTTATTATGTTACCCGCTTGCATAATTGTCAAGGAAAGAAGCGGACAGACAGGAGTGCAATGGATAAGAATAAAGAAACAGAAAACAAAAAAAAGCAGGAAGAAATGCAAAAAGATGCGTCTGAGCTTTTTCGCAAAGCCTTCTATGCCAAGGCCGAAGAGATCGAGGACAGGGCCAAGGCCACCGAACTTGAGATCGACGGGGCACGTATGGAAGCTTTGTATCAGCGGATTCTGAAGAATGTGGCCGAAACGACGGGAGAACCGACGGGAGAACCGACAGAAAAACCGACGGGAGAACCGACGGAAGAACCGGATAAATCGGGAACACCTTTGGAACAGGCGGCGGAAAAGCAGGTTGAAGGAAAACAGATCGAAGAAAAAGAACCTGCGCAAAAAACGTCGAAGAAGATTCTTCCTATGTGGAAAAGACCCCTGTATCATACCGGTCGATGGGTGGCTGTACTTGTACTGGTCTGCGTCGGTGTGGTCGGCGTATCTATACAGAGCCAGGCAGGCAAAGATGGATTGTGGAGTTCCATACAGCGGCTGATTGGTGTGGATAGTCGGTGGGAGCAGAAGGATAATGATGAGAACAGGGAATATTCGGATCCGGAGGAAGTGAAGGCGATTCGTGATATAGAGGATAAATTGGGAATATCCTTACCAGAGTTCTTTTATTGGCCCTCAAATTTATTGTTTTATGAATATAAAATTGATGAATCAACGGATACATTTACTATGGTTTATGAGAAAAATGCAGAAGTTGTATATTTTGAGGGCTGGTATAATATGTCAGATGTATCGGCGATGAGTAGTTGGGAGAGTGAAGGAGAAGTTACTTACCAGGAGTATGGCGATGTAAAATATAAGATTGTTGAAGATAACAAAAAAAATGAAAAAGAAAAAGTATATTCGCTTGAGTGGATTGTAGATAATATCAGATTTTCACTGTCTGGGATTGATGATATGGAAGAACTTGAAAAAATTTTAGAAAATATCAAAAATTAGTGTGATGTTTACTTGAAAAAATCGTTTTCTTATTGTAGGGACAAGTGTAGTGTACCGGAAATATGTAAGGAGAGAGCAGTGAGAAAACGAAAACAGAGAAGAAACTGGTTTTGTCTGGGCTGCATCCTTGTGATGCTGTTGATGACAGCATTGCCAGTATTGGCTGACGGGGAATCAGATTGGATCATAGATGGTTCAAGGCTGACAAATGACGTAGAATCCATTTCTGAAGATTCTTTCGATTATATCAAAGAACCAGTAAATGGTAGTGGTGTGGTGCCATTTTCTACCGAATATTTGATGAATGGTTATGCGCAGATCACTAATGCCGGTGGCGGTAAAGTGACAGTAAGTGGAAAGACAAAAGCGTATGTTGTCTGTGATAAAGTAGAATTAGACATCTATCTGCAATATTATGACAACGGAAGCTGGGTTCACGTAAACAACTGGAACTATTCTGTGAAGAATAAAGCCTACTTTACAGCAGAACGTACAGTATCTGTAAAAAAAGGCCGTTACTACAGAATCAAATGCTACCACGCAGTCACCAAAAATGGTGTGAAAGAAAAAACTACAACCATGACCAACGGCATCCCCATCAACTAAAAACAAAAACTTCATACTGCCCCGGCTGTCCCCTCTTCTCAGCCGCGTCCCACAGCCATCCCTGCATTGGGCCGCAGATCAGATGCGCCGGGAGGACAAACCAAAAAAGAAGAGGACTTCACCTGTGTTCAACTGTGATAGGACGACAGGTGAAGGGCAACTGAAAAACGGATACGATGAGATCGGATCAAACGGCTGTTGCTCTGTTTATTTTCCCAAAGAGCTCGATCTTTACGGTGACACTGCAAAAGCTCTACACAGGTCGTTTTGAAAAATCTCATCACAAGAACACAATAACCAAAGACAATGCTCGTAAAATCTTGCGGATCGGGATTGGGCCCCCGAGTGCTTCTGCATCATGTAACGTAAATTATTTTCTGGAAGCCATTTGCAAAATGCATGGGTATATTGCCTAAAAAGGCGACGTCTTGGAAAAAGTTCAAAAAAGGAAGGCACCCACAGCCAATAGCTGTCGGTGCCTTCTCTTTACGTTTTGCCCAACGATTTATGAAACCCATTTCCCTACAAATATAAAGTGATGCAAAGCGGTTATGCCCCTGCCTGCGCATCCAATGCCTGCTGGATCGCCTTAGCCAGCTGATCCGGACAGGATGTGGGTTTGAAACCACAGCGGATACCGGACAGACGTTTTACAGCCTCTTTGGCATCCATACCTTCGACCAGGGCACAGACACCCTGGGTGTTGCCGGAACATCCGCCGACAAATTTGGCATCTCTGACTTTACCGTCTACAAGTTCAAAGGAAAGAGAACTGGAGCAGACGCCTTTTGTCTTGTATTCCATAAGATTTACCTCCTGTACTGCAAAATGTTACAGGTCAAGTATAGCAGATGTGAAAAAAAGATTCCATAAAAACCACAGATTTGCTATACTAAAATATAAAGCACAGCAGCTGTTATAGAAAACAGATATAAGCTGTAGCTTGAAAACGAACAAAAACAGAAACAGAACATATACAGGAGGTTTTGACAATGAATGTAATCGGTATTATCGGTGCTATGGATGAGGAAGTCGCCCGTTTAAAGGAGCAGATGCAGGGCGTGCGCATCACGACAAAGGCGATGATGGACTTTTATCAGGGTTCTCTGGAGGGCAAGCAGGTCGTTGTTGTCCGTTCGGGTATCGGCAAGATCAATGCGGCAGTATGTACCCAGATTCTGGTGGACGATTTTCAGGTCAGTGCTGTGATCAATACAGGTATTGCCGGATCTCTGCGCAGCTGGATCGATATCGGGGATATCGTGGTTTCCACCGATGCGCTGCATCACGATATGGATGCGACGAACTTTGGCTATCCGCTGGGACAGGTGCCGCGTATGGATGTGCTTTCTTTCAAAGCAGATGAAAAACTGGCACAGCTGGCCAAGGAGGTCTGCGAAGAAGTCAATCCGGAGATCCATGTTTATCTGGGACGTGTGGTCAGCGGTGACCAGTTTATCGCAGATGACGCCGTAAAGAGCCGTATCCTGGACAATTTCGGCGGTTACTGCACAGAGATGGAGGGTGCATCGATCGCACATACGGCATATCTGAACAAGATTCCGTTTGTCATCCTGCGTGCGATCTCTGACAAGGCAGACAACAGTGCTTCCATGGATTACCCGACATTTGAAAAGCAGGCGATTGAGCACAGTGTGCGTTTGACAATGGGCATGCTTAAGAAAATGTAAATAAAAATCCGCCGGCTGTTCTAAATGAAAATGCGCCCCCATATACTTGTCTCATCAAACCGTAAGGAGGCAATGAGTATATGTTGTATGATATGATGATAGATCAGTACTTTTATTATGGCATTATAGCAGCCGGGATATTAGGTCTTGTGGGCATGTTACTTTCGGACCTGTATTACCGCATGATCCTTAAAGATCTGAAACGGGTACGAAAGGCCAGAGGTAAATGGATGAAAAGCTTTGTGACGGAACTGGACAACCGCCGTACACTGCATCAGGAGATGGAAAATGCCGATGCTTTTATCCGCAGCCGCCTTGCCGAAGGAAAGATCCTCCGGATAGGGATCGGCGCATGGCACAGCTTTACCCGCCTGATGACATTTATCTGTGCCTGCATGACAGGGCTTTCCGTATATGCCACCTTTAAATATGCGATGGATATGACGGTGAGTCTTTCCTACCTGGCCGGAGGCGCCAGCGTATGTGCAGTGCTTCTGGTACTGCCTGTTGTATTGGGTATTTCCGGCAAAGCGGAGCATATCCTGGACAGCCTGACAGATTATATAGAAAACAGACGCCGCGGACAGGCTCCTGTGGAGGCAAAAGCCGCTGAACCGGCAAAAGACAGAGAACCGGTCCTTGAACAGATCGTATCCGGCATCCGCCAGAGTGCGGCAGCAGGAACGAAGTTTTCCGGGCTTCTCAGCAAGGATGAGGAAAATATCCTCCGGGAAGTGATACGGGAATATATGGCATAACAGCAGAATAAAAGCGGCTGTAAGGCCAGAGCGATCCACAAAAAGGTGTAACAGCGCCGGTGCAGGTCGTATGACCGGGCGTGGTCAGAGATAGAAGTTGTGAGATATAGTATGGCTTATATAGCCCTGTTTCAAAAAATGGTCTTTCCGATCGTTTTTTACAGGAAAGAGGTCTGTCATCAGGTGCACATGATGACAGACCTCTTTTTTCAATGATATATATATTCTTGTGAATATGAAGTTCCTGCAAATCGAAACAGTCTGCTTCTTAATCCACGCGGTTTCTTTTTTCACCGGCAAGAAAAGCTTTTAAGTTTAATGCGGCTTCGTTGACCAGACGCTGGCGTGCTTCCACAGAAGCCCATGCCATATGTGGTGTCAGCAGCAGTCTGGACGGATCCTTTACCTGAAATAAAGGACTGTCTGCCGGCAGCGGTTCGACTTCCATAACGTCAAGTCCTGCGCCTGCGATCTGTCCGTCATTCAGGGCGGCTACAAGAGCCGGCTCATCGATGATCGGTCCGCGTCCGACGTTGATCAGAAAGGCACTGGATTTCATTTTGGCAAAGGCAGCAGCGTTCATCAGACGATGTGTCTTTTCATTTAACGGTGCATGGATTGAAACGACATCGCTCTCGGTCAGCAGGGTGTCAAAATCTACCTGCGTATAGTCCGGATTGCTGTTTTTACCCGAGGTGGAATAGTAGATCACCCGGCAGCCAAAAGCTTCGGCGATCCGTGCTACACGTTTACCGATATTGCCAAGGCCGATGATGCCCCAGGTTTTGCCCTCAAGTTCCATGAAGGAAGGCATAAAATGGGAGAAGAGGCCGCTCTTTGTGTATTCTCCGGATTTTACATAGGTATCAAAATGTGCGATATGTTCGCTCAATGCCAGATACAGGGCAAACGTATGCTGCGGTACGATGGATACGGAATAGCCGGCCACATTGGCAACACCGATGCCGCGTGAGCGTACATAGTCCAGATCGATATTATTATAGCCGGTCGCACCCTCCAGCAAAAGCTTTACGTTTGTGGCCCCGGCGAGCGATGATTCCTGCATCAGAAGCTTGTTGACCATGACGATATCGGCATCCTTAACTCGCTCCGGTACCTCCTCCTGCGTAGTCCGCGGCCAGAAAACGATCTCGTCTGCCAGTGGCGCAAAAGCGCCAAAATCGATATCATCTCCATAGGTATCCCGCTCCAGTATGACCATTTTCATGTTACAGTATCCTCTCTTTTATTCCTCATCCAGTATCTGGATTTCCAGATAATCAAAATCGATATGTTCTATAAAGCTGTCTTTGGTAAATCTTGTTTTATTGTGCCGCTTAAATTCCCGGATGTTGCTTTCGAGCCAGATCGGCTTGCCCAGATCAAATTCCAGACAGATCTCCTCGAGCGCCTGAAAAATCCGGTGTGTCCGTGTATCCACCGGCGGCAGAGAGATGACGGTATCTTTTACCATGTGGTTGTCCTTCCAGATCTTTCCCCATAAACGAAACATACGTGCGTCCTCCGTAGTATTTTCTGCAGTATATTTCCTGCATGTGAAATTCAGTATAGCGGATTTGTGGGGGGAAGTAAAGTCAGACGTATATACCACATTTATTATTCCAATACGGAACAATACACGGGGCATATCGGATTTGTCGTGGCAGGCCGGTGTGCGTATAATGAAAAAAAGAGCAAGGGAGGTACCGGAAAATGACAGCAGAACAGCAACAGAAATACGATGAAAAATTAAAGCGCCTGCAGGATGCCCTGGCCTTAAAGGAGCCGGACCGTGTGCCTGTGGATATCGTTGGCGGATGTTTTATGGTGCAGAGGCTTGGGTACACGATGGCACAGTCCAATTACGATGAAACACTGGAAATTGGAAAAGAGGCTGCCCGGAGGTTTATGCTGGATTATGAACCGGATGTTATGACTGGGCTTGGCCTGACGTATGCCGGTGAAGGGCGGGGGCATGAAATGCAGGAAAGCCGGACACTGTATATTTCCGGAATGAAAAATGCGCCGATCGGGGAAGATTCCATGCCACAGTTTATGGAGTTTCCCACCCTGTTGGATGAAGAATTTGACGAGTTTTTCAATGATTACACACAGTGGTCTCTGAATAAATTTCTTCCCCGTGTGTCCGGTGTGATGGAACCATTTAAGGATTTTCGACTGAATCTGAGTCACAGAGGTATTGGTGAGGTGGCAGCTGCATTTTCCAGACCGGAGATTCGAAAAGCGATCAAAAGACTGTGGGAAATTGATGATTTTTACCAGGAATACAGAAAAAAGGTGGCAGCAGCCAATGCCGAACTGGCTGATCTTGGTTTTCCAACGATGGTAGCCGGACGTGCAGTCGTGCCGTTTGACAAGTACAGCGATACATACCGGGGAATGGAGATGGCGTTTGTCGATATCTTTGAAGAGGAAGAACTGGTAATGAAGTTCTGCGAAAAATTCCATGAAGAGCAGATCCGGCAGCTTAAAAATGGCAATCCGGACGGGAAAAAGAACGGCAAACAGGTGGTCATGGCTCTGCATAAGGGCAGCGATGATATGATGAGCAATGCCTTTTATGAGAAATTTTACTGGAACCATCTGAAAGATATCATTACAGCGTGCAAAGAGGCCGGTATGATGGCAAATGTGTTCTGTGAGGGTGTATACAATGACAAGCTGAAATATCTTGCCGAGGTGGAAAAAGGATCGGCATATTTTACTTTTGATAAAGTGGATATGGAAAAGGCAAAGAAGACCGTCGGCAAAGTATGCTGTATTGGCGGAGGTTTTCCGACACCGCTTCTGGTGTATGAAACACCCGAAAAAGTAAAAGAAGCAGTGAAACGTCATCTCGATGCAGCCATGCCGGGAGGAGGATATATATTCCGTATGTCTGCCGGGCTGGATGGTGCAAAGCCGGAGAATGTGGAAGCTATGTTTGAAACTGTGCATGAGTACGGCAGATATCGCTAAAATACAAAGGATGTGAGGCAAAAACGCCGTTTGATCGTTGATGCCGCACATCCTTTATATTTTTCAAAATCAAAATTGATCCACTGAACCAATTATTGATATGTATGGCAAAGAAAAAGGCATCGCACAAAGTCAGCCGTGCGATGCCTTCGGATTTTTAAAAACTGTTATTTCTTTGGCACCAGAGAGATGAAATCTCCGCCGTTGATCACATAGTCTCCTTCCTGTTCGCGAAGCTCTGCCCAGTAACCGTCACAGGGTTTGTCAAGTTCGACACCCTCACTGACAAGAAGCTTACGCAGCTCCACACCGCTTAACTCCCGGGGCAGGATATGACGGTCGATAGCAACACTGACGGCCAGACCGGCTGCCTGTCCGGTACCCATAGCCGGTCCGATGATGCGCATGGCACCCTGTGCATGAAATTCTGCAGAGCAGCATCTGCCGGCGCATAAAAGATTGTCAACACCTCTGGGGATCAGGGAACCGTACGGAATATCACAGTAATCCTGCGGATTGGGGCGGACAGGGAGTCCTTCCGGAATACCGAAAGGATGCATCTGTGCGTCGCAGTCCACACCATGCTGCGTATTTTCTGCAATGGCAGAACCGGTGATCTCTTCTTTGCGGATATGACAATGGCGCATAAATACCCAGTCCGGTGAGGTCGGATGGTGCGTATCAAACATTTCCGGGAATCTGGCGATACCATCTTCAAACTTTCTGCCGCAGGCGACATCCGCTGCTTTGAGCATATATTCACCAAAGATTCTCCGGCTGTCGCGGACACCGGGAACATTTCCCAGACCTACCAGACGAAGATTTTCAAATCCGGGCACATGTTCCTTTAAAAATCGGTGGAACTGTTTCATTAACTGATGCTGTTCGAGAATCTGTCGGGTGATATCCTCGGCATCTGTATTATGGCAGTAATAACTGTGGAAGGAAAATGTAACAAAGGAAGCATTATCCTCCGGTGTATTTGGAATCAATACGCGGAAAAATCCGGAATTGCGGTTGCACACATGGCGCGACATTTCGCCCCGTTCTATGGCTTCTGTTTCCAGAACATAAACCAGTGGCAGTGGTTTTTCTACCCCCTTGGCCTTCTGTTCTTCTTTCCAGGCCGCTTCGGCGGCCAGATATCTGGTCAGATTGGCACCGGCCCAGCGGGAGCCCTGTGTAGAGGAAATATTTAATCCGGCAAAATCCTGTCCACCGACCTCGTAGGGAACTCCGGCAAGTGCGGCGAGGTCACCATCGCCTGTCGCATCAATGTACATGGTGGCTTTCACCTGCATATAGCCACCTTTGGTGTAGAAGATCAGACTTTTGATCATACGCTCATTATCCATTTCCACATAGAATAAAGTGGCATCGTAGATAATGCGGGCACCGGCGGCAAATACCATATCTTCCAGCACCAGCTTGCCGTATTCAGGCTCAAAGGAAGGATTGCGGTAGTAGGGCTTGTCGTATAACCGGCGAAGCTGTCCGGCTTCTTCCAGTCTTTTGGTAAATTCCAGACAGATGCCTTCTATGCCACCGGCAATCTGCGGTACATAACCGTTTGTAGCGATACCGCCAAGCGTCGTGCCTTTTTCAAAAAGTATGGTATGTTTGCCGTGTCTGGCGGCTTCAACAGCAGCTGAAACACCGGCAACACCGCCGCCGGCAACAGCTACATCGCAGTAGAGGGTTTTGCAGATATTAAATTCCATATACAACTTCCTTTCTTTTTGGTTTTTTTGACTGCCGTCCAAAAACGGCCAATCGTAATACGTATTTAAAGTATGTTTACATATTTATTATAACAGCATCATCAGGTTTGACAAATCCGATTACCTGTATTATTATTCCGATATAGAATAATAAAGGCGGTGAGCGTATGATCAATCCGGATATACAGAAGCTGAGAACAGTGCTGATGGTGTCTAAAACACTGAATTTTTCCGAGGCGGCCTATGAGTTGAATTTTACACCATCGGCCATATCAAAACAGGTGCTTTCGGTGGAAAAAAATCTGGGCGTGTCTCTGTTTGACAGGCACAGTCGTAACGGTGTGACGCTGACCCCGGAAATGATAAAGCTTCTTCCAACTTTGCAGCAGGTAGTATCAGCGTTTGATGAGTTTGAAGGTGTTTTGCGCACGATTTCTCTGGAACCAACATTTTATATTGGAACGCCTCCGCTGTTCCCGTCACAGGTAACGTCGCAGATCATCGCGGAGATGGTGCAGCAGATTCCTTCTCTGGAGGTCGAGATGATGCATCATGACAGCCGTACACTGCTCAAACTTGTCCATCTGGGCAAAATAGATGCTGCACTCAGCGTAATTCTGGGACGACCTGAAGACAATCCGGAATTTTATGCAGAAGAACACGGCGATCTGGAGATAAAGACTCTGCGAAAGACGCAGGATGTGGTCTTTTTAAACGAAAAGCATCCGCTGGCAGCCAAACGTACCTTTGACACGAAGGAACTTCTGTCGTATGAAGACAGCCGTTTTCTGTTTATCAATACAAGACCCCATACGATATCGCGTCGTGAACGGATTTTTTTAAGATTCTGTGAGGCCTGTGGTGTGGAACGGGAAATCAAAGAGGTCAATCTGGAATCCGGCATTGCTATGAATACGATGCTTCGCAATATCGCATCAAATCCGCGCAATATCGCTTTTGGCCCGGCCGGACTCAGCAAGACGGTGTACGGTGTTGTGGAGCGAGTCTGTGAGGATTCCATGTACCCGACCCGTGAGGTGATCTGTTACAGAAAAAACAGCAGATCGCGTATTTTGCAGGCGTTTCTGCGTGCTGCTGAACGCATGGCCGAAGGAGAATGGAAAAGCGTGCCAGAGGAGGCTGGTTTATAAAAAAACGATCCGCTGTCTGAGAATCTGACGATTCTGTACAGACAGCGGATTTTTTGTTCTGCTACATTAAAGACTGCCGGCGTTTTTTCAAAAACTGCAGGTCATATCAGCAGAGTTTTACAGTGCATAGCAGAGAGCCAGTGTAAGCACATAATTGATCAGAAAGATGATCACACCGGCAAACAGTCCTTTGGAATACAGCCATTTCAGATCATCGGAAATGCACTTGTTACCAAACAGAAGCGGTGCAGCACCACAGGCGGCCTGTGTGGCAAAAGCGAACATGACAGAGATCATAAAGCCGGCAGCGTATACAGTAGGATTGATACCGGACTGCTGGATATGTACAGTCAGAAACGGTGCAGCCAGTGAAGCCATGATCACACCGACAGCTGTATTGGACAGGAAGTTGGTGAGAATCCAGGAAATCAAAAATACCAGCAGTAAAAACAGCGGGAAGCCGAAATTGACAAAAATGCCGGACAGAGAATCCTGCAGCCACAGCTTGATACCAGCATCATCGAGGGTCAGTACGGCACCGGCCTGTGTAAAGCCGATCATAGCATAGATAACGTTCCAGTCTACACCTTCTTTTAATACAGTGAATGCGTTTGCGGCTGGCTTACCGTCGATTTTAACCAGACACATGATGGCCAGACATATCGCAAACCATCCGGCCTGCGTAATGCCGTTAAAGGCATCGCCGAAAGGCGTTCCCTTTTTGATAAAAAGGATCAGAATCGTGTAGATCAGGGAAATCGCAAAAACGATGGTGATGAAAGACTGGCGTTTGTTCATTTTTACATTATCCATACCTTCCATCTTGGTGATATCCAGATCTTTTAAACGACCTAAGTCTACTCGGAATAAGATCATGATAAAGTAGTATACAACAGCAACAAGGATACCAAGAATCGCAACAATGCCCATGAACAACAGGTCATTGGTTTCGATACCGGATTCGCCAAGCGCCTGCTTTAACGGTGAAAAGATTAAAAGCGGAAGTCCCTTAAAGGGCAGCATGGACATACCGATCATGGCCTCTGTATATACACCGAAAACATTAAATTTCATCCACGCAGAATCCTCTTCGTAGCCCAGCTCTTTACGAATGGATTCCAGTACACTGTAATAAAAAACAAGTCCGCCCAGTCCGATGAATGCACCGGCAAAAACCGAAGCGATCATCAGCATAAAGGTAAAGGCAAATGGCTTGCCCTTGGCAAATTTGCGGCTGATCAGCCACCGGGCGATGACATCACCGGCTCCACATTCGATCAGTGCCCGGCAAAGTCCGTAGATGACGATCAGCTGATAGATCGTTACACCGCCGAGACTGGCAGCGATCATGTCAGCAAAGGTAAATGCGCCGGATAACTGGATCGCCAGAAGAGCAAAGGTGGAGATGGCCAGATACGGATAACCGCTTGCTGCCAGAAATACAAGACCGATAAAGATACAAATGCCCTGCACACCGATGCGCGTGACAGATCCCCATGTTGGAAGAAAACGTCCAAGAACAAACATGAGCAGCAACCCAACGATAAGTATGACAGGATTTTTCTCTTTTTTAGCTTTTGTCATAAAAGCCCCCTTTCCAAGTGACTGAAAAAATCAGTTCACTTAAATTCCGCTGTCAGGATGATGCGGAATTTCTTTTTCTTTATTATACTGTCAGACCACGGGGGACTCAATGCGTATACGAATCCGTTCCTGATATATACTGTTCCGGGATGGAATAATATAAAAAGAAAGAATAAAGATCCTGTGGAGAAAATGTATGCAGAATACAGACGATATAACTGGATGACCAGATATAAGATTGACGGACAAAAAGCCGCTTTTTGGTCAATTCATATAAAAATTGACCAAAAAATTACCAAAAACAGCGGTGAAAATGCAAGGCTATGGTTGAAAACTCACAAGAAATAGGGTATATTATTAGGTAAGTTATCAATAAAAGAAAAATACAGTACAACTGTAGTATATATACAGACAGCCCCGGGAGGCTTTTTGTGTAAGAAAGAGAGTGACAGTATGGTTTCAAGTCAGGTTCTGCAAAAGACTCTGGATGAGCTTAAAAGCATCACCAAAGTAGACTTAAGTGTTCTGAACATTGACGGTACAGTTTTAGTTTCCACCATGGCGGAGGAGCAGGTGGATCATGCGACGGTCCGTCAGTTTGTGGACTCACCGGCAGACAGCCAGATCCTTCAGGAGAGATATTTCTTCAAGGTATTTGATGATAATAATGTGGAGTATGTGCTGGTATCTTCCGGCAGCATGAACGATCCGTATCTGATCGGCCGTGTGGCTGTATCCCAGATCCAGAATCTGATCATTGCTTACAAGGAGCGTCTGGACAAGAACAATTTCATCCAGAACCTTCTGCTGGACAATCTTCTCCTTGTGGATATCTACAACCGTGCGAAAAAGCTTCGCATCGATACCAATGCCAAACGTATCGTATTTACCGTAGAGATCCTCGGAGACAAGGACAATACAGCATTAGACAAGATCAAGAGTCTGTTTACCGGCCGTCCGCAGGATTTCATCACAGCTATCGATGAAAATAATGTAATTATTGTCAAAGAGCTCAAGGAGGGTGAGGATTATGCGGAGATGAGCCGTCTGGCCCGTCTGATCGCCGATACCCTTCAGACAGAGCAGTCCGGACAGGTCCGTGTAGCCTATGGTAATGTCGTGGAGGAGATCAAAAATGTATCCCGTTCCTACAAAGAGTCCCAGATGGCTCTGGAGGTGGGCAAGATCTTCCATGCAGAAAAGAATGTCATTCCGTACAACAATCTCGGCATCGGCCGTCTGATCTACCAGCTGCCGATCCCGCTTTGCAAGATGTTTATGAAAGAGGTATTCGGCGAACAGCTGCCGGATACATTCGATGAAGAAACACTGATGACGATCAACAAATTCTTCGAAAACAACTTAAATGTTTCCGAAACATCCCGTCAGCTGTATGTACACCGAAATACACTGGTGTACCGCCTCGAAAAGCTCGAAAAGAGCACGGGACTGGATATCCGGGTGTTTGATGATGCCCTGACCTTTAAGATCGCTATGATGGTTGTACGTTACATGAAGTACATGCAGGAACAGAATCCGTAACTTCGGATATATAGTCAAACGTACGAAATGTGCAGAGATGTGATGAGCATTGCTGCACATTTCGTTTTACATGCCGGTGTATCGAAAGATACCAAGGCGGGCCGCTGCGGGCAGAATATACTGTGAGGGAGGCCATATTCGCTGTCGTTTGCCAATATATTACAAAGGACAGCCCATTATCAGATTCAGGAGGAGAATATTATGATCACACTCGAAAAGACCGGTGCTTACCTTCTGGGAGGCACAACACTGATTCCGGATGACGCGGATGCCCCGTCCCGTCTGCAGGCAGAGGGCGCAGGCAACGTATCCAGAGAGCAGGCAGCAGCCGGCACGATGGCTTATCATATTTTGAAGGAACATAACGTTTCCGACAATATGAAAGATCTGCGCATCAGATTTGACAAGCTGACATCCCACGATATTACGTTTGTTGGTATCATCCAGACCGCCCGTGCTTCGGGACTGGAAAAATTCCCCGTACCGTATGTCCTGACGAATTGTCATAATTCTCTCTGCGCTGTTGGTGGTACGATCAACGAAGATGACCATATGTTCGGCCTGACCTGTGCCAAGAAATACGGCGGAGTCTATGTGCCGCCTCATCAGGCTGTTATCCATCAGTTTGCCCGTGAAATGCTGGCCGGTGGCGGAAAGATGATCCTTGGTTCCGACAGCCATACCCGTTACGGTGTCCTGGGTACGATGGCTATGGGTGAGGGTGGCCCGGAGCTTGTCAAACAGCTGCTGGAACAGACCTATGATATCCAGATGCCGGGCGTGGTAGCCATCTATCTGACCGGCGAACCGGTACCGGGAGTCGGACCGCAGGATGTGGCTCTGGCGATCATCGGTGCCGTATTTGAGAGCGGTTATGTCAAAAATAAAGTTATGGAGTTTGTCGGCCCGGGTGTATCTTCCCTGAGTGCGGATTTCCGTATCGGTGTGGACGTTATGACCACAGAAACGACCTGTCTGTCCTCTATCTGGAGAACCGATGATAAGATCAAAGAGTTTTACGATATCCATGGCCGCAGCGAAGACTATAAAGAACTAAATCCGGATGCGGTAGCTTACTATGATGGTGTGGTCCGTGTCGAGCTGGACAAGATCCGTCCGATGATCGCCATGCCGTTCCATCCGAGCAATACCTATACGATCGAGGAAGTCAATGCCAACCTCGAAGATATCCTGCATGACGTGGAAAAACGTGCTGCCGTAAGCCTTGGCAATAAAGTAGAGTATTCTCTGATGGACAAGATCCATGACGGCAAGCTTCTCGTAGATCAGGGTATTATCGCCGGATGTGCCGGTGGTGGTTTCGAAAATATCTGCGCAGCGGCAGATATCCTGAAAGGAGCCAGCATCGGACACGATGCCTTTACGTTAAGCGTATATCCGGCTTCCACGCCGATCTACATCGAACTGGCAAAGAATGGTGTGCTGGCAACATTGATGGAGACGGGAGCTATTGTTAAAACTGCGTTCTGCGGACCGTGTTTTGGCGCCGGAGATACACCGGCAAACAATGCCTTCAGTATCCGCCATTCTACACGTAACTTCCCGAACCGTGAAGGCTCCAAGATCCAGAACGGCCAGATTTCGTCTGTCGCTCTGATGGATGCCCGTTCGATCGCTGCAACAGCAGCCAACAAGGGTTATCTGACTCCGGCAACAGAATTTACCGGTACATACAGCCAGCCGAAATATTTCTTCGACAAGACGATCTACGAAAACCGTGTCTTTGACAGCAAGGGTGTCGCAGATCCGAGTGTCGAGATTCAGTTCGGACCAAACATCAAAGACTGGCCGAAGATGGTGGCACTGACGGACAACCTGCTGTTAAAGGTTGTATCCGAAATCCATGATCCGGTCACCACAACAGATGAGCTGATCCCGTCCGGTGAGACATCTTCCTACCGTTCCAATCCGCTGGGACTGGCTGAATTTACACTGTCCAGAAAAGATCCGGCCTACGTTGGCCGTGCCAAAGAGGTACAGCTGGCAGAAAAAGCCAGAGAAAATGGCGAAGCACCGGAATCCGGCTTCGTGGAGGTCGGCCAGGCACTGGCATGGGTACATGAACATTTTGCAGATGTGACGGACGAAAATACCGGTATCGGCAGTACGATCTTTGCTGTAAAACCGGGTGACGGTTCTGCCCGTGAGCAGGCTGCTTCCTGCCAGAAGGTACTCGGCGGCTGGGCCAATATCGCCAATGAGTATGCAACCAAGAGATACCGCTCCAACCTGATCAACTGGGGTATGCTTCCGTTTCTGATCCCGGCGGGTGATCTGCCGTTTACCAACGGGGATTATCTGTTTGTGCCGGACATTAAAAAGGCAGTGGCTGAGAAACAGGAAGAGATCACAATCTACGTTGTCGGTGAGGAGAAGAAATCCTTTACGGTGACGCTGGGTGAGCTGACAGATGATGAACGTGAGATCATTCTCAAAGGATGTCTGATCAACTATAATCGGAAATAGTAAAAAATATAATTAGATAAACAGGAGACTGCCGCAGGCCGTTTGGTGGGGCGAAGCTTGTATGTCTGTTTGCAAACGATTCAAAGTGCGCTTTTAGCTTTGATGAGATCCACGGCTTACGTAATCTTACGCGCG
>JAHZHB010000078.1 GCA_019420465.1 Lachnospiraceae bacterium
GATTAAGAAAGGCGGACGGGCTTCTGAGTTTGAAAATGCGATTGAATGGCTTTGTCTGTCCGGTATTGTGTCACGGGTTTACAAGGTGGAACAGGTCAAAAAGCCTTTGGAAAACTACCGTGATATCAATGCGTTCAAAATTTATGTATCGGATTTAGGGTTACTTTGTGCCAAGAAAGATCTGGCGGCTAACGATATTCTCTATATGGTTGAGGAACTTAATGACTTCAAGGGTGGTATGGCTGAAAACTATGTCAATGTTCAGCTCTCCATAAACGGATATAACACCTACTATTGGGAATCCGAACGTGGAGCTGAAATTGATTTTGTTATTCAGCGTGACGGTCAGCTCATTCCGATTGAGGTCAAGTCAGCCGACAACACCAGGGCAAAGAGCTTAAAGGTTTATATGGGCACTTACAATCCTGCTTATGCTATCAAGCTTTCTGCGAAAAACTTTGCATTTGAGGACAATAAAAAGATTGTTCCTCTCTATGCAGCATTTTGTATCTAAGCTCAATATGGTTACAATGGGAGTGTCGCAAAATCACCGGAATAGGTGATTGAGCGGCACATTCCGGATTTTCATGGTTGAACTTTTTATTTTTTTCTGCCTGAAAAGTTTATTTCCCTTTTTCACTTCCCGTAGGAAATGTAGTATTTTCAATATTTTTCCATGCATCTTTCACAATTTTATTTTTCTGTTTTTGGTCATTTCCCACAAAACCGACTTATCTTTTAGCGTTGCACCGTTAATACCCCATGATCCATCATATATACATGATCACACAGGGTCTCAATATCTTCTCTGTTATGACTGACGATCAGAAATGTTTTTCCTTCTGCTTTTAATTCCAGAAACAGCTTTCGCATTTCTTCCACACCTTCATTATCCAGTCCATTCATCGGTTCATCCAGAATAATGACTGACGGATCTTCCATGATTGCCTGTGCGATACCCAGGCGCTGCCGCATTCCCAGAGAATACTTTCCTACTGGTTTGTCCGCACTGTCTGCAAGACCTACCAGCTCCAGACATTTTCTGATTCTCTTTTCTCCTGCCTTCTGTTGGATAGATGCCAGATATTTCAGATTTTTATACCCACTTTTCAATGGCAGAAAAGATGGATTTTCTATAATAAATCCTGTATCTTCTATAAATTCCGTATCAATACCGATCCGTTTTCCGTTCTGCAGAATCTCTCCTTCTGTCAGCGGCATAAACCCACAGATACATTTTAAAAGTACTGTCTTGCCCGAACCATTGCGACCGATAATACCACAGATCTCACCCTGCTGCACCTGCAGATCCACATGAGATAGAAGAACCGCTTCTTTTATTTTTTTTGTTACGTTTCTTGCTTCAATCACATTTTTCATGCCTGTTTCCTCCTGCTTTCTTTCAGATAGCGCCATATTCGTTTCCTGTTTCCGGCCACCAGAATAAACAGGATAAAACACCCTATGCTGATACTGAAAAATTTTACAGCATAAGAAAGTGTTATGCCAACTCTGCGCATATCACCATTAAAATAGCCAAGCTGACAGATAGATAACGGTGAATACCGATAGACATTTCGTGACATCACATTATAGATCATGACATCCAAAAACAGATAGGCAAAAGCAATGATAATTCCCATGTAATGTTTTAAAAATTCATTTCCTATATAGATGGCCAAACCTATCCATAAGATGCATCCACATTCCAAAAGAATACTATATATAGTAGCTCTTATCGGCGTATACTGAAAAATTGTATAATTGAATACCATAGGGATCTCATAATCCACTAATACTCTGGGGTTTTGTGCCAAAGTTCCCAGTATTTTCCCCCATTCTCCATCAAACTGTATCACATCCGCCAATGAAAATAAGGCAATTCCCCATATGCTAAATGTATACACGACAGATACCACTATCATATATAGAATTGTTCCTATACTCCAGCTTATTGTTCCTGCTCTGTATAATAAATAAAAATGATTTTCATTTTTGAAAGGAGCATCTGACATTAAAAACACAGCTCCGGCCACAAGGATAATTTGCAGCATATAGTCACTCGGTATGAAAGGGAAAATCCATGGCGCAACAGATATTCCCTGCGCAATGGCAAATCTTGCGACCGGTCGCAAATGAAAACTGATCACTACAGCCAGTAAAACCAGTATCGTAACCGTCTTCACAGTCATAAAATGATTCAAAAACTGATAACGACACAGCTGTAAGCTTTCACACAGTATATTTGTTTTCTTATTTTCCATACGCTGCATCTTCTCCCGTCTCTGCGTTGATACGGATCGCTTCTCTGGTCTCTGCTATAACTCCATTCTCATTTGTGGTATTTACATACTCAATCGTCCAATAGGGACGCAAGTACTGTGGTTTCCACATTTCAGTATCTGCAATCATTATATATTCAAGATATATCTTATCAATTACATTCGTACCATTTAATATCTGATTCTGTAACCTTTTCAATGCTATATCCGCAGCTTCACTGGCCGTCAGAATCTCTATTTTCCTCTTTTTATTTTCGTCTATCTTATATGGATTATCTATCTGGAAAAAACGTATACCATCCTTTGTTACTACGGCTGTTGCTACAAATTTCTGGGCTACTGACCACTCCATAACTGTTTCTATTGGTTGCTCATCTACCTTACTATATACAGGTAAACCATCCTTGTATCCTTCTACTTTTATCAGATATGCTCCATCCATAGTCTCAAGCTCATTTTCATCTATACTCCATTTATCACCGGAGGCATACATTTCCTGATAAGATTTCTTCAGGTGATCCGCATCCAGTCCTTTTACCCAGATTACCTTACATTCCTCTTGTGTGAATTTTTTGATATATGTCATAACAAGTTCTGATGCTTCTTCCTCTGACATAAAGGAAAGATTCTCTTCTTTCATATCTTCTTCATGCTGATTTATCCAGTTTTCTAATAAATCATGCAAATCATCATCTCTTCCTTCTTTTTTTGAAATCTGAAACGTTCCCTGCACCCAAGCAGCCCATCCACCATTTGATGTTGCACAGGCAAAATAGTCCTCGTCCTCATCTGTCTCTTTCGGTTCTTCGTCCGTCATTTCCGATAATTCATTTTGCACAGTTTCACCTGCTACTTCGTCAAGAGAAACTCCGTATTCATAATATTCGCCTGTACCTTCTATAATATCTGCATCTATCTTCAGATTCTCTGTTATCTCCTGTGATATATGCTTTATTTCCTTTTCCGGATTTTCTACATTTTCTTCTGAATTTTCTTTTGTTCCTTTCACTTCTTCTTTCACATTTTTTTGTAAATCAGAAAGAACTACATTTTCTTTTCCCTTATGCAACTCATATTGCTGAAATCGTACTCTTGCTGCCACCAGAATACCTGCACATACCGTTATACCTAACAACACCCATTTTAATTTCTTCATAGTAATCCTCATTCATTAGCAAGATTTTTTTTCACCTTTTCAGAAAATGCGTACTTTAATAGCCATACTCCTAAAACTGTTATTCCAATACAAAGCCCAAATGTTACCCAATCCGTAAACGGACTGCATCTAACGCTAAACCAACTATTTAGCCTATAGTCAATGCCTACCCCTAATACATTCAAAATAACTGTAGCTGCATAACCAAATGTAACCACCGCTGCAATGCATATATAACCTTTCGCAATCCAGGCCGACAAGAACAGTACAGCAACGCCATGCAATCCACACCATAAGCCCATTAAAAAGATAAAGATAATATAGTAAAACACATAATGACCAGTACTTACCAGTACCATGAACGGTGCTCCTTTTAAATCCTCTGCCACAACACCCGTCATTAATGGGCCAAACAGCTGCAGAACGACCACACATAATGTCATACTGATACTTCCCGCCAAAAAACTCGAAATAAATGTAACACCGACCTTTGCCCCGCAATAGGCAGATTTTCCAGTCCTCATTATCAGCAACCGTTAAATACCACTGTTACGATATCTGTAATACCCCATTCCATACGGAATACTCATTAACGGAGCAAACACAAACGTACCATAAAATCCATAGGGAAAAAGCGTTCCAATATAATCATGTACCGTGGATTCCTGTAGCGAAGTCAGGCCCGTACCACAGTCCAGTACAATACAGACAATCCCGGCTAATATTCCCATAAAGAAACCAGCACCCAGACTTTGTCTTAATTCGGTGAAGAAAAAATGCACTGCTGTATATGTAGATTTCATATGTAATGTTTCCTTTTTATCAGGAGGATGGATATATCCCATCCTCCCATACGTTTCTTATTTAACCTAAATACCAGAAAACAACATCACGGCGTAAAATATCCCCAGAGAATTAACTTGCCTGCTGCCGTACTCGAAGTCGTCTTTTTCCCCTTTAAAGTGGATTCATATCCTTTTTTTACTTTTGCTGTTGTTTTATACGGCTTAACCTTCCTTCCATAAGAGGAGAATGTAAATGCATTCGATGCGTCTACATCGTTCTTGTCTACGACTTTGCATTCAAACATGTTTTTGCCTGACAAATTGGTATATTTTGTTTTATTAATTGTAACATACCAATTTTTTTCACCATCCGCTTTATTAGCTGTTGCGAGTTCTTTATATCCTCCAACTGCTTCTCTTTTAAATTCCCACGAAACCTTTGCAGCTTTAACGGGTGTTGGTACTGTCATTGTCATTAGCAGTGCAAATGCAAGAATGGAAAGCCTGTAAATCTTGTTCTTCATTTGTAAATTACCCTCCTTAATTTTTATCCATAAGCGCTTATGTGATGTATTTATATTATCATCTGTTTTTTTATTTGTCAATCTATATTTTTAGATTAATTTAGGTTTTTTTAGAGCTACCTTATTGCAAATCATGCAACAATGCAGCTCTATATCATTTTCCAAGAATTTTATATAATTATCTTTCACACAATATTTTATGTCAAAAAGTACTTCTAACGCCTTTACTTTTTAACACATTATTGCTTACGAATTTTTCCAGACACGCTGACCGTAGTATCACTGATATTCCGTACAAAGAATGTATATTTTCCATCCTGTTTTGCTTTGAATGTATGATTAATAATATTTCTTCCCACGACATATTGATACTTGCCGTCTGGTTTTTTGAAACCAATTTCTATACTTTTATCAACAGGTGTACTCTTGGCGGTTATCTTAACTTGTTCTCCCTTTTTCAACTGTATGATAAGACCAAATATTCGCACTTTAGGCTTTGCACTCCATTGAAAGCTATCTGCACCTCCGATTCTTGCATTACTCTTTGTCATTTCTCCGTATTCTATATACGCTTCATCCGCTGGCAAAACGGAAGCTTCATATTCCGTATAACCATCCTCCATAACTTTGCCTTCACTATTTTCTGCAGACACATATACATCGGACTTTACATCTGCCAAAACATTGACACAGCTCAGATATGCCATACATACACACAATACTAAAACAAATCTGCCTTTTCTACGCATAGTTCACTCCTTACCATTTCATTTCATCTGGAAGATAGGACTTATCATCATAAATCCCCGTATCCAGATCGATCTTTACACTTTTTTTGTCCTGATTTTTCACAAACAGCTTGTACTTTCCTGTTTTTCTCACCTTATAATCAAATGTACCCTCTATATTGATACTGAAATGCTCTATCCCCTCCGGATCCAGGATACCCACCTTTAGTTTTTCTCTTTTAAGCTCCTCGTTTTTCACAATTGCTGCTATGGATTGCCCCGCTTCCAGAAAAATCTCTTCTGTCATAATCTGTTCCTGTGGATCTATATTCCATGTATATATTCTGGATTTACTTACGGGAACTTCGTACATTTCACCATATTCAATATACTCTTCATCCTCTGGCAAAGCCGGACTTTCATATTCGACATAGCGGGTAAGATCATATTCCCCCTCACCTGTAGCTGTCGCTTCATATGCTACACTGGAAAGGCTGTTCACAGCTGCATCTACAGCCACCGTTCCCAGAACGATTCCCGCCAACAGCATACAAGTACTCAGGGCAATTCTGCGACCGGCATATTCTCTGAACTTTCTTTCACGCTTTATATAGCATACACGTTGTTTCAGGCCATTTTCAGCTTCGCTCAGATAGGAAGCGAATGCACAGTTATTCCCTTCTGACCGGTCTGCCATTTCCAATAATGTCCTGAAGTACTGTCTGGCATCATATATACGACAGCATCTGCTGTCACAGCTATGTTCACACCATATCTGTACTTCCCGTGAAAGATTCCGCAGCACAGGGCAGAACCATAAAAAAATCTGCAACCAGCATACCACTGTTTTCCACAGCATATCTTTTTGCTTATAATGTATGCCTTCATGGATTAGTATCATGCGCATTTCATTTTCTGCATACCTGCGCATAGGTATACAGATCTTTGGGCGCAAAACGCCGGTGATAAAGGGCGATTCTATCCCCGGTATTTCATACAGACGTATTTTTCTGCGAATCCGTAATTCCCTGCATACGTTCCGGAACACTTCTGCCGTAGCTTTGTCCACGGGGCATTTCTGTGAAAGAATCTTTGCAAACAGCCATTTTTTATGCATATAACGCCATGTAAAACGGAGCACACCCAAAACCCAGATGACACACATCCCCTCTAATATATCAAAAATATGCCCTGTATAATCACCCAGACCTGTAGCATGAGAAAAGTTCATATTATACCAGAGCCGTATGCCATACACAACGGGTACAGCAAACAGAAGCAATATAACCCGCAATGATGTATAAATAAATACAGCTTCACTGTCTTCGATCCATTTTTTCTTAATATGCATCCAAACAACTGTCAGCACCATTCCCAAAACAGCAAGCCAGAACACGGCAAGCATCAGCGTCACAAGTATTGCTGCAACGCAGCTTCTTACATCCCACATGATCCTTTTCCCCTTGCGTTATAAGCCCTCGATCAGATTATTCAGCTCTTTCTTTTCTTCTTCTGTTATCTGCTCATCCTTAAAAAGAGCCGATAACAGCTCCGCACGCGATCCGTCAAACCAGAATTCTCTGGTACGTTTCAGTTCGCTTTGTATATAATCTTCCTCCGTGCGCACCGGATAATAAAATTTCACGCCCCTTTTAAAGTAGTCAACAAAGCCTTTGTCATACAGTTTTTTCACAAAAGTGTATACCGTTGTCGGCTTGTAATCTAATTCAAAATTCTCTTTCAATTTTTCAACGATCTCCGGAACTGTAATATTATCCTGGGCGTCCCATACACATTTCATCGTTGCAAGCTCACAATCTGTTAATTCTGCAAATTTTCCCATAGTTTTACCTTCTTTCCTGTTTTCGTTTATTCTCTACTATTTTAGATGATATTCTTTTCTATTTGTTTTGTCAATCTATTTTTTTCGATACTCCCAGGCCATAACAATCCGTTATACCATCTCAATTGCACTTTTCTCCCATACCTCCTATACTGTATTTGTACGAACTATGTGTACAGGAAAGAGGGATTTCATGGAAATCAAACAGTTGGAATATGTAATTATGGCTGCCGAGATGGGCAGTTTCAATAAGGCTTCAGAATATCTGTATACGACCCAGTCGAATGTTTCGAAGGTCATCCGCAGTCTTGAGGAGGAGCTGGGCTACCGGATATTCAAGCGTAACGGCACGGGCGTTGCCCTGACGGATGCGGGAAAAATCCTGTATGACCAGTCGCAGCAGATCATGAAGATGCTCAGCAAGTTTGCCGCCTTCTCCGAGCTGGAGGACAAAACCTGTTTTCATATTGCTTCAATGGTCAGCAATTTTATAGCGGAGCATTTCGCGGAATTTATCCAGGACAGAAACAGCCACGACTACTGCTTTAAGATGTGGGAAGGCAGTATCTCAGAGGTCGTTGAGCTTGTCGAACAGGGCGAGGCCGAGATCGGCTTTGTCTATCTGGGGCACAAGCAGAGCGAATCCTTCCGCATCATGCTTGAAAGAAAAGGTCTTTGCTTTGAAGAGCTTCTGCCAGCACAGGTGGTTTTATGCGTTGGTCAGAACCATCCGCTGTACCATGAGAAGTCGGTTTCGCCGGAACAGATGCCACAGCTTCGCTACGTCAGGTATACTGAGGACAGCTTTTCCCGTGTCTACCATCTGCAGCAGCTGGAAAAGGATCTGCATATTGAAAAAGCCCTGACCCATGCTGTCGAGGTAGACAGCGATTATGCGCTGATCAATGTGCTGGCCAAAACGGACTGTGCTTATCTGTGTTACGGCGGTCTCAAGGAAAATGAAATGGGCTTGCAGGGGATCCGCTCCATACATATCGACCATGAAGGCGAAAAAATCTTTCTCGGATATATTCACCGTAAATCCGCAGAACTCGATACCTGTGCCAGAGAATTTTTAACACTCTTACAAAGCCATATCTGATGCATAACAGGGAGTCTTTTTTCTCCCTGTTTTTTTATGTCTTTCCAGACTTTTTCCCAGCATTTTTACCGGACGTGCCGGCATATTTTTGTGCATTTTATCCATATTTTTTTGTTCTATGCTATGCCGGAACAGCTTTATAGTCAAATCCCGAATAAGCCAAATCCTTTAAGCAATGATATACTGAACTTAAAGAAACAACAGTGTAAATGTCTCTTGTATCTATATAATTTCCAGTTTTATCAGGAGGGCAAAGTATATGAAAAAAATAACAAAACTTGTTGCATTCGGACTGGCTGCTACGATGACCGCCGGACTGACAGGCTGCGGTACTGAGTCCCAGGCAGCTATGCCATCTTCTATTGCAGATACAGCTAAAGCTTCACAGGCAGACGAGGCTGCTTCTGCATCCACAGCAGCACAGACAAAAAGCTCCGAAATCGTATCCACAACGTCACAGACCGATGATGCCACAACAATCCACAAAATCGGTGTTGCCGTCTATAATCTGAATGACGACGAGGTCAAGATGTTCCGTTCCTATTACGAGGACTATCTGACAGCAGCATTCAATGTAGATTTCCTGTATTCTGATACGATCACAACTATCGATGATGAAAAGGCCTTTGTCGATCAGGCAAAAGAGGCCGGCTGCGAGGGCATTATCTCCTATGTCAGCTACGATCTGCCGGAGATCACAGCCTACTGTGCAGACGATATGTACTACGCCATCGCCAGCGGTACATTCACCGAGGATGAATTTGCACAGGCCAGCCAGCATGAGAAATTCTTAGGCATTACCGGTCCTTCTGAAGAGGATGAATATACCGCCGGAAAGAATCTGATCGCTGCCCTGGCAAAGGATGGCGATGATCTCTCTGCCACAAAGAAAACCTGGCTCTTATGCAGCGGCGGTTCCGCTTCCGGCAATTACATGCATTCACAGCGACTGGCCGGTGCTCTGGACGAGCTGCAGAACCTTGGCTATACGTTAACTGCCTCAGCTGACGAGATCAAAGCCATGACAGATACCGGCGTGATTGCCAACCATCCGGACGGCGGCAGTGTCACTCTGCTTTCGGGTTATTACTACAGCACAAAGGATCAGCTGCACTGTACACAGATCCTCGACAGTATGGAACCGGACGTTGCCGTATCCGTATGTACATTGTCCAATATGTATCCGAATCTGCTGAATAAAGAAAAACAGCAGGATAAGAATATCAAGATTGGTGCTGTCGATTCCTTCACCGACACCAACCGCGAAGCTTTCGAAGCAAAAGACAGCTTTGGCAACAGCCAGATCGACTGCATCGTTGGCAAATGCCGCGCCATGGGCGCACCGGCCTTTATCGCCATGTACAATGCAGTAACCGGTCATGCCGATGTTGTCAGAGACAACGGCGCTGCCTATCATCTGTCTCAGGATATGTGGACAGCCGCTACTTTGGAGGAATATGAAGAGCTGAGCACAGAAGCCAGCAATATTTACCAGAATGTATATTCTACAGAGGAAATGATGCAGGTACTTGGTGTATTCAATCCCAATGCTGATTTTGCCAGCTTTACAGCCTTTGTAGACAAGTTATAACTTTCCGATACATGCCAAACGGGTTTGCCCGAAAAAGAACGAAGTCCCGTAAGATCGGCTTTTCTGCCTGATCTTACGGGGCTTCGTTCTTCTTTCAAACCATGCACACGGCATATCCTTTTAGCCGGTAAATCTGCACTTTAGCTTACCGTGTCTTCTGCTCTTTCAATAGCTTCAGCATCTGTTCCACACCGCTTTTATCTTCCCAGCTGGAAAGCTCCAGAACAGCCTGCGGGATATCCTGCTCACCGGAATCCGGATTATGGAACCATACGCAGGGCATACCGGCCGCTTTGGCAGCCTTACCGCCATTGGTGGAATCTTCCACGACAAGACAGTCCGCAGGATCAACGTCCAGTGCTTTCGCTGCTGTCAGGAAGGTATCCGGGGCCGGCTTTGGATGTTCCACATTCTCACCGCTGATTTTTGCATCAAAGCACTCTGCCAGACCCAGCTCACCGATGGCCTGATCAATATGATGCATCGGGGATGAGGAGGCCACCGCCAGCAGATATCCGGCTCCGTGCAGCCTGTGCACCAGCTCTGTCAGTCCCGGCAGACGGGGATAACCCTCTTTGGCGATCAGCTCATCCTTTTTGGCCGCCATCCTCTCAAACACTGCCTGCTTGTCCGGAAAGCTTTTACCATAGTTTTCCCGGATCAGCTGCAACAGATATGTCATCGTGGAACCGATACATCGCTTGTAAACATCATAGTCAAGATCAATGCCATCGTCGGCAAAGATTGCTCTCCAGCACCTGAAATGCAGTGGCTCCGTATTGACCAGCACACCATCCATATCAAATATTACTGCTTTCATCTCTTTAACTCACTTTCTACTGATGCATATGATACAGTTTCTCATAAATACCACCTTTTTTCAGCAATTCCTCATGTGTACCACTCTCTGCGATCCCTTCTTCGGTCAGCACCAGTATATTCTCCGCATTCTGGATCGTCGTCAGACGATGGGCAATCACAAATGTCGTACGATTCTTTGTCAGCCTTTCCAGAGATTCCTGTACCACGCGTTCGCTCTCATTATCAAGCGCTGATGTGGCTTCATCGAAAATCAGAATCGGTGGATTTTTCAGGAAAACACGGGCAATAGACAATCTTTGCTTTTGTCCACCGGACAGCTTGATCCCTCTTTGTCCGATATCGGTATCGTATCCGTTTGGAAACTGCATGATAAACTCATGCGCATTGGCATTCTTGGCCGCCGCAACAACTTCCTCTCTTGTCGCTCCCGGTTTTCCGTAGGCAATATTCTCAAATATAGTTCCGGTAAACAAATAGACGTCCTGCTGTACCATACCAATCTGTCCACGCAGACTCTTCATCGTAAGCTTGCGGACATCCTTGCCATCCACACAGACCCTTCCCGCCGTCACATCATAGAAGCGCGGAATCAGAGAGCAAAGTGTCGTTTTTCCTGCCCCTGAAGGTCCTACAAGCGCTGTATAAGAGCCGGCGGGCACATCCAGACTCACATGATTTAATACTGTCTCCTTACTGTCATGGTATTTAAAAGAAACATTTTCAAAAGTAATATGCCCTTTTGCTTCTTTTAACTCTCTGGCATCCGGTGCATCTTCGATATCCGGCTCAATATCCATGATCTCCCGAAAACGTTCAAATCCGCTGTAACCGTTCTGAAACTGTTCTGTAAAGTCCACCAGCGTTTTTATAGGCTCGGTAAAAACGCCAATATATAAAAGAAACGTCACCAGGTCTGTGATCTGCATATTACCATACGCAATCATCACACCACCAATTAAAATCACGTTTACCTGGATCAGTGTCGTAAATACACCGACTCCCGCCTGAAAGCTGCCCATATAACGATAGCTGTCCTTTTTTGCGTCTAAGAATCCATCATTTCCCACCTTGAATTTCCGATTTTCCATATCTTCATTGGCAAAAGATTTGACCACACGAATTCCGGAAAGATTATCCTCGATCTGCGCATTGATATCTGCAATCTTTTCTCTGTTTCGTTTAAAGGCCGCACGCATCTTTTTATTCAACACAAAAGCAAACACAAACATCAGAGGAAGCACAATAAACGCAGCCAGTGCCAGGGATGCATGGATATTCATTAAAATAACCAGCGCACCGGCAATCTTTAAGATGGATAAAATAATATTTTCCGGTCCATGGTGCAGAAGCTCTGTAATGTCAAACAGATCGCTGGTGATTCTGCTCATCAGCTGTCCTACCTTTGCATCATCGTAAAAAGCAAACGAAAGCTTCTGCATATGGGCAAAGATTTCCGCACGCATATCGTATTCCATCTTCGCCCCCATCACATGACCGTAATTGCCGATAAAAAAGCGGCTGAACAGATCGATCAGCAGAAGCACTGCCAGAAACACAGCAATATACAGAAGTCTTTTTAACATCTGCTCTCTTGGCAGATATACCAGTACATTTGTCACATACCGTACAACCAACGGTATCGTCAATGCTACAAGCGCCGATAAAAGGGCAAAAAACATATCTGCCCAGAAAATATGCATGTAAGGCTTATAGTAGCCAAACATCTTTTTCAGATTTTTCTTCATAATATAAAATTCCTCCGGAGTATTTCCAGAGGAATTTTAACATATCTCATATATAAAAGCAATTTATCGTGTATGTTATCATCACGGATTAATGATGCGTACCGATATGTTCAAAGCCCGGATGCTCGTGATGATGGTCATGCTCATGGCATTCACCACCATTGCAAAGCTTTGCACAGCAGATAACCTCCGTATATTTGGAAGCCCACAGAGTCTTTGTCAGATACAGTACCTGACCATCATGTTCTGCGACCACACGCTCAATCACGTGACCATCATAGTCTGTCACATATCCCAGCTCGTCTCCGCAGTTAAATCGATCTCCGGCCTTAAGATCCGTATACCAGAAACCGGATTTTTCAATTTCCAGATACTGCGGCGCTTCCAGCAAAAACGGTGTGTTTTCCGGCTTCTGCGGCTCTCCATCCATCATTCCGACATATTTAAGAATGTTCACCACATCCGCTTTATCTTCCCTGACTTCTTCATGGCTCCAGCGCCCACGGCCGCCTCTTTCCAGCAAAAGAGAAGGTACCCCCATACACCCGGCCCAGTTATAGCAGCCGGTCTTTGAAAAGGATTTGACCATGTAGGGCACATGACAGTATTCTGCAGCGCCACGGGCATAGGCAGAAACCTTCTCATCGCACGCACCGACAAAATATACATACCGATCCAGATCTTCAAAGATACCACCACAATGCAGATCCACATAGAAATCAATTTCCGAAAACAGCTGGCTTGTCATAAACCATGCCAGCTTCTCAGAAGCAAAACCGTTTGCCTTACCCGGGAATACACGGTTCAGATTCTTGCCGTCCTCCGGTACGATCGTAGGAGTACGGTTTTCAAAACCGGTACGGTTAACAACCGGAATGATTACCAGTGTTCCCGTAATATCTGCCGGTGTCAGCTCTTTTCTGAGCTCCTGCAGTGTCTGGATACCTACATACTCACAGGAATGTACACCTGCGGTAAGCAGTACGGTCTTGCCCTCTTTCTCACCGGCTATGATCGTAGCCGGAAGGGTAAATCCCGTACCCGGCACTTCAAAGAGTCCGTCTACCTTTTCTCCGGGTTCAAATGTAAGATTTGCAATCGATTTCATTTTCTGCTCCTTTTTCTTTCGTGCTGTACTTTAAGACAGCTGATTGTTTTTCAGTTTTTTCAATATGATCAGGCAGTTGACCGTCATCGCTATACCGGCCAGCACCCATGTGATCGGATACACGATCGCTACCATTTCGATCTCATGCTTTATACCTACCAGGATTCTCAAGATCACGATGCGGAAAAAGCACATACATGTCAGGATGATCACCATCGGCGCGATTGCCTTGCCGACACCCTTGGAAACGGCACTCATACACTCCTGGATCGTACACAGGAAATAGATCGGGAAGGTGATCATGGCCACGCGTACACCGTCTGCCAGAACGCCCGGATCACTGTTAAACAGGCCGAAGATCGGACGGATAAACAGAATCATCACGAACGATAAAATGGCTACCGTACAGATGCTCATCAGCTGGGTGATCCATGTACCCTTTCGCACTCTGTCGACCTTTCCGGCACCATAATTCTGTGCCGTATAGGTGACCAGTGCCTGTCCGTAGGAAAGGCTCGGGTAGTATAAAAACATCTCGATCTTGAAATAGGCGGCAAAAGCAGCCATGGCATCCACGCTGAAGCTGTTGATGATACTCTGGATAAACAGGTTCGAGAAAGATACCACCATCGACTGTATGCCGGAAGGAATACCTACTAACAGAAGTTTTTTGAGCACCTGCCCATCCAGCATCGGACAGGTTACTTTCAGTGCGATCTCCGGATGCAGCTTACACAGATAGCGGATTGTCAGAAGTGCCGAAACGATCTGCGCACCGATCGTTGCCAGCGCAGCTCCAGCTATTCCCATATGGAATACTACGATGAACAGATAATCGCAGACGATATTGGCTACACCACCGAAAATCTGGAATTTCAGTGCCGATCTGGCATCACCGAGTGACCGGACGATACCGGAACACAGGTTATATTCCACGATACCGAAGATACCGGCAAAATAGATCCGCAGATACAGCACCGCCATATCAAATACCTCAGCCGGTGTATCCAGCCAGTGTAAGAAGGTCGGCGCCAGGATGATACCGCCGATCATCAGCACCAGCGCACCGATCAGACCGAAAAAGAATGCGGTCTGGATGACCTTGTGCAATGTTTTGTTATTTTTCTGGCCGAAGGCCTGTGCGGCAACCACGCCAGAGCCCACAGAAATGCCCGTGAACAGGCCTACAATACATGTGACGAGAAGATCACTGGATCCTACGGCTGCGGAGGCTTCCTTGCCAATACAGCGCCCCACAAAAATAAGATCCACCGTACTGTACATCTGCTGGATCAGAGAACTGCCAAGAAGTGGCAGTGCAAACAAAAGGATCAGCTTACCTATGGATCCTTCTGTCAGGTCTTTTGTTTTACTATTCATATTTCTCAATCCTTTTTTCTTTAGTCTTTAATCCTTCCCCATTCTACCAGACTTTTTTTCTGTGGCAACCCCTTCCCCGGGATAGCTCTCATGCCAGTTCGTTATAGTTTTCTTATATTAGTTTAATCTAACCATCTGTTTTAAAATAACACTGCAACTGCCTTTTTGCAAGCTGCAGTGTTTATTTTATCCTGTATCCCCGACGGTGCCTGGCGATACAGTCTCTCTTATTTATAAAGGTGACATGCTACCTGATGATCCGGCTCGATCTCTTTAAGCTGCGGACGCTCTTTCTTGCAAATCTCCATGCAGTGTTCGCAGCGGTTCTGGAACGGACAGCCACTCGGCACATCCAGCGGACTCGGTGCTTCACTGTCAATACTTTCGATCGGCTTGGAAAAATCCATCTGCAGGTCAAATACGGAATCGATCAGCGCCTGTGTGTACGGATGTTTGGAATCAGCGCCAACCTTTTCACCCGGCATGACTTCAACGATATTACCAAGATACATAACGGCTACCTGATGGGCAAAAGCCTGGACCAGTGCCATGTCATGGCAGATAAATCCCATGGCGATATCATTTTCTTTCTGCAGTTTGACTAAAAGCTCGATAATAGTCTTCTGTACGGAAACATCAAGTGCGGAAGTCGCCTCATCACATACGATGATCTCCGGCTTTAAGGCAAGCGCACGGGCGATACCGACACGCTGTCTCTGACCACCGGACATATTGTGCGGATATCTGTCCGCAAAATCTCCGGGAAGCTCTACCATTTCCAGATATTTTCTGGCAGTGGCATCTTTTTCGCTCTTTTTGATCAGTCCGAAGTTTAACAAAGGCTCACAGATGATGTCTTTGATCTTCATTTTCGGGTTAAATGCTGCGGTCGGATCCTGAAAAACCATCTGGATATTTTTTCTGTGCAGACGAAGCTTTTCGCCTTTCAGCTTGGTAATATTCTGCCCATGGTAAAGGATCTCTCCTTCTGTCGGTGCTTCCAGAGATACAACCATACGCATAAATGTACTCTTACCGCAGCCACTCTCACCTACAACACCCAGGGTCTGGCCTTTGTAAAAGCTCAGATTGATATCGTTGCAGGCTATCAGCGTTCTGCCGCCAGACGCCGGATATTTCTTGGTTACATGTTTAGCTTCAAGAATCAGTTCTTTTTTATCAGACAAAACGATAACCTCCCAACGCCGGCACGGAAGCCAGCAGATTCTTTGTGTATTCCTCGGTCGGATGGTGCAGGATATGCTCGCGGTCACCCTGCTCTACTACGCGGCCGTTTTTCATAACGATGATCTTGTCCGCCATATAGGCAGCAACACCGATATTATGTGTAACCACGATAATACTGGTATTGTAATTTTCACGAAGCTCCATCATCTGTCGAACGATCTGAGCCTGTGTCGTTACATCGAGTGCGGACGTCGGCTCATCGCCCAGAAGAAGCTTTGGCTGGAATGTCATTGCCATGGCGATACCGACACGCTGGCGCATACCGCCGGATAACTGGAACGGATAGCTGCGCATGATATTGTCACCGCTTGGCAGACGCATCTTTTCAAGCATCTCCACACCCTTATCAAACGCATCCTTTTTGGAAATATTTTCATGGGCGCGGATATATTCCACATACTGTGCACCGATACGGCGTACCGGATTGATCATGGCACCGGAATCCTGAAAGATCATGGACATTTCCGTACCACGCAGCTTACGCCACTCTTCATCCAGCTTTTTCTGCTCGCCGGCAGATAATACCTGGAATTTGCGCAGATGTGCATCCTGTTCCTTTAAAATCTGCAGTCTTTCCTTATCTGCTTCCTCATCGGACAGATTTTTGGCAGCCAGAGCTTTTAACCTTGCTTCGGTATCTGTATAGATCGCGTCCTCTCTGGCAAGATCCTGCTCCGTTTTTTTCAGCAAAGATTTCCCTTCATACAGAATATTACCCCGGGATACTCTGCCGCCTCCGGGCAGACAGCCCAGCACTGCACGGATGACAGTCGTCTTACCGCTGCCGCTCTCTCCTACAATACTGACGATCTCTCCCTGTTTTACATCGAGAGTAACTCCCTCCACGGTGGGAGTCAGGTTGTTTCCGTATGTGATGGATACATTCTGTATGTTCAGCATCGGAACTCCTCCTTAACTGTGAATAATCTTGTGAATATTTGTGTAAATCCGGGTATCCCCTTTGACAGGAATACCCGGCAAAAACCGTCTTTTTAAATCTTATGCAGCCGGCTTGATGCTGGTCTTTAACCAGTAGTAGTCTACAGTACTGATATCAGCGCCTGCAACTTTTGCTTTGTTGGAGATCATGGAGCTGTTGTAGTAACCATGTACTAATACAGCAGCATCATCCAGCAGTACCTGCTCCATCTTGATAACCAGATCTGCACGCTCAGCAGTATCTGTGGAAGCCATATACTGATCGTAGTAACCATCAAACTCATCGTTCTCATAGAAGCAGTAGTTTGTACCACCACCGTTGGAGTAGAACTCAGAACCATGGTCACCACCGTACCAGTTCTTCAGGAAAGCACTCGGCTCACCTGTACCTACTGTAGTCCAGTTGGAGTCACACAGATCGTACTCACCGGCCTGCATCAGGTTCCACTCTGTATCAGAGTCTGTATTGTTTATTGTACAACCGATACCGATCTCAGACAGGGAGATCTGTACAGCCTGTGCAAAGTCTGCCAGACAACGGTTTACATATGTGATGTAGTTCAGGTTGATGTTCTGGCCATCCAGCTCACGGATACCATCACCGTCTTTATCTACGATACCGGCATCATCCAGAAGCTTCTTAGCGCCTTCTACATCGTAACCATATTTGTAGTTTAATGCAGAGTAATCATAGGACAGTGTGGACGGCAGTACGGCATAACCGTATGTGTACATACCGTTTACAGTAACATCACACTGTGTCTGTCCGTCAACAGCCATCATAACAGCCTGACGAAGAGCGTCATTTTTCAGAACACCGTTGAAGTTTACATAGGCAAAACCTGTTCTCATACCAGGTGTCTGGGATACATAGTAATCATCGTTCTCTTTCAGAGAGTTCAGATCAGCTGCTGTAGTGATATTTTCTGTCAGATCGATATCGCCGGACTGCAGGGACATAGCCTTTGTGCTGTCGTCCTCGATAAAGATAACGGAAACGCTGTCGTACGGAACCTCACCGTTCCAGTAATTTTCGTTTTTAACCAGCTCAGAGTTCTTTGTTGTCTGGTCTTTGGATTTGATCACATACGGGCCTGTACCGATAACGCTTGTCGGGTCTGCTGTATAGTCATGCTCTGCATCTGTCAGGTCACCCTGTACATCGATGATGGAGTAGAACGGGAAGCAGAGGATAGATGTAACATCAGCGTATGCTTCTTTGGTAACCAGTGTTACGGTATTGTCATCCGGATTAGCTGTGATGGACTCCATAGCCAGGTATGTCTCCGGAGTGGAGCTCTTGGCATCTGTTGCACATACAGTGTACAGACGGTTCAGAGAGTTTGCAACTGCTGTAGCATCGCAGGCATCACCGTTGGAGAATTTCACACCATCTGTGATGTGGAATGTCCATGTTTTGTGATCGTCAGATACCTGATAGTCATCACACAGGTTGTTGGCTACTGTCAGGTCATCGTTGAACTTGAACAGACACTCTGTTACACCGTGACGCAGACCATCCCATGCAGCGTTCTGGTAAGCTGCCGGATCATAATCTGTGGAGTATACGTAGCATCCGAAGTTCAGATGTTTGTCACCTGTGCTTGTAGTTGTTACAGTAGAAGTAGCAGATGTGCTGTCAGTCTTGCTTGTTGCAGCTGCATCACCGGATCCGCCACAGCCAACGAGTGTTCCCATAGCCATAGCAGCTGTCAGGGAAAGTGCAATTGTCTTTTTAAGCAAATTGTTTTTCATGTTGTTTCCTTTCTTTAGTTAATCTCTTTCGTTACCCTTTGGCTCTTTAAAAGAGCCGTGAACTGTTTCTCTCTGCAAAAACCATCCTCTTTTTTCACAGAGAAAGTATCTATTATCAAATGATCCATCGCCATATCCTCTGTCTGGCTCTGTTTCATATGACAAACATCTTTCAGGATCAGCTGCGTGGATCCAGAACATCTCTCAGGCTGTCGCCGAGAAGGTTAAATACTACTACCGTGATAAAGATAGCGATACCGGGGAAGATCATCAGCCACGGTGCTGCGGTCATAAAAGCACGACCCTCATTCAGCATCAGACCCCACTCAGCTGTCGGTGACTGTGCACCAAAGCCCAGGAAGGAAAGTCCGGCGATCTCCAGCATCATACTGCCGATATCTGTAGCGCCGGTGATAACGATCGTCGGCAGTGCATTTGGCAGCATATATTTCCATAAGATATAGCCCGTTTTGGAACCTGTGACCTTCGCAGCTGCGATATAGTCACGGTTTTTGATCTTTAAGACCAGACTTCTGGCCAGACGGGCGTATTTGGTCCAGCTGACGATGGCGATAGCCACGACAGCGTTTTTGATATTGGCACCCAGGATACCGGCAACAGCGATAGCCAGTACCATACCCGGGAAGGAGATCATCATATCAGACAGACGCATGATCACAGCATCCACAACACCACCGAAATAACCGGCGATGATACCAAGGGCTGTACCTACGACTACGATGATCGCTACCAGGCAGAGAGCTGCTGTCAGTGATGTTCGTGCGCCGAAGATCACGCGGGAAAACAGATCTCGTCCCATCTTGTCTGTACCAAACCAGTGTTCACTGCTCGGCGCCTTTACAGCATCTGCCAGTACTGCCGCATACGGATCGTGTGTGGCGATCAGCGGAGCAAAAACAGCGACCAGAACAATGGCAAGGGCCAGAATGCAATATACGATAAATGCAGGATTCTTTTTTACAAATTTCTTAAACTTAACCATGGTCTACCTCGCTTCTCTCATTCTGGGATCCAGAAAACTGTATGATATATCGACGATCAGATTGATCACCATATACATCAGTGCGATCCAGAGTACATAGGCCTGGATCAGTGTATAGTCCATGGAGGTGATAGCTGCCACAGCAAGACTTCCCAGTCCCGGGTAGGAGAAGATAACCTCAACTACCGCTGTACCACCGAGCAGGGAACCCAGGGAAAGGCCCAGCATCGTAACCAGTGGCAGGATAGAGTTTGGAAGTACATGTTTCCAGAGGATCGTCTTTTCACTGACACCTCTGCAGCGTGCACCGATCACATAGTCCTGACTCAGTTCTTCCAGAAAAGCTGTACGAACCTGTCTTGTATACTTGGCCGCCATAACAAACGCCAGTGTAACCACCGGCAGAACCAGCTTGTCAAATCCCTGTCCGGTAGAAACGACCGGCAGGATCTTCAGTTGTACGCCGAAGAAATATAAAAGCATCAGGCCAACCCAGAAGTTCGGGAGAGACACACCGAGGAACGTAAAGAAACGTACCAGGGCGTCTGCCACGCCACCCTTATGTACAGCAGAAAGGATACCGAACGGTACTGCGACTACCAGCATCACGATCATAGATAATAAGGAAAGCTTCAATGTAGGCCATACTCTGGCAGCCAGAAGAGAGGCTACCGGTTTTTTCAGGGAATAGGATGTACCAAAATCTCCGTGCAGTACATTACCCAGCCAGTCAAAATATTGTACAAGGAACGGACGGTTTAATCCCATCTCTTCTCTTGTCTGTTCCATAACAGCTTCACTTGGAATCGTACCATTGGCCGCATACATGGCTCTGACCGGATCGCCCGGTGCCAGATATGTCAGCGCAAACGTCAGAAAGCTGATACCGATCAGTACGATCAGGATCTGTAAAAGCCGTCTTGCTACTTTCTTTTTACTCACTCCTTAGTTCCTCCCATCGGCAGCCCGGAGACTGCATTTGTTTTGTAACAACTCTGTATATACCTGTTGACATCGACACTCCCTCTAAAAATGTCCCGCAACAAAAAAGCGTACAACACAAGGGTCTTGGCTGTTCGCTAAAGTCATAATAGACCACTTTTTTGCATTTGTCTATTCCTTACATTCTTTATTCCTATTCTAATTTGTTATAGTTTTGTCAGTATTGTTCCCGTTAAAATGCAAAAAAAGGCAGAGAATCCTGTTACTCTCTGCCTTTTCAATCCAAAATATTTAATAAAGTTTCTCGATAGCAATCGCGTCCATCATGCCCAGAATCTCCAGAGGGCCTGCTACAAGGCTTCCTTCCAGCTGTATCGCAGCATTTGCCGCTGCCATTCCCATCCGTAATACATATTCTGCTGTCGCATCCTGCAAAATCTGCATGGCCATAGCGGCTACCATCGCATCACCGGCACCCTGCAGACCTCGGATCGGCACCGTGGCACTTTTGGCATACCAGCAGCCGGATTCTACAGAAAGGAGTGCACCACGGCTGCCCATGGATACACATACCATCGGGATTCCCTGTGCGCGCAGCTCATCAGCTGCCTGAGCGATCTCTTCCACACTTTCGATCTTTCGTCCCATCAGCTCCTGCAGCTCATCCAGATTCGGCTTGATCAGTGCCGGTTCGGCCTTGATACCCTGTCTGAGCAGTTCGCCGGAGGCGTCAAGTATTGTGAACATGTTCCTCTTTTTGGCCTCTTCGATCAGCTTACGGTAGGTATCATCCGGAACCCCCACCGGCGCACTGCCGTTCAATGTCAGGATAGAACCCTCATCCAGCTCATCCAGTACCTGACAGATCTTGTGGCAGATTTCCTGTACACTCTCCTCACGGACAGCACTGCCTCGCTCGTTCAGTTCTGTCATCACACCTGTTGTAGGATCAAGTACTTTGATATTGGTACGGAGCGTACCGGAAACATTGGTCAGCACATGGGAGATACCTCTTTTTTCCAGCGCGTCCTTGACATGTACACGGCCATCCACAAAGTCGAAACCGGCTGCGATCACCGGCTGTTCCATATTTTTCAGCTGCATGCAGACATTGATTCCTTTTCCGGAAATATCCTTTCTGGCTGCTTTGACCACATTGGTCTTGCCTTTCTGAAGTCCCGGAACGGTAATCGTATAATCCACACACGGATTTAATGTGACTGCTACTACCTTTTTCATATCCTATTTTAACCTCACAGTATTTTTCATGCTGCTTTTGTCTTCTGCCCCTATCCAGGCAGACAACGCCACGATATTTGCAGTATACCCTATTCCTCCGCATTTATGTTTACGAAAAACCCCCGTTTCTTCCCTGCTTTTTAGGCAAAACGACCACATCCGCCGGATTTATGGTCTTTTTCCACAGAAAAGACCCGGGAGAGACTACTTTTCCTGTATACTTTCAGGAAAGGAATATATAAAACTGCCCCGTGGAAAAAACACGGGGCAGACAGTTTCTTCTATATAATATAACATCTTACTTTGGAAACGCTTAACAGATCTCTCTTACCCAGCCTTCCGGTGCTTTGATATGACCCATCTGGATACCTGTCAGTGTATCATACAGCTTTTTGATAACCGGTCCCATCTCCTCCATGCCGGACGGGAAGCAGATCTCTTTGCCGTGATCTACGATCTTACCTACCGGAGAGATAACAGCTGCTGTACCGCAAAGACCACATTCTGCAAAATCCTTGACCTCGGCAAACGGCACCTTACGCTCCTCAGCTTCCAGACCAAGGTACTCTTTGGCAACATACATCAGAGAACGACGTGTGATGGACGGCAGGATACTATTGGACTTCGGTGTAACAACCTTATTGTCCTTGGTTACGAAGATGAAGTTAGCTCCACCTGTCTCCTCTACATAGGTTCTGGTAGCTGCATCCAGATACATATTCTCATCATACCCCTGGTTATGGGCATCTACAATAGCGTGCAGACTCATCGCATAGTTCAGACCGGCTTTGATATGGCCTGTGCCGTTCGGAGCAGCACGGTCAAAATCTGTGACACGGATCGTGATCGGCTTGGCGCCGCCCTTGAAGTACGGACCTACCGGAGTACAGAACATACGGAACTCATATTCATCTGCAGGCTTAACACCGATAACCGGGCCTGTAGCGAACATATACGGACGGATATACAGTGTAGCGCCGGAGCCAAACGGCGGAACATATGCTGCATTGGCTTTTACAACCTGCATAACAGCATCTACCCACTTATCCTCCGGAAATACCGGCATCTCCAGTCTGCGGCAGGAATCTGCCATACGGGATGCATTTAAATCCGGGCGGAAGCATACGATCTTACCGTCCTCTGTGGTGTAGGCTTTCAGACCTTCAAAACAGCACTGTGCATACTGCAGTACACCTGCGCACTCGGAGATCGTTACTGTTGCGTCTGTGGTGAGCTCACCCTCATCCCAGGCACCATTTTTATAATGGGCAACAAAACGTGCTGTTGTCGGCATATATCCAAAGCCAAGGCTGCCCCAGTCAATATTTTTCTTTTCCATCTTATTTCAGATCCTTTCTTTACCCGGCCTGTCCAAACACAGGCTCGTCATTTGCGTATTATTTTATACCTACAGATAAAACACGTCAATATTTGTCCGCAATTTTTCTTCATTACTTTAGTGCATTACGTCAGCATAGATGCCTTCAAAAAGCTCTGCAGTTTGCTTACAGATCCACTGTAATGATCTCGCCATTCTCAGCATCCCGGTAATATAACCTGCTGCCGACGACTTGCGGGCGGTCTCCCTCGATATGTCCGAATTCGTCCTTTGCAAAGCATCTGGTCTTCCCGGCCAGAACACGACGATTTCCACTCACCGGATCCAGGGTTTCGATCGACATATCGCCCTCCATACCGGCCATATACAGCAGACCGTCTACAAACCATACATACGTCATCGGTCCGGCCAGCTTTTGACGTTTCACCTGGTCTCCAGTCTCCGGAGCCATCGTCTCATAGTAGCAGTCTGTATGTCGGGACTGCTCGATCACCGTGCACAGACTATTGCCTCTTGTAAATGTGCAAGCTTCCTTTAACAGTTCACTTTTTTCCCAGAAACGATCCAGGGAAAATGGCGTCTCACTGATTTTCTTCGCATCAAAGGATTCCATATCAATGGAATAAAATGTGGAGATTTCCCTGTCAAAATCATCGTGCATACCATAAAACGTATGTCCACAGACTGTCCAGGCATCCTCTCTGAGATTCAGATATTCTCCCATCGTATCCATCCCGGCACTCTTTCCTGTTTCCGGATCCAGCCGCACGATCATCGCATGTTCACCCTTCGTACCGTAATACAGATATCTGTCTGTCAGCACCATGTGATGTGGAAAGCTGCCCACTACATCAAGACTTATTTCTTCAAGTGTTTCAACATCGATCCGGGCGATTTCCAGAAGATCCTGCTTGAGCACGTAGAAATACTTTCCCGCTCCGACACATTCTGTCCAGCGAAAGATCCGGGCATCTGCCACGGTAAACTCTGTCACCTGTCCCTCTTCTTTATCTATACGGAAGCATTTTTCGACCGCCGGATTTGCCTCGCTTCTTCGCGGCCACGCCACCACATAATCGTCAAGCTCCACATACTGCATTACACCGACTCTGTCAGCACAGGCACGGCTGATTGGTTTCTTTTTTTCTGTCAAAATGCTTTACTCCTCTCTGATGATCCCGTTATTGCGCTCGCGCACCAGATTGACCACGCGGTGTCTGAAGGGGATCTCATAGATATCTTCATCCGCAAATACCTTGCGGTTATAGTCAAATCTGCAGTTTTTAATCGTTTCCCGATCAAAGCTGACGTAACTGCCGTCCGGCCAGAAGATCATAACACTGCCGTCTTTGCTGGCCTTTTGCGCATACACATGAGCGAAGGAACCGATCGTTGCCAGAAGTTTATCCGGATTTAGCAGGAATTTGCCATCCTCGGCATCCCAGCCGATCACAACCACCGGCAGACAGCGGGCCGGATGTTCAAGCAGAGTGCGGATCTTTTCGGCATCCCCCTCGTTCTCCAATACTGACACCTTTGAGGGCAGCTTCTCCACATCGTAAAAGTCCACCTCATCCCGGATACGATCGACAAATTTCGGCTTACGGAAGCTGATCTTGGCGATTTCCTGCTCCGGGGCACTGCTTGTCGTAACACAGAAAAACAACAGACGGCCATTTTTATTTTCGAGACAGGTCTCGGTAAACCACAGCGTACCCGGCATCGTTGCATCGATACGGCTGCAGTTTAACAGAAAACGCTGTGTCTCTTCATCATACTCCACATGCAGCTCATACCCTGGCCTGGTTCCCTTGAAATCTTCCGGTTCTTCTTTCATTTCAGGGAATATCTCGCGGTATTTGTACCGCCCCCAGCTGTAGATAATCTGCACTGCCTTATGGAAGTTATCCTCCACCTCACCCTGTGGTGTGTTTTCATCATTCAATGCCACATCCAGCTGGAACGTCGTACGATTTTCCAGCGGTTTGAATTTATTCTTATGGGGTACTGGCTCGTACACCTTGAGTTTCGTGTCCGCCAGAAGACGCTGAATAGTCTCATCCTTGACATAGAGCATATTCAAAACCTTGACCAGCACATCGTAAGTCAGCTTTGTGTGAACATTTTCATCCATCAGGGCACTGACCAGCTGCACCTTGTCACAGTTAAAGAACTGATTTCCCAACTGCTCATGTTCATTTAAGTACTCAACCACCTCAGAACGCAACGGCTTTTCGTCCAGACGCAGGCGGTAACGACTGCGAAACATCAGTTCCCAGTTTTTCTTTTCCAGATGTTTTCTCGCCAGACTCTGAAACAGACTTGACAACGACCAGTCACACAGCTCCAGACTGGCCAGAATGCTGTTCATCGTACGCGCCAGTGCTTCATTGTCATCCCAGAGATTCTTTTTATGGTTTTTGATATCCTTATAACGCATATCATGCTCGATCTCGTGCCATCCTTCAAAAAGGACAGTACGCAGCTGCACCTCAAAGGTTGCATCCACCGGCAGCTTCCAGGTATGTTCATCAACCATTTCCAGAAGCTTCTGGGGTATCTCGAATACACCGTTGATCTTTGTTGCCTGGAACTGATTGACTGTCATCTCATTCTGGGACCACTGTCCATTGCGGTTAAAGGTTTTCTCCAGAATGTAACGGCAGGCCGACAAATCATCGGAATAATACAGAACCACACGGATGCCCAGCAGATCCTGCACTTTCTTATCATATTCGCCGCAGCCATATTCACCGCTGCCAAGCTTCAGGGCCAGCGATTCATTATCCTTGACCCGCATAAACAGCCGGTAATACAGACCGCACTTTTTCAGCTGCTCCTCTATGCTTTTTTTCAGTTCCTCCAATACGACCTGCAGATTGACCTCATCCTTGAAACGACGGATCAGCTCAGGTGTATATTCTCTGTCACTGCTCATATTCTTCCTCATATTCTGTGTGTGTTTCCAAAGTCTCTATGGCCGTCTGCTTTCTTCCCTGTTCAGACCTGTCAAAGCCATTAATAATAAGTATATCATATAGACATTCATTACCGCAACCAGGGAAGATTACCATATTCACATTGGCAAACCGGCCTTTTCCATGTATAATAAGAAAATACGTTACTAAAGGAGGTTCACCTGACATGGCTGAACAACAGACAACACCTATGCCTAAATTTTACCCGAACGATCCCTGCCCCTGTCACAGCGGTAAAAAATACAAACACTGCTGCCAGAAACAGGAAAAGCGCAGCCGATATCTCTGGGATAATTTTCATGCGACCTATCTGGATCCGCAATATACAGCCGACACGCTGGCTGACACTGCTCCCGGCATGACAGCTTTTTTTAACGAACGTGTGTCCAGACAGAAAAAGCCTCTCTTTTTCTGTCTGAATCCGGACAGTGACCGCATCGTCCGCTCCTATGACCTGACCGATGCCTATCTGCTGGTTTTTAAAGAGCTGCCGGTTCCCGCCGATTACACCATGGAAGCCGCGCACGAGATGGAACGCTTTCTTTATATGGAAGCGGGATTTCCAAAAGCTGTGATCCGCGAAGGCGAGAGTGCCAATACCTATCTGGCGACTTCGTTAAACCATATGCTTTCGGCACCGCTGATTGATTCCCATATCGAGCCCTACGGTTTTGATTTTGTCAGCATGCTGGTTCATGAGTTGCAGGTGCAGCTGCCCATGCTGCAGAACTATCCTTCCGAGGAGCATGTTTCTTCGTATGACCGCTACCTGATCGGCAGTCTTCTGATCCAGCAGCTGCTCAAATGGCATCTGATGGACGACAGCTATACCTGCCCGTATATCCCGGTCTACGAAATGAAATTTCCAACGATCCTTGCCGAATCCCAGAAGCGTTTTGCCTACATTCTGGATTACGGCTACGATACCCCGGAAAAGGCAGAACATCTTTTACACCACTTTATCGAGCTGAACCATCTGGAAGATGTTCTGGATGTACAGACAGAATGCTGATTTTGCACGGCGAATCTACTATTATATAAGGGAGGAACATTTATGCCTATTCGAATTCCCGATTCCCTGCCGGCACATGCCACACTGGAATCTGAAAATATTTTTGTTATGACCGAGTTTCGTGCCATGCACCAGGATATCCGTCCGCTGGATGTCCTGATCCTGAATCTGATGCCCACAAAGGTCACCACAGAAACACAGCTGCTTCGCAAGCTGTCCAACACACCGCTGCAGATCCATGTGGAATTTCTGCAGACTGCCAGCTACATCCCGACCCATGCCGATCCCGGCCATATGGAGCAGTTTTATTATACCTTTGACCAGATCAAGGACCGCCGCTACGATGGTATGATCATCACCGGTGCACCGCTTGACTATGTCAAATGCGAGGATGTCGCCTACTGGGATGAAATCTGCAAGATCATGGAATGGACAAAGACCCATGTGCACTGTACCTTCCATCTCTGCTGGGGCGCCTATGCCGGTCTCTACTACCACTACGGTATCGAAAAACTGGATCTGGAGCGCAAGCTCTTTGGTATCTATCCGCACAGGATCATGAAGCCGACCTCTCCGCTGTTTCGTGGATTCGACGATATCTTTATGGCTCCGCATTCCCGCGCGACCGATGTGCGTGTTTCCGATGTAGAAGCTGTACCGGAGCTTGAAGTCATGGCTGTTACCGAGGGCGGCAGTCTGGCCATCGCAAAGACAAAAGACAGCCGTCAGTTCTTTGTCACCTGCCATGCCGAGTACGACGTCGATACCCTGGCACAGGAGTATTTCCGTGACATGAAAAAGGGTCTGACTACCGTAGATCTTCCGGTCAATTACTTCCCGGACGATGATCCTGAAAAGGCACCTGTTGTCACCTGGCGCTCCACCGGGCAGCTGCTGTACTCCAACTGGCTGAATTTTTATGTATACCAGAGTACGCCGTACGATCTGTACAGTAAGGAAACCAAATTCTAAACAGTCCGTATCCTGCGGGCACTCACTTTAGCCCGTCAGCAATGCACACCATCAGGTGTACCGGCGATCAAAACTGGTCCACTGGACCAATTATTGATACGCATGGCAAATAAAAAAGCCATTATACAGTACCAGTGACTGTATAACGGCTTTTTTTATTGCCCTGCCTGTCAACATCAGGCATTTTTATTTTACTCTAACGGCTGCAGTACTTCTTTGGCGATGGATGTCTCACCGTCAGCGGCAGCACTGTTTTCTGTTTCTGCTGCTGCAGAGGATGCCGGTGCTTCTGTTTCTGCAGTGGCACTGACCTCTGTCTCTGCTGCTGCAGAGGATGTCTCTGTGGTTTCCGAAGCTTCGCTGGTCTCATCAGCAGCTACTGTGGTCTCTGTTACTGTCGCATTGTCGATGATGATCTTGTTAATGCGCTGCAGCATCAGAGACTGCTCTACGCTGAAACGGTCATAGTAGTTAAAGAACTGATCCTCTGTCACACCGGACTTGGAGATCAGATCCTGCAGACTCTGCTTGTATTCATCATCAGCAGCAGAGATACCTTCGGCCTTTTCGATCGCTGCCATCACAAGGATCTGTCCGGCCATGCTCTGTCCGTACATCTGTACCATATTGTCATAGTCAGCTACGCTTAAATTATTGTTTTTCAGGTAATCTTCCAGCGTGATATTGTTGGAGCTGCAGTAGGACTTCATATAGTTTTCATAATAGTATCTGCCATACTGTACCAGAGTATCCGGGTACTCATTGATCACGGAATTTTCGAGAACATTCTGCCATGCTTCGCTTTCCATCGTATTCTCGGCGTCTGTATTATTCTTGGTCTCCAGCTGTACACGGATATCACGGGTATAGTCTGCTACAGAAGCAAACTCTGTATTGGCTTTTACCCAGTCCTCGGAGATCTCTTTGGTCGCTTCCTGTACTTTATTTACCGTTACAGTAAATGTCACAGCCTTGCCGCTGAGCTCTTCGGTATAATTTTTCGGGAATGTCAGGTTCAGTGTAACGGTATCACCGGCTTTTGCACCGATCAGTCCATCCTCGAAACCATCGATAAAGCTGTGACTTCCCAGCTTCAGATCATAGCCCGTGGCACTGCCGCCGTCGAACTCCTGGCCATCCATCGTACCGACGTAATCGATATTGACGGTATCACCTTCTTTGGCCGCACGGTCTACCTCAACATAAGAATTCTCCAGTGCATCGGTGATGGCGTTCTGTATGTCAGTATCGGTAACTTCTGTAACCTTTTTTGTCAGCTTCAGACCCTTGTATTCGCCGAGCTTGACAGCCTTGTCCAGATCGATATCCTTTGTCAGATCTGTCAGTGTCGTCGGTGCTTCATAATCATCCGGCACCTGCACCTGTGAGAGTGTCAGATCCGAAGAGGTATCTGACACAACACTGCTCTGTGAAGATACGGCTGACGGGGCGTCATCCTTTTTCCCGCAGCCTGCAAACACTACAGTCAGTGCCAGCAGTCCGGCAAGTAACATATATCTTTTTTTCATATGCATTCTCCATTTCTTTGGCATTTTGCGTCAATCGCGTCCATCATTATAGCATTATTCCCGGTGCATGTACAGCTGTTCAGCAAAAAATGCCGCTTTTATGGCTGCCCGGTCAAAGAAAAGCTCCGTGGACAGTAAAAATGAATTGCCAATTACCGGTAACAATGATAAAATAGACAATGATTATTTGAAGTTTAGGAGGCATATTATGAAAGTCTGGCAGATCCTTCTGATTATTTTGGTAATCGTTGTTGCCGTTCTGGCTGTTCTTTACTTTGTCGGCAAGCGCATGGAAAAGAAACAGGCTGAACAGCAGGAACAGATGGAAGCTATGAAACAGCAGGTTTCCATGCTGATTATCGATAAAAAGAAACTCAAGCTCAAAGAATCCGGACTTCCCCAGATGGTCATTGATCAGACACCAAAGTATATGCGTCGTGCCAAGCTACCCATCGTCAAGGCCAAGATCGGTCCCAAGATCATGACGATGATCGCTGACGAACGTATCTTTGATCAGATTCCGGTCAAAAAAGAAGTCAAAGCCACGATCAGTGGTCTTTACATCACCGATGTACGCGGTATCCGCGGACCTTTAGAGCATCAGGAAAAGAAAAAGGGATTCATGGACAAACTCAGAGACAAAGTCAACGGACCGTCCAAATAATCCGGTATATACAAAGTCTGCCGCTGGCAGCTCTATCCGGATACATACTTACATAAAAAACAGGTACTGTCGTTATGCAGTGCCTGTTTTTTATGTTCTTGTACAGAAATAGTTTGTCATAGCATTAATTCTGTGCTATGATAAAGTACAAAATTTTATACACAAAGGAGAGAGTTATGAAAGCAATTGTCGCTAAGTACAATGAAACAAGCCTGATCATCCGTATCCTGATCGGTCTGATCATCGGTGTTATTCTCGGTATTGCGGTACCACAGGCTACGTTCCTGCCGGTTCTCGGTAATCTGTTTGTCGGAGCCTTAAAGGGTATTGCGCCTGTTTTAGTCTTTGTCCTGGTCATCAGTTCTCTGGCACAGGCTTCCAAGGGACTGGGTTCCCAGTTTCGTACGGTTATCTTTCTGTACATGCTGAGTACACTGGTCGCTGCTTTTTTTGCCGTGATCGCAGGATTTTTATTCCCGGTTACGTTAAAGCTGACTACAGCTGCCGCAGACCAGTCTGCTCCTGTAGGTATCGGTGAGGTCTTTAATACCCTGCTTGGCAATCTGATTGCCAATCCGGTCTCTGCACTGATGAATGCCAACTATATCGGTGTCCTCTTCTGGGCGATCATCCTTGGTCTGGCTTTCAAAAATCTGGCAGCCCCGGCCACGCTGGAAATGCTCAGCAATGTTTCTGATGCCGTATCTACTGCAGTCCGCTGGATCATCAATCTGGCGCCGTTTGGTATCATGGGTCTGGTGTTCAGCTCGGTATCTGAATACGGTCTTTCCATTTTCAAGGACTATGGTAAGCTGGTCGTCGTTTTAGTCGGCTGTATGCTTTTTACTTCTCTCATTGTCAATCCGTTTATCATGTTCCTCTGTCTGAAGCGGAATCCTTATCCGTTGGTGTTCCGTTGTCTGAAGGAGAGTGGTGTAACGGCATTCTTTACCAGAAGCTCTGCAGCCAATATTCCGGTGAATATGCAGCTGTGTGAGAAGCTTGGTCTTGACAGGGATATGTATTCTGTTTCGATTCCTCTGGGGGCCACGATCAATATGGATGGTGCTGCGATCACGATTACGATCATGACGCTGGCTGCTGCGCATACGCTTGGTATTTCTGTAGATATCCCGACGGCGCTGATCTTGAGTGTTCTGGCTACGCTGAGTGCGTGTGGTGCTTCTGGTGTTGCGGGAGGCTCGTTGCTTCTGATTCCGATGGCATGCTCTCTGTTTGGTATTTCCAATGATGTGGCTATGCAGGTTGTCGGTGTCGGTTTTATCATTGGTGTTATTCAGGATTCCTGTGAGACGGCTCTTAATTCTGCGGGGGATGTTATGTTTGCAGCTACGGCAGAGTTTCATGATCGGTTGAAACGGGGGGAGGAGGTTCATTTCTAATAGAGGAACGGACGACAGGAAAGCCACTGTAGCCGTCGGAAGAACGGGGAGAGGCAGTGCTGTTTTCAAACAAATGCAACGATTTGTCGAACTAACGGCTAACTTCATCTAACGCGCTCGCTAAAGCGGGCTCGCGCGTAAGATTACGTAAG
>JAHZHB010000079.1:0-950 GCA_019420465.1 Lachnospiraceae bacterium
AAGAATCCGTAACGCTAACACTGCAAAACATGATACAGTAGATGTTCCGGCATCTAAAACAAAAATTGCTATCGCAAACATTCTGGTTGACGAGGGCTACATCGAGAAGTATGAACTGATCGAAGAGGGCGTTGCAAAAACCATGCGTCTTACACTGAAATATGGTGCTGACAAGAACGAGAAGATCATTACAGGTCTGAAGAGAATCTCCAAACCGGGTCTTCGTATCTACGTTGGCAAAGACGAACTGCCGAAGGTACTTGGCGGACTGGGAACAGCAATCCTTTCCACAAACCAGGGTATCATCACAGACAAGCAGGCTCGTAAGCTGCAGGTCGGCGGCGAAGTTCTGGCATTTGTTTGGTAAGCAGCCGTTTTAGGTATATACAATCAGAAACTACTGAAAACAGAAGGGCAACAACAAGACCCCTTCCGAGAATCTAAGTAAGGAGGAAAACAATATGTCACGTATTGGCAGACAGCCGGTCGTTATCCCGGCTGGTGTAACCGTAACAGTAGCAGACGGTAATAAAGTTACCGTTAAAGGACCGAAGGGCACACTTGAGAGAGTGCTTGCACCGGAGATGGAAATTAAAGTAGAGAACGACACCGTCGTTGTCACAAGACCGAACGATCTGAAGAAGATGAAATCCCTTCATGGTCTTACCAGAACCCTGATCAACAACATGGTAACAGGTGTTTCCAACGGCTTCACAAAAGAGCTGGAAGTTAATGGTGTTGGTTACAGAGCAGCTAAGCAGGGTAAGAAGCTGGTTCTGAATCTTGGATATTCTCACGTAGTTGAGATGACAGATCCGGAAGGCATCGAGACTGCAGTTGATGGAAACAAGATTACCGTTAAGGGTATCGACAAAGAAAAAGTTGGCCAGTTTGCAGCTGAGATCAGAGACAAGAGAAGACCGGAGCCTTACAAAGGTAAAGGTATTAAG
>JAHZHB010000079.1:960-15828 GCA_019420465.1 Lachnospiraceae bacterium
AAGTATGTTGATGAAGTTATCAGACGTAAAGTTGGTAAGACTGGTAAGAAATAAATAGGGAGGGTGTAAATATGATTAGCAAAGCATCTAGAGCAGAAGCTCGTCAGAAAAAGCATAGAAGATTACGTAATCATATCGTTGGTACTGCTGAGAGACCGCGTCTGGCAGTTTTCAGAAGCAACAACCATATGTATGCTCAGATCATCGATGATACAGTTGGTAACACCTTAGTTTCAGCTTCTACAAACCAGAAGGAAGTAAAAGCTGAGTTAGAGCACACCAATGATGTTGCAGCTGCAGCATATCTGGGAACTGTTATCGGTAAGAAAGCAGTTGAAGCAGGTATCACATCTGTTGTTTTTGACAGAGGCGGATTTATATATCAGGGTAAGGTTAAAGCACTGGCAGATGCAGCCAGAGAAGCTGGACTGACATTCTAAAGGGAGGAGAAGAACACATGAAGAGAACAATCATTGATCCGGCTCAGTTCGAGCTGGAAGACAAATTAGTTGCCATCAAACGTGTTTCTAAAACCGTTAAGGGTGGACGTACCATGCGCTTCACTGCCTTAGTTGTTGTTGGTGACAACAATGGTCATGTAGGTGCTGGCCTTGGTAAAGCAACTGAAATTCCGGAAGCTATCCGCAAAGGAAAAGAAGATGCTATGAAGAAACTGGTAGAGGTTGCCAGAGATGAGAACAACAGTATCACTCATGATATCGTAGGTGTATACGGTAGCTCCGAGGTTCTGTTAAAGAGAGCTCCGGAAGGTACTGGTATCATCGCCGGTGGTCCGGCCCGTGCCGTAGTTGAGCTGGCAGGTATCAAGAATATCCGTACAAAATCTCTTGGTTCCAATAACAAACAGAACGTAGTACAGGCTACAATCAACGGACTTTCCCAGTTAAAGACTCCGGAAGCTGTAGCTAAGCTTCGTGGAAAATCTGTTGATGAGATCTACGCATAGGAGGATATCATAAATGGCAGATACATTAAAAGTTACATTAGTAAAATCACCGATCGGTGCAGTTCCGAAACACAAAAGAACCGTTGAGGCTCTGGGACTGAAGAAACTGAACAAGACTGTTGAGCTGCCGAACAATGCAGCAACAAGAGGTATGATTCAGCAGGTTTCCTACATGCTTAAAGTAGAGGAAGCTTAAGATACTATAATTGCAAGGAGGTGCCAACATGGATTTATCAAATTTAAGCCCGGCAGAGGGTTCCAAACACAGTGATGCTTTCCGCAGAGGCCGTGGACATGGTTCAGGAAACGGAAAGACAGCAGGCAAGGGACATAAGGGTCAGAAGGCTCGTTCCGGCGCTCCGAGACCTGGTTTCGAAGGTGGACAGATGCCTTTATACAGACGTCTGCCGAAGAGAGGTTTCACTAACAGAAATACAAAAGAAATCGTCAGCATCAATGTAGATGTTCTGAACAGATTTGAGGATAATACAGAAGTAACAGTTGAACTGCTTCTGGAGAGCGGTGCTGTATCCGCAGTTAAAGATGGCGTTAAGATCCTTGGTAACGGTGAGCTGACCAAGAAGCTGAACGTAAAAGCAAATGCATTCAGTGCATCTGCTAAAGAAAAAATTGAAGCTGCAGGCGGTACTGTTGAGGTGATCTAATGTTCGAGACACTCAGAAACGCATTTCGAATTAAAGAAATCAGACGCAGAATTTTCTATGTTCTGCTGATGCTGGTAGTCGTACGTATCGGTACACAGCTGCCGGTTCCGGGTGTAAACAGTAATTTCTTTAAAGAGTGGTTTGAGAGCCAGACTGGTGATGCATTCAATTTCCTGGATGCATTCACCGGTGGATCTTTCTCCTCATTTTCGATCTTCGCGTTAAATATTACACCCTACATTACATCTTCCATTATCATTCAGCTTCTGACCATTGCCATTCCGGCATTGGAAGAGATGCAGAAAGATGGTGAAGATGGACGTAAGAAACTGGTCGCAATCACCCGTTATGTGACAGTTGCACTGGCACTGATGGAAGGTATTGCCATGACCATCGGTTTTGGTAACCAGGGTCTGATTACTGACATGAACTTCAGTAAAGTAGTAGTAGTAGTAGCTTCTCTGACAGCTGGTTCTGCGTTCCTGATGTGGGTTGGTGAGCAGATCAACGATAAGGGTATCGGTAATGGTATCTCTATCGTCCTGATCATTAACATTGTATCCCGTATTCCGTCAGATCTTGTCAGCCTGTTTGAGACATTTGTTAAGGGTAAAACAATCGCCAGAGGTGCGCTTGCACTGCTGATCATCGCTGTGATCATCATAGCTATGGTTGTTCTGGTTGTAGTGCTTAACGATGCTACCAGAAGAATTCCGGTACAGTATTCCAAAAAGATGCAGGGAAGAAAGACCTTTGGCGGTCAGTCTACAAATATTCCGCTGAAAGTTAATACTGCAGGTGTTATGCCTGTCATCTTTGCATCCACGCTGATGTCTCTTCCGAATATCATTGCAAGTTTTGCTGGATATCAGGGAACAGGTATCGGTTCCAAGATTTTGAATACGTTGAATTCCAACAACTGGTTCAGTCGGTCAAATCCGGTGTATTCTATCGGTCTGGTATTCTACATCGTACTGCTGATCTTCTTTGCTTATTTCTACACATCGATCACATTCAATCCGTTGGAAGTGGCCGACAATATGAAAAAGCAGGGTGGATTTATTCCGGGCATCCGTCCGGGCAAGCCGACAGTAGATTACCTGCAGAATGTATTGAATTACATCATCTTTATAGGTGCTGTTGGTCTGACGATCATTGCTGTTATTCCGTTCTTCTTTAACGGTGTATTTGGTGCAGATGTGTCCTTTGGTGGTACATCGATCATCATCGTAGTCAGTGTTGTACTGGAAACGATGAGCCAGATGGAGTCAATGATGCTCGTCAGAAATTACAGAGGATTTTTAAACGATTAATGATAAGGTTGTGGTGGTTTCCATCACAACCTTAACGTGTATATGTAAAAAAACAGACATTTTGTCTGTTAAAGAAAATAAAATAATGTAAAGGAGAGGTACTATGAAGCTTATCATGCTGGGAGCACCTGGTGCCGGTAAAGGTACACAGGCAAAGAGAATCGCGGCCAAATACGGTATTCCGCACATCTCCACTGGAGATATTTTCCGTGCAAATATCAAAAATGGTACTGAACTTGGCAAAAAGGCACAGACCTATATGGATCAGGGACTGCTTGTTCCGGATGAACTGGTTTGTGACCTGGTCGTTGACCGTATTCAGCAGAGTGACTGCGAGAAAGGATATGTACTGGATGGCTTTCCGCGTACGATCCCGCAGGCTGAGGCTCTGACAGCGGCGCTCAACAAGCTGGGTACAAGTATCGATTACGCGATCAATGTGGAAGTTCCGGATGAAAATATCCTCAAACGTATGGGTGGCCGTCGTGCCTGCCTGTCCTGTGGTGCAACATACCATATCGAGTTCAATCCGACAAAGAAGGAAGGAATCTGCGATGCATGTGGTGCCGAGACAGTGCTGCGTGACGATGATAAACCGGAGACAGTACAGAAGCGTCTTGATGTTTACCATGAGCAGACACAGCCGCTGATCGACTACTATACCAAGGCTGGTAAGCTTGCTGAAGTTGACGGTACTCAGAACATGGACGATGTGTTCGCCGCCATCGTAGACCTGTTAGGTGAATGATATGTCTGTGACTATTAAAACTGCCAGAGAAATCGAACTGATGAGAGAATCCTGCCGACTGCTTGAAATCGTGCACAACGAACTTGCAGAGATCATCAAACCGGGTATCTCCACACTGGAGATCGATCGTTTCGGTGAACACCGCATCCGTGCGCTCGGTGGTATTCCGAATTTCAAGAATTACAGCGGATATCCTGCATCAATTTGTGTATCAGTCAATGACGAAGTAGTACATGGTATTCCGAATAAACACCGTATCCTTCAGGAGGGCGATATCGTCAGTCTGGACGCTGGTCTGATCTACAAGGGTTATCATTCTGATGCTGCCAGAACGTATGGTGTTGGCCAGGTAAGTCCGGAAGCACAGAAGCTGATGGATGTAACCAAACAGAGTTTCTTTGAGGGAATCAAGTTTGCCAAGGCAGGAAATCATCTGCATGATATTTCCAATGCAATCGGCAACTATGCCCAGAGTTTTGGCTATGGTGTTGTCCGTGATCTTGTTGGTCATGGTATCGGTACCAGCCTGCATGAGGATCCGCAGATCCCGAATTTCCCGCAGAAGACGAAGGGTATTCGTCTGCAGCCGGGTATGACACTGGCGATCGAGCCGATGATCACGATGGGCCGTCCGGAAGTATGCTGGATGGATGACGACTGGACAGTCGTTACCGAGGATGAATCATGGGCTGCACATTATGAAAATACGGTGCTGATCACAGAGGGAGAACCGGAGATTCTGACGCTTACACAAAAATAATTGGAGGTTTCTATGTCTAAAACAGATGTCATTGAAGTAGAAGGTACAGTTCTGGAGAAGCTGCCGAATGCGATGTTCAAGGTTGAGCTGGAGAACAAGCATGTGGTACTGGCACATATCAGTGGTAAGCTGAGAATGAACTTTATCCGTATCCTGCCGGGAGATAAAGTTACGCTGGAGCTGAGTCCTTATGATCTGACTAAGGGACGTATTATCTGGAGAGATAAATAAGATAGTTGTATTGCGAATGGGACGGACGAGACTTTGTCCGTCCTGTTTCTTTTAGGGCGGACGGGCTGCCGCCTGGTCCGGTTCCTGCTGTATATCGGTTTTCAAACAAGTGCAACGCTTTGGTGAACTAACGCCTAACTGCGACTAGCACGCTCGCTGAAGCGGGCTCGCGTGCAAGTCTTTGTAAGGCGTGGATTTCACCAAAGCTAAGAGCGCACTTTGATCGTTTGAAAACCGATATACAGCAGAAACCGGACCAGGCGGCAGCCCTGTTTTTGTGTGTAGCGGTTTGACAAAGAGTATGGTATGATGATAGAAAATGTATGACATAGAATGAATTGGGGGATTTGAATATGTACGACATTATATATGAAGAGTTATCTCAAACCGAAATCAGAAATTACCTGGAACGTATAGGTTTTGACGGAACACCGGAGGTGTCAAAGGCGTGTCTGGACGAGCTTGTGTATCTGCATCAGTGTCATGTGCCCTTTGAATGTCTGGATACATATCAGACGGATGTGATGATCCAGCTGGATAAGGACAGTCTGTATGACAAGATCGTGACGAGACATCGCGGGGGATTCTGTTTTGAGCTGAACGGGCTGTTCTGTCTGCTGCTTCGGGGGCTTGGGTTTGATGCGTATTCGGTGATGTGCCGTGTGGTAGCGAACAGGACGGTGCTTGGTAATATTTCTCACAGAGCTACGTTGGTGACATTAGAGGGAAAACAGTATCTGGTGGATGTAGGGTTTGGTGGGCCGATGGCGGCTTTTGCGGTGGAACTTTCAGAAGATCGACAGTCGGGACATGGGGAAACCTACTGGGTGGAGGATGCACCGGGCGGATGGCATCTGATGTGCAGGCTGGATGAGAACGGAGAGCGAAAGGCGACGATCCTGTTTCATACGGCGGTGCTGGTACCGAATGATTTTTCAGCGTTCTGTACGGCTATGCTTTTGAATCCGGAGTGCGTTTTCCATACCAGACGCACGGTAAATCGACGTACAGCGGACGGAAATATCGGAATTGAGAACAATATTTTGTCGATTCGTGACAAAAATGGAAAGACGGAACGCGAATTTTCAGAAAATGAGTTCCCTGAGATATTACGTTCACAATTCGAAATGGAAATTAGGTAAAAAATAATCAAAAAAAATAGTGAAAAATTAACAAAAATTACTTGCATAATGTGAGACCTTCTGCTATACTAACTATCGGACTTTTCTGCCCGATGGCAGGAGGTCTCAAATTATAATGCCCAAGAGAGGTAATACGTGAAAGGAGGATTCCAATGAAGGTAAGATCATCTGTTAAACCGATTTGTGACAAATGTAAAGTCATCAAGAGAAAAGGAAGTATCAGAATTATCTGTGAGAATCCAAAGCACAAACAGAGACAGGGTTGATCCGTCAAACAACTCTGGATCCGACGAATGCTGATCCTTTTTTCGTGCGGCTGCGAAAGGAGCGTAAAGTATTCTGTCAAACCCGGACGGAGGATTCCGTTTGGACTTCTGGAAATATTATGTAGTGGTTCGATCCAGTATCATAATATTGCTTGAAACCGGCAATAGCCGGAAAGGTCAGAGAAATCTGGCTGGATGCATCATACCGGCATCCCATTTAAGAAAATATTAACAGACCGGCGCACACATTTCAGGCATGGGAGACCATGAGCTGCGTAGGATCGGTCAAAGAAATGGAGGAGAAATTACATGGCTCGTATAGCTGGTGTAGATTTACCAAGAGACAAACGTGTAGAGATCGGATTAACCTATATTTACGGAATCGGCAGAACAAGCGCTACCCGTATTCTGAAAGAGGCTAATGTTAATCCGGACACACGTTGCAGAGACTTAACTGACGAAGAAGTTAAGGCAATCAGTGTCGTTATCGACGAAACACAGACTGTAGAGGGTGATCTGAGAAGAGAAATCGCTCTGAACATCAAACGTCTGCAGGAAATCGGATGCTACAGAGGTATCCGTCACAGAAAGAGCCTTCCGGTTCGTGGCCAGAACACAAAGAACAATGCCAGAACAAGAAAAGGTCCGAAGAGAACTGTAGCAAACAAGAAGAAATAATAACAAGTAAACTCTTATATAAGAAGAAAGTAGGTTAGTTTTTAAAATGGCTAAAGTGACAAAGAAAACGACTGCTTCCAATAAGCGTCGTGTTAAGAAAAACGTTGAACGCGGACAGGCACACATTCAGTCTTCCTTTAACAACACAATCGTTACTCTGACTGATACAGAAGGAAATGCTCTTTCCTGGGCAAGTGCCGGTGGTCTTGGTTTTAGAGGTTCAAGAAAATCTACTCCTTATGCAGCTCAGGTTGCAGCTGAGACAGCTACAAAGGCTGCTCTGGTTCACGGTCTGAAGACTGTTGACGTATTTGTAAAAGGACCGGGTTCAGGACGTGAGGCAGCTATCCGTGCCCTCGCAGCAGCTGGTCTTGAAGTTACAAGTATCAAAGACGTTACTCCGGTACCGCACAATGGTTGCCGCCCGCCGAAGCGCAGAAGAGTTTAATTAGGAGGACATATAGAGATGGCAGTAGATAGAACACCTGTACTGAAAAGATGCAGATCTTTAGGTATGGATCCGGTATATTTAGGAATTGACAAGAAATCCACAAGACAGCTGAAAAGATCCAGCAGAAAAATTTCTGAGTATGGTCTGCAGCTGCGTGAAAAACAGAAAGCCAAATTTATTTACGGCGTTCTGGAGAAACCGTTCCGTAACTATTACAAAAAGGCAGACAAGATGCCGGGCATGACAGGTCCGAACCTGATGATCATGCTGGAAAGCCGTCTTGACAACGTTGTTTTCCGTCTTGGCCTTGCCAGAACAAGAAAAGAAGCAAGACAGATCGTTGATCATAAGCATGTACTGGTTAACGGTAAGCAGGTTAATATCCCGTCTTACCTGGTTAAAGCCGGTGATGTTGTAGAAATCAAAGAGAACAAGAAGTCCAGCCAGAGATACAAAGACATCCTGGATGTTACTGCTGGCAGACTGGTTCCGGAGTGGCTGGAAGCAGATCAGGAAGCTCTGAAAGGTACTGTTAAAGAACTTCCGCAGAGATCCATGATCGATGTTCCGGTTGACGAGATGCTTATCGTCGAGCTGTACTCCAAATAATAGATTGTAACTTAAGGTAACAAGACCCATTTAAAAGGAGGGACTTTGCGTGTTTGATTTTAACAAGCCGAAAATTGAGATCACAGAGATTTCCGAAGATAAAAAATACGGTCGTTTTGTTGTAGAACCGTTGGAAAGAGGATACGGTACCACTCTGGGTAACTCCCTGAGAAGAATCATGCTGTCCTCCCTTCCGGGTGCTGCCGTAAGCCAGGTCAAGATCGAAGGTGTTCTGCATGAGTTCAGTTCTATTCCGGGCGTTAAGGAAGATGTAACTGAGATCATCATGAACCTGAAGAGTCTGGCTATTAAAAACAACAGTGAGAGTAATGAGCCGAAGATCGCTTACATCGAATATGAGGGTGAGGGTGTTGTACACGCTTCCGATATTCAGGTAGATCAGGATGTGGAGATCATGAATCCGGATCAGGTCATCGCTACTTTAAATGGTGGTGCTGACAGTAAGCTGTATATGGAGATCACCATTACCAAGGGTCGTGGCTACATCAGTGCTGACAAGGGCAAAAATGATGATATGCCGATCGGCGTGATCGCTGTAGATGCAATCTATACACCGGTAGAGCGTGTAAATCTGACTGTAGAGAATACCCGTGTTGGTCAGATCACTGATTTTGATAAACTGACACTGGATGTTTATACAAAGGGTACACTGGAGCCGGATGAGGCAGTCAGCCTTGCAGCTAAGGTATTAAGTGAGCATCTGAAGCTGTTCATTGACCTTTCTGAGAATGCAAAGACTGCAGAAGTTATGATTGAAACGGTTAACGATGAAAAAGAGAAAGTTCTGGAAATGAACATCGACGAGCTGGAGCTGTCCGTTCGTTCCTACAACTGTCTGAAACGTGCCGGTATCAATACAGTAGAAGAACTTTGTAACAGAACATCTGAGGATATGATGAAGGTTCGTAACCTTGGTCGCAAGTCTCTCGAAGAGGTTCTGGCCAAGTTAAAAGAGCTGGGACTTCAGCTGAATCCTGGCGAAGAGTAAGCAGGGGCTCTAAAAAGTATATCCTGTCGGGGTCTTTCGCAACGAAAGATGTCGTTAGAAATTTATGGACCAAAAGCAGCAGCCAGTAAGACCGAAAGAGCGTGACTGCTGTTCCACAAATGGAGGAAAAATATCATGGCTAAGTACAGAAAACTCAGCAAAACATCTGATCAGAGAAAAGCTCTGTTAAGAAACCAGGCTACAAACCTGATCCATCACGGAAAAATCGTAACTACTGAAGCTCGTGCTAAAGAAGTTCGTAAAATGGTTGAGCCGCTGATCACAATGGCAATCAAAGAAAGAGACAACTTCGAGACAGTTACTGTTACTGCTAAAGTAGCTCGTAAAGATGCTGACGGCAAGAGAGTAAAAGAGGTTGTTGATGGCAAGAAAGTTACTGTTTTTGACGAAGTTCAGAAAGAAGTAAAGAAGGACGCTCCGTCCAGACTGCATGCCAGAAGACAGATGCTGAAAGTTCTTTATCCGGTAGTTGAGGTTCCGACTGAGAACGCTGGTAAGAAGAAAAATACAAAACAGGTTGATCTGGTAGACAAACTGTTTACAGAGATCGCTCCGAAATACGCAGATCGTAACGGTGGTTACACACGTATCATCAAGATCGGACCGCGTAAGGGCGATGCAGCTATGGAAGTTGTTCTTGAGCTGGTTTAATGAGAATATGAAAAAGGGTGGATGGCGAAAGCTGTTCACTCTTTTTTTATACTCTTTTTAGTATTGATGAGTTGTATATAGAGTAAAAATGGTGTAAAATCTCCATATTCTGTGAGAAAACTGTGAAAAGTGAGGGATAACGATGAAAAAGAAATTATTTTTTGTATTTAATCCTCATGCAGGTAAAGCGATGATTCGCTCGAAGCTTTTGGATATCGTGGATGTATTTGTAAAAGGCGGATATGAGGTGCAGGTACATCCGACACAGGAGAGAAGAGATGCGGCCATGCAGGTAGAGGCAGCCAGTGAATGGGCAGATGTGATCGTCTGTTGTGGCGGGGATGGTACGATGGATGAAACGGTTAAGGGATTTATGGAGGCAGAGAGGAAGGTACCGATCGGCTATATTCCGGCAGGCAGTACCAATGATTTTGCAGCCAGTTTGCAGATCTCCCGTGAGATGACGATCGCTGCACAGCAGATTGTGGATGGCAGTGTCAGACATCTGGATATAGGATCGTTTAATGAGGATTATTTTGTATATATAGCAGCTTTCGGACTGTTTACAGAAACATCATACCAGACAGATCAGCAGCTGAAAAATACGATGGGTTATCTGGCGTACGTGCTGCAGGGGGCCAAGGAGATTTTCGATATCAAATCCTATCGCATGAAGTTTACCGCAGATGTGGATGTATATGAGGGCGATTTTATTTATGGTATGGTGACCAATTCCAAATCGGTAGGCGGCATGAAAAACCTTACCGGCAAAAATGTTGAGATGGACGATGGCTATTTTGAGGTTACACTGATCCATACGCCGAAGAATCCACTGGAAATGGCTGAAATCGTAGGATGTCTGATGAGTCAGGAGGATACGACCAATCTGATTGACACCTTTAAAACCAGAAAGCTGACAGTAGAAAGCGATGAAAAGATCAGCTGGACACTGGATGGCGAGTTTGGTGGTGCCGTGGATCACGTGCTCATTGAGAATCACCAGAAAGTATTGCCGTTGGTGTTGAATCCTTCAAATGAAAAGGAAATTCCGTTGCTTGGATGATTTAGCTTTATTTTTTTGTATATATGATATATAATGTTAGCGGTGTCAAAGGACACAGGAAAGATCAATCCAAGATTCATATTCAAGGAGGTATACGCAATGTTAGTATCCGCAAAAGCAATGCTGGACAAAGCAAAAGCAGAGCATTATGCTGTTGGTGCTTTTAATATCAACGATCTGGAGTGGTGTAAAGCCATTCTGACAGCTGCACAGGAGTGCAAATCCCCGGTTATCCTGCAGGTATCTGAAGGTGCCGGTAAATATATGGTAGGTTACAAGACTGTTGCCGGTATGGTAAACGGTATGCTGGAGGAGATGAATATCTCTGTTCCGGTAGCTCTGCATCTGGATCATGGCAGCTACGAAGGCTGTCTGAAATGTGTAGAAGCCGGTTTCTCTTCTGTTATGTTTGATGGTTCCCATTATCCGATCGATGAGAATGAAGCCAAGACCAAAGAGCTGGTAGCTCTGACACACGGCAAAGGTATGTCCATCGAGGCAGAAGTCGGTGGCATCGGCGGTGAAGAAGACGGTGTCGTTTCCAATGGCGAGTGTGCTGATCCGGACGAGTGCAAGAGAATCGCAGATCTGGGTGTTGATATGCTGGCAGCCGGTATCGGTAATATTCATGGTAAATATCCGGCAAACTGGGCTGGCTTAAGCTTTGATACTCTGGCAGCTATCCAGGAAAAGACAGGAGATATGCCGTTAGTTCTGCACGGTGGTACAGGTATCCCGGCAGACCAGATCAAAAAGGCTATCAGCCTTGGCGTATCCAAGATCAATGTAAATACAGAGTGTCAGCTGGCATTTGCAGAAGCTACACGTAAATACATCGAAGAAGGAAAAGATCTGCAGGGCAAGGGCTATGACCCGCGTAAGCTGCTGAAACCGGGCGCAGAAGCTATCACAGCATGCGTTAAGGAAAAAATGGAGCTGTTCGGATCTGTAGGAAAAGCCTGAGTTACACTGCGGCCGCAAAAGCTGCAGGTGAACCGGTCTGCAGGTTGTACTGAAATGAATACAATGTAATTAGTGCTTGCATTTTCGTGCAGGATGTTGTATCTTCATTTTAGTTGGATAGTTTCCAATGGTGTTGAGAACAAGGGCGTTCCACTATGGTGGAGTGCCCTTTTTTATACGAAATAATGGATAGGTCTGCAAGTGCCGGGACGAAATCTGTTGTTTTGAAAGAAGGAGGATATTATGAGCGAATACGTAAAAGTTTCCGAAATCTTCGGAGAAAATGTCTTCAATGATTCTGTCATGAGAGAGCGCCTTCCGAAAAAGGTGTATGCAGAATTAAAGAAAACCATCGAAGAGGGCAAGGACCTGGATCCTGCCATCGCTGATGTCATTGCCCATGAGATGAAAGAGTGGGCTATTGAGAAGGGTGCCACACACTACACCCACTGGTTCCAGCCTCTGACAGGTGTTACTGCCGAAAAGCATGATTCCTTTATCACAGCTCCGATGCCGAATGGCAAGGTACTGATGAGCTTTTCAGGAAAAGAGCTGATCAAGGGTGAGCCGGATGCTTCTTCTTTCCCGTCCGGTGGACTTCGTGCTACATTTGAGGCCAGAGGATATACAGCATGGGATTGTACATCTCCGGCATTCGTCCGTTATGATGCTGCAGGTGCTATTCTCTGTATCCCGACTGCTTTCTGTTCCTACAAGGGCGAGGCTCTGGATCAGAAGACACCGCTGCTTCGTTCCATGCAGGCTATCAACAAACAGGCACTTCGTGTTTTAAGACTGTTTGGCAACACTACATCCAAAAAGGTGACACCGAGTGTCGGACCAGAGCAGGAGTACTTCCTGGTTGACCGTCAGAAATACTTACAGCGTGAGGACCTGATCTTTGCCGGACGTACACTGTTTGGTGCTATGCCGCCGAAGGGTCAGGAGCTGGAGGATCATTACTTTGGTACGATCCGTCAGAGAATCGCTTCCTTTATGAAGGATGTCAATGAAGAGCTGTGGAAGCTTGGTGTTCCGGCAAAGACCCAGCATAACGAGGTTGCCCCGGCACAGCATGAGCTGGCTCCGATCTATGCAGAGTGTAATGTGGCTGTAGACCATAACCACATTATTATGACTACATTAAAGAAAATCGCCTGCCAGCATGGTCTGTACTGCCTGCTGCATGAGAAACCGTTTGCAGGTGTAAATGGTTCCGGTAAACATAACAACTGGTCTATCATATCCGATGATGGCATCAATATGCTGGACCCTGGCAAAAAGCCGCATGAGAATCTGCTGTTCCAGCTGGTACTGGCATGTATCCTGAAAGCTGTTGATGAGCATGCAGATCTGTTACGTGAATCCGCCGCTGATGTTGGTAACGATCACCGTCTGGGTGCTAACGAGGCACCGCCGGCTATCATCTCCGTCTACCTTGGCGAGCAGCTGGATGATGTTGTACAGCAGATCATCAAGACCGGTTCTGCAGACCACAGTCTGAAGGGTGAGAGCCTGACCACAGGTGTAGATACCCTTCCGGATTTCCGCAAGGATGCTACAGACCGTAACCGTACTTCACCGTTTGCGTTTACCGGAAACAAATTTGAGTTCCGTATGGTAGGTTCCAAGGATTCTATCTCCGGACCGAACGTTGTCTTAAATACGATCGTAGCAGAGGCGTTTAAAGAGGCCTGCGATATTCTGGAAAAAGCAGATGATTTCGAGAAAGCTGCAAAAGAGCTGATCTGCAAATACCTGACAGAGCATCAGAGAATCGTTTTCAATGGCAATGGTTACACAGATGAGTGGGTAGCTGAGGCTGAGAAGAGAGGTCTGCCGAATATCCGTTCCATGGTCGATGCTATTCCGGCACTGACAACAGAGAAGGCTGTGAAGCTGTTTGAAGAGTTCGGTGTATTTACAAAGGCTGAGCTGGAGTCCCGTGCGGAGATCCAGTATGAGGCATATGTTAAGGCTATCAATATCGAGGCCAAGACCATGATCGATATGGCGAAGAAGACGATCATCCCGGCTGTTATCAAGTATACGACTTCTCTGGCAGATTCTATCATTTCTGTCAAAGCCTGCGGTGTTGAACCGGAGGTACAGACGGAGCTGTTACAGAAGATCAACGGTCATCTGAAAGAGGCTCAGAAGGCTCTGGCAGAACTGGAAGTGATCACAGCCAAGGCTGCTGCGATCGAGGATATGAAGACAGCTGCAAGAGCTTACCATGATGAGGTTATGCCGGCCATGACAGCACTGCGTACACCGGTAGATGCTATGGAGGTTCTGGTTGATAAGAAGGATTGGCCGATGCCGGCTTACAGTGATCTGATCTTTGAGGTTTAAAAGTTAGGATTGCATATATGAGGGAGCAGACGTTTTGTCTGCTCCTTTTTGCATACAGACGAAAAATACAGAGGGACAGATGACAGCTGACGAAGGGTGGATGGACATGTTTTCTGCAAACAAGTGCAACGCCTGTCTGAACTAATCGCTAACTTCGACTAGCACGCTCGCAGAAGCGGGCTCGCGTGCAAGTCTGCGTAAGCGATGGATTTCATACAGGCTAAAAGCGCACTTTGAATCGTTTGCAGAGAACATGTCCATCCACCCTTCGCCAGCTGCCATCTGTCCCTCTGTATTTTTCTGGCTTTTCTGGTTTCAAATCGCGGTGTTTGACGAAGTGTGGACGGAATGATAGAATAGGGATAGTGTCAAATTAGTAAGAGACAGGAGATGTTTGAGATGACGATTGTTGAGAGACTGAATGCACTGCGTGAGCTGATGAAGCAGCATGATATGCAGGCTTATATTATTCCTACGGATGATTTTCATGGATCGGAGTATGTGGGGGATTTCTTTAAGACGAGAAAGTTTATGTCCGGATTTACGGGATCGGCGGGTACGCTGGTGGTGACGGATGACTGGGCCGGACTGTGGACGGATGGAAGGTATTTTCTGCAGGCGGGAAGACAGCTTGAGGGAAGTACGATCGAGCTGATGAAGATGGGTGAGCCGGGGGTACCGACGATTCCGGAATTTCTGGCAGATAAGCTGCCGATGCAGGCGCGGATCGGCTGTGACGGACGGACGATGACACCGGCTTTTGTGGAAGAAATCCGGGAAAAAACAGATAAAAAGGAAATGCAGATCATCGGAGAGCATGATCTTGGCGGTGAGGTATGGACGGAGCGTCCGGCAATGTCGGCAGAGCCGGTGTGGGTACTGGATGAGAAATATACCGGTGAATCCAGACGTGATAAAATCTCACGGGTGCGTGGCAAACTGCAGGAAGAGGGAGCGGATGTGCTGATTCCCTCGG
>JAHZHB010000080.1 GCA_019420465.1 Lachnospiraceae bacterium
GTGGAGAAGATCTGGCTCTTCTTGGTCGGGATCGTTGTATTTCTCTCGATCAGTCTGGTAGCGACACCACCCATAGTCTCGATGGACAGAGACAGCGGAGTAACATCCAGAAGAAGGATATCGCCTGCACCTGCATCACCTGCAAGTTTACCACCCTGTACAGAAGCACCAAGGGCAACACACTCATCCGGGTTCAGGCTCTTGTTCGGCTCATGACCTGTCAGCTGTTTTACTTTATCCTGTACAGCCGGGATACGTGTGGAACCACCGACTAACAGTACCTTGCTAAGCTCTGAAGCTGTCAGACCAGCATCAGACAGGGCACGGCGAACCGGCTCAGCTGTAGCTTCTACAAGGTCTCTTGTCAACTCATCGAATTTAGCCTTTGTCAGGTTCATATCGAAATGTTTCGGCACACCATCGACAGCTGTGATGAACGGCAGGTTGATGTTTGTTGTTGTTGCGGAAGAAAGCTCTTTCTTTGCTTTCTCAGCAGCCTCTTTCAGTCTCTGCAGAGCCATCTTATCACCGGAAAGGTCTACGCCCTCTGTTCTCTTGAACTCAGAAAGCATGTATTCTGTGATCTTCTGGTCGAAGTCATCACCACCCAGTTTGTTGTTACCGGCTGTAGACAGAACCTCGATAACACCATCACCGATCTCGATGATAGATACATCGAATGTACCACCACCAAGGTCATATACCATGATCTTCTGCTCTTTTTCGTTATCAAGACCATAAGCCAGAGCTGCGGCTGTCGGCTCGTTGATGATACGTTTTACTTCCAGACCTGCGATCTTACCGGCATCCTTTGTAGCCTGACGCTGAGCATCGTTGAAGTAAGCCGGAACTGTGATAACAGCCTCTGTTACTTTCTCACCCAGGTATGCTTCTGCATCGCTTTTCAGCTTCTGCAGGATCATAGCAGAGATCTCCTGCGGAGAATATTTCTTGTCATCGATCGTTACACGGTAATCAGAACCCATATGTCTCTTGATGGAAGAGATGGTCTTTTCGGAATTTGTAACGGCCTGACGTTTTGCCGGTTCACCGACAAGACGCTCACCGGTCTTTGTGAAAGCTACTACAGACGGTGTCGTTCTGGCACCCTCTGTGTTTGTGATAACTGTCGGCTGTCCACCTTCCATAACGGCTACACAGCTGTTTGTTGTACCAAGGTCAATACCAATAATCTTGCTCATAATTTTGTCCTCCTCAAACTGTATTTAAATTTGAAAAAACTCTTAGTTAGCTACTTTTACCATGCTGTGACGAACAACGAAGTCTTTGTAGGTGTAACCCTTCTGAAACTCCTCTACAACGATGTTTTCGCCAGCTTCTTCGTCCTCAACATGCATCACCGCATTGTGATAATCCGGATTGAACTCATTGCCTACAGCTTCGATCGGCTTGACTCCCAGCTCATCAAGAGCGGTGATCATCTGTTTGTAGACTTTGTTCATACCATCTACGAACGGATCTTCCAGCTGCTCTTCTGTCGCTGTGGCCAGACCTCTTTCGAAGGAATCTACCACGGGGAGAAGCTTTTCAACGATCTCCTTGGCACCGATCACATACATACTTGCTTTTTCCTTTTCGGTACGCTTTCTGTAGTTGTCAAACTCAGCCATCTGGCGTTTGAGCTGATCGGTAAGTTCCTCGATCTTTTCGTCCTTTTTATCTTTTTTCTTGGAAAAGATCTTTTTCTTTTCCTTAGCGGTTTCTGTATCTGCTGTTTCAGCTGCTTTTTTTTCTTCAGTACCGGCAGCTTCGGTCTCCTGTGCAGCCTCTGTCTGATTCTCTGTGGCTTCTTTTGTTTCTTCTGTCACAGTTTCTTCGGCTGTCTGTTCTTTTTTCATTTCTTCTGTCATAACCTACCACCTTTCCGGCTATCTATATTATGGATCATTGTTCTTTGTCTTTGAAAATGCTGTCAAGCTGCTGTTTGAGCACCTTAAGATTATCTACCACATTTTCATAGTCCATACGTTTCGGTCCGATGATACCGATCGTACCTTTCATACCCTTGCCCAGATCGTAGCTTGCTGTTACAACGCTGCAGTCTTTCATGGTCTGCATCTGGGATTCACCGCCGATATATACCTGAATACCGGTTCCCGGATCATCAGCATCAGCATTCTGGCCTTCACGGATCATATTGACTAACGGCTCCTTTTCTTCCAGAGCCGAAATCAGCTCACTGGCTTTGCCGGAATCGGAAAGCTCAGGATACTTGAAGATGTTGGTCGCTCCGCTTGTGTATACCGGAACCTCATCCTCTTCCGTGGAGATCGCATCCGCTACAGCATCCACAACACTGGAGATCACTCCGCTGTGAATACCGGCCTCTTCTTTCATCTTGGTGATCAGGCCAAGACTGATCTCCTCAATGGTCAGACCGTTCAGTCGGGTATTTAGCAGAAGATTAAGCTTTAACAGCTGATCTTCATCGACCGGTTCCTCAAGATCTATGATCTGGTTGCGAACGATGTTGCCATCGCTGACGATCACGGCTAAAAGCTGCATCTCGTGTACACGGGACAGCTGGATGAATTTCAGCTTTGTATTATGCAGGCTCGGTCCGGTGATCATGGTCGCATAATTGGTGTTGGATGCGAGGACTTTGACGACCTGCTGCAGCATCTTTTCCATGCGATCTGTCTTATTGATCATCATCTGTTTGATCTCGGAGACCTCCTGATCCTTGCTGCGGATGATCTCATCCACATACAGGCGATAACCCAGATCGGAAGGAATCCTGCCTGCCGAGGTATGCGGCTGTACGATATACCCCATCTCCTCCAGATCCGCCATCTCGTTACGGATCGTAGCGGAACTTAAGTTAAGATCGGTATATTTGGATATCGTACGGGAGCCCACCGGTTCGCCTGTCTCGAGATATGTGCGGATGATCGCATCCAGAATTTTCTGTTTTCTCTCGCTCAGCTCCATGCCGGCGCCTCCTTTCGCTTCTTCTGTTTGTTAGCACTCATTTAATTGGAGTGCTAACATCTAGCTATAAAATAGCACCACCCCTATCATGTGTCAAGGGAATTTTGAAATATTTTTGTAATTTTTTTTATTATAGTTTTCATTCCCATAGTCTGTAGCTATAGCTGCTTATCCATCTTCGATATTGGACACCTTTCTTTTTCCCATGGTAGGATGAGTCATATGATTTTTATAACAGATTTCAGGAGGATTTACCTATGACATACAAAGCAGATACTCTTTCTCCTATGCAGACACATCAAATATAGAAGAAACACGTGCAAAGATCACCCCGCAGACCAAAGCGCTCTATATTGAAACACCCAGCAATCCGGCAATGTCTGTAACCGATATCCGTGCAATGAAAAAACTGGCAGATGAGCATGGACTTTTACTGATCGCAGATAACACGTTTTTATCTCCGTATTTTCAGAATCCGCTGGATCTGGGTGCTGATCTGGTGATCCACAGTGGTACAAAGTTTTTAAACGGCCATAACGATGTGCTGGCTTCTCTTTCTGTCCTGACTTAACGATACATTCGCCAACACATATCTTTACAGCAACGGTATCTCTTTTTCTTTACCTGCATATTTTGTTTCCTCCCTTGCGTGCCCTTATACTAGCACGGAGTCTCATTTTCCCGCCAATACATAAAAACTGGCACGATCTATAGATTTTTCCTATAATCGTGCCAGTTGTTCATATTCTATATACAATTTCACCAGTTTCGAATGTGACCCGGTATGTTACTCATCCCGGTCATCCAGCGCCTTTTTCAGCTCGATCATCTTGTCACGCAGCTCGGCTGCTGCCTCGAAGTTCAAGTCGGCCGCTGCACGCATCATCTGTTTCTGCACATCGCCGATCAGCTTCTTTAACTCTTTGCTGTCCATGGATTCCGGGTCCTTGGCCAGTTTCTTTTCGGTCTTTGCCACCTCTTTGGAGATGCTGATCAGATCGCGGACTGCCTTTTTGATCGTTGTTGGTGTGATGCCGTGGGCTTCATTATAGGCCTGCTGCAGCGTACGTCTCCGCTCTGTCTCATCGATCGCTGCACGCATGGAATCTGTGATCGTATCCGCATACATCACCACATGCCCCTGTGCATTTCTGGCCGCACGGCCGATCGTCTGGATCAGAGAGGTTTCCGAACGCAGGAAGCCCTCCTTGTCCGCATCCAGGATCACGACAAGCGAGATCTCCGGAATATCCAGACCCTCTCGCAAAAGGTTGATACCGACCAGAACATCAAATACATCCAGACGCATATCGCGGATGATCTCTGCACGCTCCAGTGTATCGATATCCGAATGCAGATACCGCACACGGATGCCGACTTCCTTCATATAATCCGTCAGATCCTCCGCCATGCGCTTGGTCAGCGTCGTTACCAGTACCTTGTTATGCGCTTTGATCTCTTTTCCTATCTCACCGATCAGATCATCGATCTGTCCCTCGATCGGCCGCACCTCAATCTTCGGATCAAGAAGTCCGGTCGGACGAAGCAGCTGTTCCGCGCGCAGAAGCTCATGATCTGCCTCATAGTCTCCCGGCGTAGCCGATACAAACATCATCTGGTCGATACGCTGCTCAAACTCTTCAAAATTCAGCGGACGGTTGTCCAGTGCAGACGGCAGACGGAAGCCATACTCCACCAGTGTCCGCTTTCTGGACTGGTCTCCGGCGTACATACCACGCACCTGCGGCAGCGTAATATGGGACTCATCCACAATGATCAGAAAATCATCCTTAAAATAATCGATCAGCGTATACGGCGGTTCTCCTGCCGCAAGACCGGAAAAATACCGGGAATAATTCTCGATGCCGGAACAGAATCCCGTTTCTTTTAACATTTCCATATCAAAGTTTGTACGCTCCCAGATACGCTGCGCCTCGATCAGCTTATCTTCACTCTTAAAGTACTTCACCTGGCTGTCCAGCTCTTCCTCGATCTCCTGCGCAGCTTTTTTGATCTTTTCCGGAGCCACAACGTAATGGGATGCCGGAAAGATCGCCGCATGATTGAGCTGACTTAAGGCTTCAGTCGTCAGTACATCCCGCTCTGTGATCCGGTCGATCTCATCCCCGAAAAACTCCACACGGATAAATTTGTCTGAGGCATCTGCCGGAAAAATATCCAGCACATCACCATGTACACGAAATGTACCACGATGAAAATCCAGTTCATTTCTGTCATACTGGATATCGATCAGCTCCCGGACCACCTCGTCTCTGTCCTTTAACATGCCCGGACGCAGAGAAATGATCATATTCTGATAATCATCCGGACTGCCGATGCCGTAAATACAGGATACACTGGAAACAATGATCACATCACGCCGCTCACTGAGCGCTGCGGTAGCCGACAGCCTCAGCTTATCGATCTCATCATTGATCGCAGAATCCTTGGCAATATACGTATCCGTTGACGGCACATAGGCCTCCGGCTGGTAGTAATCATAGTAGGAGACAAAATACTCCACCGCATTTTCCGGAAAAAACTCTTTAAACTCGCCATACAGCTGGGCCGCCAGCGTCTTATTATGCGCCAGGATCAGCGTGGGTTTATTCAGCTGTGCGATCACATTTGCCATCGTAAACGTCTTTCCGGAGCCGGTAACACCAAGCAACGTCTGAAACTGATTACCTTCTTTAAATCCCTGCACCAGCTTTTCGATCGCCTGCGGCTGGTCACCGGTGGGAGCATATTCTGAATGTAAAATAAATTTATCCATAGCCTTTGTCTCCTGACTGCAACTGATCTTTCATTTCGTTCCTTTTCACTATATCATTCCTATAGAAAAAAGTACAGAACAACCCGAATGTTTGTTCTGTACTTTTCCATACACTATCACATTTCTTTCATTTGAAGGACACAACTTCAACACATTTATTTTCTACACTGTAACCATCAACAAAAGGAAGCCACTCCGGCAGATCGATACACTGCCGACATCATCCAGCTTCACATACCAGCAACACTGCAGGATTTTATTCTACAGTTTCATATATATGTTGTTTTTTATACTTTTTCTCCTTCTAAAGGCCATCCGTGTGGATGGCCTCCCTTTTTTCTATCTGTAGTCTCCCATAAAAAACAGCGCCAGCGTTCCCGGACCGGAATGTGCACCGATCGTAGCACCTACATAATTGACCATGATCTCACTGTCCGGATATCTTTTATGCAGTTCCTCCTCTATAATCCTGGCATCCTCGATACAGTCCCCGTGGCTGATCATAAACATCGGATTTTTATCTTTATAGGAACCGATTCGTTCGTCCATCATATCCAGCAGCTTGTATACCGAACGCTTTCTTCCTCTGACCTTGGACAGATTGATCAGATGCCCCTCATTATCCACATGCAGCATAGGCTTGATGTTTACCATTGTTCCAAGAATAGCTGTAGCCTTCGACACACGACCGCCACGGTAGAGATGGAACAAATCTTTCACGGTAAAAACGTGGCCAAGATGCAGCTTGTTTGCCTCCAGCCATTCATAAACCTCATCTATACTTTTTTCTGCTTCTTTCAGATTCTGTGCATACCAGACCAGAAGTCCCTCACCCATGGAAGCACTCAATGAATCCACCACGAGGATCTTTCTCTCCGGATACTTCTCACGAAGCTCCTCCGCAGCCAGACGGCTGGAATTGTAACTGCCACTCAGGCCGGAAGAAAAGGCGATATGCAGAATATCCATCCCTTTTTCCAGATACGGTACCCAGAGTGCCTCCACAGCATCTGCATTATACTGCGAAGTTGTCGGCATAGAGCCACCACGCATCCGGCTGTAAAACTCCGCCACCGGAAGCTCATTTTCCAGCGTATACTGCTGCCCATCCAACGTGTACGGTAAGAACAGAAAATCAATGTCCTTTTCTCTATAATATTCATATGGCAGATCAGCTGTATTATCTGTGGTTATTTTGTACATATAAAAATCCTCCCTGATGAAAATATAAGTATCAGATACGCAGACAGACTCTGTATGCTGTGTCTATTATACACTATTTTTCAGCGTTTGCAGTGAAAATAAAGGATTCTAACCAGAAAAGCTGCAAACCTTTCTCTGTCATTCCTTTTTCCAGCCTCCTATATATGTCATTAAAAATAATTTAACCTTTTCTTTCAGGAAAAAAAGCAATCACATATACAATAAACCGCACGAGCCAGTCCATAAACATGGCATACCATACGCCGAGAACACTCATGTGCAGGATTTTAATAAAGATATAGGCAAGTCCGATGCGGCAGCTCCACATGGTAAGGAGCGCTACGATCATAGTAAATGTTGCTTTACCGATAGCTCTGAAATAATATGGCAATAGAAAACCAATTGGCCAGAGCACCATAGCTATAGTATGAGCAGTGAGAAGTCTGCCCGCCAACAGCGCAGATTCACCGGTCAGATGATATGCACCAATAAATTGCCATCTTCCTGCAAACATAATAATACAGATCACAACCAGCAAAGCATAATTCAGTAAAAGTAAAAGCTTCATATACTGTTTTGCCTGTTTCTTTTCCCCTGCACCATAACACTGACCCACCACAGTGAGAGTAGCTGCTCCAAGTGCATTTCCCGGTAAGTACAGATATGTAACCAGATTAGAGGCTACAGCAAAACCAGCTATAGAAGCCGTACCAAGTGTGGAAACAAGACTCTGTAGCATCAGTTTACCAAACTGAAAAACACTGCTCTCCACACCATTCGGAACACCGATCCGCAATATTCTTTTCATCAGCATATAATCTGGTATGCATGCCTTTATATTCTGTATCTTCGCCCTGCTGTTACTCTTTTCCAGCATTATAAGCATGCCCGCAGCCCCTGATATTCTGGCGATCAATGTCGGTATGGCAACACCCTCTACCCCCATTTTCAGAACAAAAATGCAAATCGCGTTTCCCACGATATTCACGCCATTCATAAACAGTGAAAACAGCATTGCAATCCGTGTATTCCCTTCTGCCCGAAACACAGCAGCCGCAGAATGATATATGGCCAGAAAAGGAAAAGAAATTGCAGTAATCCGCAGATATATACCGGCATCTGCCAAAACTGCAGGTTCCACCTTACCAAACAACAGACGTAACAGTCCGTTTCCTCCGACTATAAAAAACAGCATCACACAGGCTGTCAAAAAAGAAGTCAGAACCAATAGCTGCGCTGTCGTTTTCCCTGCTTTTTCCTGATTCTCAGCGCCAATATACTGTGCACATACCACTGTTCCGCCAGCTGTTAATGCAAACAACACCTGAATTATCAGGTTGTTTACTGCATCTACCAGGGAAACACCTGAAACTGCTGCCTCTCCGATCACAGCAACCATCAGGACATCCACCATACCAACCAACACTGTCAGAAGCTGTTCTACCAGAAGCGGCCAGATCAGATTAAATAATTCTCTCTTACTAAATATTTTACTCTTTTGTATGTTCTTTACCAAGTATCATCGCCTCCTGTTTGCAAACACAATTATACATTTTTAGTCTTATTTACACCACTGCCATTTTTGACTATCACTTTGCATAATTTCTCCTATATCCTGATTCGGGTTTGTTCCGTCCCTTTAAAAAGCACAGAGAGACAATGGCGGCAATTACTCTGTCACCACTGTCTCTCTGTGCTTTTTATAAAATGTCAGGCAAATGTCTGCAGCGTTTCCCGTTTTACGCCAATATAGCCTTATCGTTTGCAAATTCCTCCCCGGAAACCACCTCAAACTGATGCAGCAGATCTGCCACCGTCAGCTTTTTCTTTGCCTCTCCGGAGATATCAAGGATCACCCGTCCCTCGTGCATCATGATCAGACGGTTGCCATGCGCAATCGCATCCTTCATATTATGTGTAACCATCAGTGCTGTCAGATGATGCTGCGAAATAATCTGATCCGTCACCTTCAGCACCTTCTGTGCCGTCTTCGGATCCAGAGCCGCTGTATGTTCATCTAAAAGCAGCAGCTTCGGCTTTTTCAGTGTTGCCATCAGAAGTGTCAACGCCTGTCTCTGGCCACCGGACAGCAGACCAACTTTGCTCGTCAGGCGATCCTCCAGTCCCAGATCCAGGATCTTTAACATCTCCCGGTACTCTTCCTTCTCTTTGTGGCTGATACCCCAGCCAAGCGTTCTCTTCTTGCCACGGCGGGCAGCCATTGCCAGATTCTCCTGAATCTCCATCGTCGCCGCCGTACCTGTCATCGGATCCTGAAATACACGGCCAAGATACGCCGCACGCTTGTATTCCGGCTCACCGGTCACATTGATACCGTCCACCAGAATTGCCCCCTGATCGATCGGCCACACACCGGCCAGTGCATTCAAAGTCGTTGATTTACCGGCGCCGTTACCGCCAATCACTGTACAGAAATCTCCCTCGTCCAGATGAAGATTTACTCCGCACAGTGCCTTTTTCTCATTGATCGTACCGGCATTAAAGGTTTTGTGTACATCGATAATATCCAGCATACTACTTCTCCTCCTTTGCCTGCCTATTTTGTAAAACAGCCTGTGAATTTTTTGCTGCCTTGGCAAATGAGCTTGCCTTTCCTGCCCGCAGATACGGCACAGCCAGGAAAATAGCAACAATCACAGCGGTAAAGAGCTTCAGGTCGTTGGAATTCAGCTTCAGCCACAGAACGATACCGATAACAATATAGTAGATCACACCGCCCAGTGCCACAAACAGCATACGCAACATGAAATTCATACGTTTTCCAATGATCGCATTACCAAAAACTTCACCGATGATAACCGCAGCCAGACCGATAACGATGGCACCACGGCCCATATTGATATCAGAATATCCCTGATACTGTGCCATCAGGCCTCCTGACAGACAGACAATACCATTAGAAATTGCCAGCGCCAGCACCTTCATCGTATTGATATTGATACCATTGGCCTTACTCATGGACGGATTGCAACCCGTTGCACGGATCGCAGAACCAATCTCTGTACCAAAGAACCAGTACAACAGCCCGATCAGTACGGCAACAACAACAGCCGCTACAATAATCGCCAGCACGATATTTCTCGCACTGATCAGCAGTGTATAATTGTTGACGTTGATTGCTTTATTTGCCGACATGCCCATGATATGCAGATTAATCGAATACAGAGCGATCTGTACCAGAATACCGGATAGAATCGGTGGGATGCCAAGCTTCGTATGCAGGAGTCCGGTCACAAAACCGGCAAGCAGTCCGGCTGCCACAGCGACAAGAAGTGCTGCCCAGACCGGCACACCGGCCAGTGTCAGTACAATCGTCACCGCACCACCGGTAGCAAAAGATCCGTCTACAGTCAGATCGGCAAAATCCAGCAGACGGAACGTTACAAATACACCAAGGGCCATAATACCCCAGATCAGCCCCTGTGCTGCGCAGCCCGGAAGGGCTGCCAGCAGATTTAAGGGATTTAAAGATGCTAAATACGTCATAACGGTTATCTTCCTTTATTTACAGGGAATTTATTCAGCCTCGATGGCTACATAGTCTTCCGGAATGGTCAGGCCAAGCTTGGTTGCCCTGTCAGCCATGTACTCGTATGTAACGTTCGGTGCAAACTGGATATCCATGTTGGAGATATCTGCGCCATTTTCGAGGATATCGTAAGCCATATCACCCGTAGCTTTACCAAGTTCATAGTAATCAATAGACAGTGTAGCCACGCCACAGCCCTTGCAGATACCTTCCTCACCGGCAACGATCGGGATACCTGCCGGATCAGCTACGTTGTTGATAGCTTCTGTACAGGAGGCAGCTGTGTTATCTGTCGGGATATACAGTACATCCGATGCGCCGCAGGCAGACTGTGTAACCTGTGATACATCGTTGGAGTCTGCAAAGGTATACTCTGTTACCGTGTAACCCATATCCTGCAGATATCCTGTGATCACTGTAGACTGGTATTTGGAGTTCGGCTCAGCGGAGCAGTACAGGATACCGACATTCTTGGCATCCGGGAACAGTGTATGGATCATATCTGCCTGCTGATCCAGCGGGGCCAGATCTGATGTACCGGAAACGTTGATACCTGTCTTACCTGTCCAGTCAGAAATATCCATAGCTGTTGCATAGTCTGTGATAGATGTACCGAGAATCGGAATATCACTGGTAGCTGCAATAGCAGCCTGCAGAGAAGCTGTTGCATTACCAAGGATCAGATCATAGTTGCTGGATACAAACTGGTTGGTGATCGTAGAGCATGTAGCGGAATCACCGGCTGCATTCTGCTCGTCAAAAGTCACTCTGTCACCAAGCTTTTCTTTCAGTTCATCCTCAAAGCCTTTTGTAGCTGCATCAAGAGCCGGATGCTGTACCAGCTGGCAGATACCTATCGTATAGGTCTTACCGTCTGTAGAAGCTGTCTCGCTTCCTGCTGCACTTGCCTCAGCAGAAGCCGATGCTGTGCTTTCTTCTGCTGCACTTGTTGCAGAAGCTGTGGATACTCCACTTGCTGCAGATGCTGCCGAAGAACCTGTAGCAGCGGAAGATGAGCTTCCACAGGCTGTCATTCCCAGTGCCATTGCTGCGGCCATTGTCAGGGCCATTACTTTTTTCATTTTCATAACATTTCTCCTTCTCTTTTCCATGCTATCCTTTAGTACTTTTATGCTTTTATGTATAAAAGTTTTATGAGGTAAATTATACCATGTTCCGCCGATATGTCAATCCTCACATCGTCAAAACATGGTATTCTTTTTGATACTTTATTTCTGAGAAAGCTGTTTTTTGAACAGCTTTTATCTGTAATTTCCTGCTATGACCAGCTTTACTTTGCTGTTGCGCCGGAAGCCTTTTCCTTTGCAAGTTCAACAGCTCTATTCAGCTGTAAATCCTCTGTGGCATCATCCGGAAATTCGACTTCCACATCCGGTGTAATCCCTTCGCCGTGGATGCAGACACCATTCGGTGTATAATATTTTGCGATCGTCATCTTTATCGCACTTCCATCGGTAAACGGAAACGTCTGCTGTACGATACCCTTACCGAAAGTCTTTGTTCCCACCAACGTAGCGATCTCATGATCATGTACGGCTCCGGCAAAGATCTCGGATGCACTGGCCGAATTTTCATTGACCAGAACCACCAGCGGTATACTGATCGGTGTCTCCCCTTCACAGGTATATTCTTTCTTTGTACCGTCCTTGGTCTGGGTATACACGATCATACCCTCCGGCAGGATCTGGCGAAGCGTGTCTACCACACTGTCCAGCAGGCCACCCGGATTGTTTCTGAGATCCACGATCAGCGATGTCATACCTTCATCGGTAAGCTGTTTGTAATACTCTGCGAACTGGTCCGAAGTCAGGCTGGTAAACTGCGCGATCTGGATATAACCGATATTGTCCTCCAGCATTTTCCCGCCTACGACCGGCACCTCGATCTCTGCTTTTTCCACATCGACCTCATACTCCTCATCATCACGGCGCAGCTTCATATGTACAGTATCGCCCTCACCGTTTTTGATCGCTGCTGCGATGACGTTCAGATCATTTTCTGTGCAGACCATATCGTCCACCTCTTCGAGAATATCTCCCGCCTTTATCCCGGCTGTTTCTGCCGGTGTACCCTCATAGACACCTACGATCAGTACTTCCTTCGTATCGGCATACTGTTGCATGATCATACCCACACCACGGTAATCTCCCTGTGTCGTATTCATGATCTCTTTATATTCGTCCGCTGTATAGTACGCTGCATAATCATCATCCAGACCATTCATCAGACCTTTGAGCATATCGTCTGTCAGCTTGCTCTCATCGACCTCCTCCAGATAATGCTCATCGACCAGACTCTCGATCAGTCTGATCTTTTTCTGCGTGATCGCGTCCGTCGGTGCTACACCGCTCTGTGTAACCTGACGCACCCCGAGGATACCGGCACACACAAGGATAGCGATCACCAGTCCAACGACCAGTCCTTTAAAAAACTTGGAATTTTCTTCTTTCATATCGTACCTCACACTTTTCTTTTCGCACGTCTATATATATGCAAAAGAGCAGGTAACAACACCTGCTCTTTTATCATACCAGACAACTGCGCGTCTGAACATCCTTTTTCTCAGACTTTCAGATGTTTGCGGATCGTAAACCGGCTGCCCACAAAGCCGATACCGATACCCAGGACCAGACCCACCGGCAAAAGCACGGCAAACACCTGCTTTACATCCAGGAACTGTACGATATCATTCAGAATATGGAATCTGGTCAGCACAAAACTAACTGTTTTGCCATAGAGAACATATACCAGTCCAAGTGGAATCGCTGAACCAACCAATCCCAGAAGCAGACCTTCGATCGTAAACGGCGCACGGACAAAGAAGTTGGTCGCACCGATCAGTTTCATGATAGCGATCTCGTTACTTCGTACAGAAATACCGACAGAGATCGTATTGCTGATCAGGAAGATGGATACCGCCAGCAGAATAATAATGATCGCAGCGGATACGTAGCCAAGCAGCTTGTTAAATGTACTCAGCGTCTGTGTGGCAGATTCTGAACTGTTGACTACACGGACACCGGAAAGGCCCTGAATATAGCTGATCAGCTCGTCCTGATTTTCGATCTGATCCACATAGATCTCATAGCTGGACAGTTTGGCTAACGGATTGTCTCCCTGAAAGCTCTCTGCGGCTGCCTCAGAACCCTTGAAATACTCATCACGGAAAGACTCCCACGACTCCGGTGCGGAAATATAATTGACCTGTACTACCTCGTTTCTTGCATTGATCTCTTCGCCGATCTCGTTAATACGTCCCTGATCGAGTCCTTCATCAAAGAATACCGTCATCGTGACATTTGACTCGGCATTGCGGACAATATACTGGAAATTGACCACTATAGAGAAGAACAGACCAAACAGAAAGATACAGGCACTCATCGTAGCGATAGAGGCCACGGAAAACATCAGATTGTTCCAGATATTTTTAAAGCCCTGCTTAAAGGCATATACGATTGTACTAATCCTCAATGTAACCACCCTCCTGTTCATCGCTGATGATCACACCGTTTTTCAGTGTAATAACACGCTTTTTCATTTCATTGACGATCTCTCTGTTGTGTGTAACCACGAGAACCGTCGTTCCCCTCTCATTGACCTCCTCCAGGAGACGCATGATCTCTATGGAATTGGTCGGATCCAGATTACCTGTCGGCTCGTCGGCCAGCAGAAGATTCGGACGATTGACCAGAGCTCTGGCCAGGGCCACACGCTGCTGCTCACCACCGGACAGCTCATCCGGCAGAGATTTATACTTGGCAGCCAGACCGACCAGCGTCAGGATCTCCGGCACACGCTTTTTGATCACCCGGTTCGGACGCTCAATAACTCTCTGAGCGAAGGCCACATTTTCATATACATTGCGATCCGGCAA
>JAHZHB010000008.1 GCA_019420465.1 Lachnospiraceae bacterium
CGGCACAGGTTCTGTACTGCAAGACGGTTGTATTTCTGATCCAGGAAAAATCCGGTTTTCTGGCCGTCTTCTACGTCTACGATGTAGTGAACGCCATTTTCACATATCTCCACCTTGGTATCAAATGGTTCACCAATAAAGCCCTTGAAGCGCTCCATACCTTCCTGAAGGCGGACTTTTGCATCGCTTCGCTCATAAATGCCACGGATTAAAATACCGTCTTCTGCCAGGACTTTCTTTAATTTATCTAAGATCACCGGCTTTAAGCGGTCAATGCCCAGTGCCAGGGACTCTACTACTAAAACATCTTCAAATTTATCGATGACAATACCAGGCAGAAAATCTGCTTCGCCGAAGATCACGCGGCAGCTGGAGATATCAGTAGTAGCTTTTCTGTATTCCCAGGCAGTGCGGACTCTCTGTTCGATGAAATCTTCATTGACCACAGTATCTTTTTTGCGGGATAACATGCGTACGGTCAGCTTGGAGCTTGTATTGATAAAGCCATGTCCCAAAGGATAGCCGTCAAAATCTTCCACAGTGACCAGGTCGCCATTTTCAAAATCACCGGAAATAGTGTCGATCTCATTGTCATAGATCCAGGCGCCGCCGGCCTTTAATGTGCGTCCGGTTCCTTTTTTTATACGTACACAGGCAGTTTCTCTGAATAAATCGTCGTAGTTCATCTGTTTTCTCCTCATTTGGTGTAATATACTCTCAGAATATCATCAGTATACAACAAAATATAAGCAATCGTATATTATCAATATATTGATAATAATATAGACTGGATCAGGAACGTACATTTTCTATATCCGCAAAAGGATCTGTATCCAGCACACCGATGCCTTTACGGATCACCTGCTCGGTCAGTCGTGCCAGTTGCTGCGGTGTCTCTTTCATGCCTGTCTTTAACCAGTACTGCACCAGTCCTACACAGCCGGATACGATGAAAGAGAAGTAGGCATCAAAAATAGCTGGATTTCCGGCGCGGAATACTTCCATCCAGTCGTGAAGACATTTATCACGAATCAGCTGTTTTAAGCGGTTCAGAAAGTTTAAATCACCGTTTTCACCTAATAATATTTCTACCAGGTCTGCATTGTCATAGGCCAGTGTGTAAATTTCTACGAAAATACCGTAAGGATGCTTCTTCAGATCTTCTGCATCATGTTTCATGACCAGTTGATTAAAATCGTCTAAAAGCTCGCTTTCTGTTTTTTCCAGAAGATCAAATACATCTTTATAATGAAGATAAAAAGTTCCTCTGTTCAGATCGGCCAGTTCGGTCAGCTCACGGACAGTAATATCCTGCACTTTTTTCTGTTTTAATAAAGTAACAAGACATTCCCGCAGCTGCTTTCTGGTACGCCGTACCCGTCGATCTACTGCTTCTGTACTCATGATAAGAAATTCCCCCTTTTTGTATGTGATGTTCTCTCGGATTTGTTTACAGTATTTTAATATTTTGTTTATGAACATATACTACAATGTTGTCGATTAATAAACAAAAGAATTAAAATTAATCATTGTTGTTTTCACCATTAGTTAGTATAATCCATTATAGTTAATAAATGAACAAATGTCAATTAACAAATATAGAGTTCAATAATGGAAAACAGAGGTTTTAAAGACAGCAGGAGATGAGAGGATGAAAGGCAGAAGCAGGTTATATCCTATTTCTATAATTATGATGGCCGCTTTTCTGGCAGCGGGACCGGCAAATGCAGTATATGCAGCAGAGCCAAATGGCAGTTGGGTAAATCTTGACGGGAACTGGTACTGGAAAAAAACAGATGGTACGGCATACATTGGCTGGCTCTATACCGGCGGCCGCTTTTACTATATGAAGGAAGACGGGACCATGGCCACCGGATGGGAAAAGGTGGGAGATGAATGGTATTACTTCCACGAAGATGGAGGCATGAACGAAGGACAGCTGGTTTTAGATAATGCAGTATATGAATTTGAAGATTCAGGAGCTTTGAAAACAGCGAAGTGGCTGGAAAATACAGGCGGAGGTGCTTATAATGCAGGCTGCTATGATGATATAACACAGGAACTTTTCAGTGAGCTGGGGGATGAAAAGAAAGAACAGTATTTTGACGCATATCCAGACAGAGAACGGGAATATGACGGCGACAACCACACCAGTTATGACCGGTACGCAGGCTTTATTATGGATATGAAGTTAAATAAAATTGCACAAAGCCGTCTGGAGGCAGCTATGGAAAAAGGGTATGCAGACGGACGGGTCACAGGAGAAGGAACCATAGAAGACACACTGGCATCCATTCCTTACCGCAAAAATGCTTCCTGCCTGGAGGTATATGTGCGGGACTGCGAGGATACGGATGAGGCATATGACAAGATAATGAATGTAACGGGACGTAAATATACATCAAAGTCAGACAGAAAATACACATTACAATATTATCGATATATGGGTATGGCCCATGAGGAAAAGAACGGACACCACTGGTTTATGGTTCTTTTTATGCGTTAAATAACACATATCTATGTGAGGGAGGAGTTAGGATCATGGAAAAGAAATTCAAGTTAGGACCCTTAAAGAAGCGTGGGAAAAAGGAAAAAGCTTCCGGTGAAAAGCCGTCCATTAAGCTGGCCCGGTTTATTATTGAAAAACAGAACTGGATCGTATCAGTTTTTATTGCAGCCTGCATATTCTGTGCAGTTGCCATGCTATTTGTGGAAGTTAATTACGATCTGACGGAATATCTTCCGGATACCGCGCAGTCAGGTATCGGTTTAAATAAGATGGAAGATGAGTTTGGCTATCCAGGAACAGCCCGTATCATGCTAAAAGATGTGACATTGTATGAAGCCAAGCAATACAAAGACAGAATGGAAGATGTAGACGGGGTGGATCAGATCCTGTGGTGTGACAGTACTGTTAATATTTACTCTGGCGAAGATTTTATCCATAAAGAAGACATCGAAGATTATTATAAAGATGGATATGCGGTAATGGATGTGACCTTTAAAGAAGGAAATACAGCAAAAAGCACTTCCGCAGCCATTGATGAATTAAAAGCCATTGCAGGAGATAAAGGCTGTTTTACAGGAATGGCAGTACAGAACAAGTCTTTACAGGAAAATCTGGCAAGTGAGATGCAGTTGATCTTAACAGTAGCAATTATTATGATTTTTACGATCTTATGTATTACGACTACTGCCTGGTCCGAGCCATTCCTGTTTCTTCTTGTCATGGGTGTAGCCAT
>JAHZHB010000081.1:0-5758 GCA_019420465.1 Lachnospiraceae bacterium
CAAAGGCGGACGCCTGCGTCTGGTCTACCGTGTGGTCGGTAAAGGAACAGAGATGTTTGCAAAACTGAAAGAGGGAGATGCGGTCGATGTACTTGGCCCGCTGGGCAATGGTTTCCCGATGGAAGAAGCAGAACACAAGAGAGTTTTTCTCGTAGGAGGAGGTATCGGTGTACCGCCGATGCTGGAAACCGCCAAACAGCTGGTCGGTGATCCGGTGCTTGTCATGGGCTATCGTGACGAACTGTTTCTGACAGACGAGATGGAAGCGGCCGGAAAGCTTGTGATCGCTACCGAAGACGGAAGCTGTGGCACCAGGGGCAACGTCCTGGATGCGATCCGCGAAAAGGATCTGAACGCAGATATGATCTTTGCCTGCGGCCCCAAACCCATGCTCCGTGCTCTGAAAGCCTATGCACTCGAAAAGGATATTCCCTGCTACGTGTCCATGGAAGAACGTATGGCCTGTGGTGTCGGCGCATGTCTTGGCTGTGTCTGCCAGTCTACAGAAGTGGATGATCACTCTCAGGTGCATAATAAGCGCGTCTGCAAGGATGGACCTGTATTTTTGAGTACGGAGGTAGAGCTGTGATAGATACAAGAGTAAATATTGCCGGTGTGGAACTGAAAAATCCGGTTATGACAGCATCCGGTACCTTTGGTTCCGGTATGGAATACAGCGAATTTGTCGATCTGTCTTTACTTGGCGGCGTGGTAACAAAAGGTGTGGCTGACGTACCGTGGCCGGGAAACCCGACACCACGTGTTGCTGAGACTACAGGCGGTATGTTAAATGCGATCGGTCTGCAGAATCCGGGTATTGACGTATTCTGTAAAAGAGATATTCCTTTCCTGAAACAGTACGATACAAAGATCATGGTCAATGTCTGTGGACATTCTACAGAGGAATACCTGCGCGTCGTAGAGCGTCTGGCAGATGAACCGGTAGATCTTCTCGAAATCAATATTTCCTGCCCGAATGTAAAAGAGGGCGGTATTGCTTTTGGGCAGGATCCAAAAGCTGTCGAAGCGATCACAAAGGCCGTCAAGGCCGTGGCCAGACAGCCCGTAGTGATGAAGCTCAGTCCGAATGTCACAGACATCACTGTAATGGCCAAAGCAGCAGAAGCAGGCGGTGCAGACGCTGTTTCCCTGATCAACACGCTGACCGGTATGAAGATCGATATCGAACGAAAGACGTTTGCTCTCGCGAATAAAACCGGCGGTATGTCCGGTCCGGCCGTAAAACCGGTCGCTGTCCGTATGGTGTATCAGGTTGCGCAGGCAGTACAGATCCCGATCATCGGCATGGGCGGCATAGCCACAGCAGAAGATGCCATCGAATTTATCCTGGCAGGTGCTACGGCAGTTTCTGTCGGAACCGCAAACTTTTTTAATCCTTACGCGACAAAAGAGATCGCTGAAGGCATCAAAGCCTATATGCAGCGCCATCATGTGGAAAAGATCACAGATCTGATCGGTGCAGTGAAATAAAACCAGCACAAAAAAAGTCCGGCAAAACTTCGGAAATCATTCCGCGGCCTTGCCGGACTTTTTGTATACAAGATCAGCAGATGCTGTTCAGCCAGTCCACCAGCTCATCTCTGGTAGAATAACCGATGGATTTATCCACAACTTCTCCGTTCTTATACAGCATCAGTGTGGGCACACTGTGGATCTTGTTTGTGATAGACAGTACCGGATTCGCATCCACATCCACACTGAAAAACTCGATATCCGTGCGTTCTTCGTCAAGCTCCTTTAAGACCGGTGCCAGCATCTTACAGGGACCACACCATGTCGCATTAAAATCCACCAGCGCCAGCTTGCTTGATGTGACAGGGGATATGTCGTTGTCTTTGATCTCTTTTATCATAGTGCATTCCTCCTTGAGAAATCAGTAAAAAGTCTTAATAGTGTTCAACTAAAATGTATACAATTTGCAGAAGAATGTCAAGGGGAATCAGAGAAAAGCGCTTGAAGACAAAGCAGGAATACCGTATACTTAGAAAAAATACAAAACCAGATAAACCCGGTAACAGAAAAAAGACAGGAGTCAGATAACAATATGGAAGAATTATACACCCTCATAGAACAGAAAATCAAAGCCAGCGGATACCCGCGCCCCATAAATGGCAGTGACGTCTATAACGACATCTGTGACCAGATCGACGGCAAAGAAAACGGAGCCTACGTCCTCCTGTCTAAATTTGACAACGACGTTATCTTCGAATATCACATCACGGTCATGGACGACGAATTCAACCTCGGTATCCTCACCATGCGTACCCCCGAAGGAATCTACGAGACCGACTTCGATGCCTGAGTTTTGACGGAGAGACATTGGAAGAATGCACCGGTACCTGATGTTTCACAGAGTGGAACTCGAAAATATTTTCGACATCGGCTTTTTGCGGCATGTACCTAAAAACCAGAAAAAGGAGGTGTGCTACCAGCCGCATGGATACTGCTGTGCCATCGAAGCGACTTTCCCGAGCACGAGTCCGAGACTACAGGCTCGGACCAGCGCAGGCGGAGCGCCGATGGCACAGCAGTATCCATGCGGCTGGCAGCACACCTCCTTTTTCGTCCGTCCTTCACAACCGTCCTTCAGAATCCTTACAATTCCATCCCCGGCAACAGCGGCCACTTCCGCGCCTTCTTCTTTTCCTGCTCCGCCATAACCTCATCCATATGCAGATGAATCTCATTCATCCTCTTATCAATAGCCGAGATCGTCTCTGCACACTCCTTCAGCTCCGCAGACAACCCCTCTGCCTCAGCAGCGGGAATATTCTTCTTATACCGCAGCTTGTGTTCCAGACTCGCCCACATATCCATTGCGATCGTCCTAAGCTGCACCTCCACCTTCATCTGTCGCTTTTCATTCGCCAGAAAAATAGGCACCTCAACGATCAGATGCAGACTCCGGTAACCACTTTCTTTCGGATGCTGAATATAATCCTTGCGCTCGATCAGCGTAATATCATCCTGCTCTAAAAGACAGTCCGCCAGCAGATAAATATCCTTCTCAAAAGAACAGATCACACGGATCCCTGCAATATCCCGGATTTCCTGCTCGATCGTACGAAGCGAGATCGGCAGATCCTTCTTGCGCAGCTTCTTTAAGATCCCTTCCATCGATTTCAGACGCGTCTTGATCGTCTCGATCGGATTGCGGTCATACTGCAGGGAAAACTGCTCATTTAATACCCGGAATTTGGTTTCCACTTCCATGATCGCACACTGATAATAGGCCGTCAGCGTTTTTAAAGGAAGCATATTGGCACTGATAAAATCAAACATTTCATCGGATAAAAGCCGGTCCTTGATCGGCTTGCTGTTAAGAAGCATAAGCTGCCTCTCCAGTGATTCTGTAGATTCCATTTTTAGATCTCCTTTGGTAAACATGAACCCATTATAGCAAAGATGTAAGAACTGGTCAAAGAAAGACAGAAAATGATGAAAAACGAATGCCTATTTTGTCGGAAATAAACAGAGCAGTTTCGTTGACAGCACCCTAAAAAACAGGTATAGTATAGATGTGTTTTTGTGATATTGCACAAAATAAGATGGGAATATGAGATAGGAGTGGTAAAAATGTATCAGGAAGAATACAAACGCTGGTTATCCGCAGATCTGGAAGATGCAGATCTTAATCCGGAACTTATTAAAATTGAAGGAAACGATGAAGAAATCAAAGATCGTTTTGCTGTTGCCCTGAAATTCGGTACAGCAGGACTTCGCGGTGTACTCGGAGCAGGTACCAACCGTATGAATATTTATGTTGTCAGACAGGCTACACAGGGACTGGCCAACTGGGTAAAAACCCAGGGTGGTACACAGACCGTAGCGATCAGTTATGACAGCCGTTTAAAGAGTGATGTTTTTGCCAAGACAGCCGCAGGTGTACTGGCTGCCAACGGCATTCATGTCCGTATCTATGACGCACTGATGCCGGTGCCGGCCTTATCTTTTGCAACACGCTATTATAACTGCAATGCCGGTGTCATGGTGACAGCGTCCCATAACCCGGCCAAATACAACGGCTACAAAGCCTACGGTCCGGACGGCTGCCAGATGACAGACGATGCAGCCGCTATCGTATATGCCGAGATCCAGAAAACAGATGTCCTTACAGGAGCAAAATATATTTCCTTTGCTGAGGGCGTGGAACAGGGACTGATCCGCTTTGTCGGTGATGACTGCAAACGTGCCCTGTATGATGCGATCGAATCCCGTCAGGTACGTCCGGGTCTTTGCAAGAGCGCAGGATTAAAGCTGGTGTACAGCCCGTTAAACGGTTCCGGTCTGGTACCGGTAACTCAGGTATTAAAGGATATCGGTATTACAGATGTAACGATCGTACCGGAACAGGAGTATCCGAACGGCTATTTTACCACCTGCAGCTATCCGAACCCGGAGATTTTTGCCGCACTGGAGCTTGGCCTTCAGCTTGCCAAGGAGACAGGCGCAGATCTTATGCTGGCGACAGATCCGGATGCCGACCGTGTTGGTATTGCCATGAAGTGTCCGGACGGTTCCTATGAGCTTGTCAGTGGTAATGAGGTCGGTGTACTGCTTTTAGATTATATCTGTGCAGGACGTATCGAAAAGGGCACGCTGCCTGAAAAGGCTGTAGCTGTCAAATCTATCGTTTCCACGCCGCTGGCTGATGCTGTGGCTGCACATTATGGTGTGGAGATGCGCAATGTTCTTACCGGATTCAAGTGGATCGGTGACCAGATCGCACAGCTTGAGGCTGCAGGTGAGGTAGACCGCTTTATCTTTGGTTTCGAGGAAAGCTATGGCTATCTGGCCGGACCGTATGTCCGTGACAAGGATGCCGTCATCGGTTCCATGCTGATCTGTGAGATGGCTGCCTACTACAGAAGCATCGGCAGCTCATTAAAACAACGTCTGGAAGAGATCTACGCAGAGTATGGCCGTTACCTGAACAAGGTAGACAGCTATGAGTTCCCGGGCCTGACCGGTATGGATAAGATGGCTGGTATCATGCAGGGACTTCGTGATAATCCGCCGACCGAGATCGGTGGTCATGCGGTAGTTAAGATCGTAGACTATAAAAAACCGGAAGAGACAGGTCTTCCGGCTGCCAATGTACTGATCTATACGCTTGAGGGTGGTGCAACAGTCGTTGTACGTCCGTCCGGTACCGAGCCAAAGATCAAAACATACTTTACCACACTGGGTAAAGATCTGGCTGAGGCCGAAGCCCAGAAAGAAAAACTGGCTGAAAGCCTGAAACCACTGTTTGCATAAAGTTACGCGGATCCATGGATCCGGTATGAAAAAGCCGCCGGACATACGGTAACTGCCAAAATGGCAGAATCCATAATGTCCGGTGGCTTTTCATTTCAGGAATTGTTATTTTGCGGATGATATGGTAAAATCTGCTACAGAGTTCAGAATATCACAGGAGGAAGCATACAATGGAACAGTATAAGAGTGATTTTATAGATTTTATGGTGGAGAGCAATGTGCTTAAATTCGGTGAGTTTACACTGAAAAGCGGTCGTAAATCCCCATTCTTTATGAATGCGGGTGCTTACGTGACCGGCTCCCAGTTAAAACGTCTGGGTGAATTTTATGCCAGAGCTATCCATGACAGATACGGGGATGATTTTGACGTACTTTTCGGACCGGCATACAAGGGTATTCCACTCAGTGTTGTGACTGCGATCGCTTTCAGTGAGATGTATGGCAAAGAGATCCGTTACTGCTCCGACCGTAAAGAAGA
>JAHZHB010000081.1:5768-15835 GCA_019420465.1 Lachnospiraceae bacterium
TGCAGGATGGCGACAGAGTGGTTATGATCGAGGATGTCACCACATCCGGCAAATCCATGGAGGAGACTGTACCGAAGGTACGTGGTGCAGCCGATGTAGAGATCGTCGGTCTGATGGTATCCCTGGACCGTATGGAGGTTGGCAAAGGCGGTGTCAAATGTGCCCTGGATGAAGTAAAAGAGCTGTATGGTTTCGAAACCAATGCCATTGTGACGATGGCCGAGGTAGTAGAGCGTCTGTACAACAAAGAGTGTCAGGGAAAAGTCCTGATCGATGATGCATTAAAGGCGGCTATTGACGCATACTATGCACAGTATGGGGCAAAGGCCTGAAGCTGATGAAACAGACTATCACAGACAGGTAAAGGAGATTGGCTATGAAAGACAGAGTACACAGCACACTTACAGGTGCGGGAGCACTGGATATTACCGTGGGTATCATCACATTGGTCACAGGTATCGTCACAGGGATCCTTCTGATCGCCAATGGCGGAAAGCTGTTAAGCCGCAGAGACAGGATCTGACAGGGGGAAGATGGTGAAAGACAGAACGAAAAGATACATCGTTTTGGGCAGCAAGATCCTGTTCTGGATCTATATTGTCCTGCTGATGTATCTGCTGTTCTTTTCTGAATACTATGGCCGCACTGCGGGAACAACAGAATATCGTTACAATCTTAAGCTTTTTCGGGAGATTACCAGATTCTGGGTCTACAGAAAGCAGCTGGGCATGGGAGCGGTGCTGACAAATCTTGTCGGAAATGTCGTCTGTTTCATGCCCTTTGGTTTTTTCCTGCCGAATATGTATCCGGTCTTTCGGAAACACGGGAGTCTGGTGATCCTGTCCGGATTTCTTTTGACCTGCTTTGTGGAAATCTCACAGCTGATCAGTCATGTGGGAGCTTTTGATGTGGATGATATCTTTCTGAACACCTGTGGTGCGATTGCGGGATATCTGTGCAATGTGATCCTGCGTGTCATAAGGAGAAAATTACATGCGAAAAAAGAAATATAAATACAATTTCTCCGGGAAAGAGGGATATACCGGAGGGCGGATTTCACTGATCTATGCAGGGATTTCGTTTGTCTGCATTCTGATCGCTTTTCTTTCGGTTTTTCTGGGAATCAGTGAGACAGCAGCCGGAGCACTTGGACTGGCGGCCACTTTACTGGCTCTGGTGGGCTTTTTTACCGGACTTTCCGGTCTGCATGAGGGATTTTACAGCAGCAGGTATGCAGCACTTGGCGCTGTTTTAAATGGCCTGCTGGCCGTGATATGGATCGGTCTGTATCTGGCCGGGATCAATTAAACTACTATACAAAGGTATCGGGAGGCCCCACTGATGGATGAACGATTAAAAAAACAGCTGGATTTTCTTCTGGAGATCGACAGGGAAAAGCAGATCTTCAGACAGACACATATTCTCGGCGGCAGCCGCAGAGAAAACGATGCGGAGCATGCGTGGCATATGGCGATCATGGCCTTTGTGCTGCAGGAATATGCCAACGAAAAGATCGATGTACTGAAAGTGATACAGATGGTGCTGATGCATGATCTGGTAGAAATCTATGCCGGAGACACATATGCCTATGACGAACAGGCTAAAAAGTCCCAGCGGGAGAGAGAACTTGCGGCAGCAGACCGGATCTATGGCATGCTGCCTGAAGATCAGGGCAGAGCCTACAGAAAGCTGTGGGATGAATTTGAGGCCAAAGAGACAGCGGAGGCGAAGTTTGCCAGAATGCTTGACAACTATCAGCCACTGTCTTTAAATCATGCCAATCAGGGCGGTGACTGGAGAGCGCATGATGTTGTCCGTTCCCAGGTTGAGAAAAGAAACGAGATATCCCATGAGGGATCCGAGACGATCGGCAAGGTGATCGCCGATATTATTGAGGAGAATGTTAAGAAAGGAAATTTACGTGATGCATAACAGTGAATTACTGGAAGAAAGACTGCGTCCGGTAGCAGAGCGGATCCGCCAGATTCCGGGGGAAACGCTTGTACCGAAACAGTATCAGGACTATTTTACCATCTGTGCAGAGTTTATCTGCCAGGTGCTGCCGATCTGCGAAGAAGAGATTCCCGGCGGAAATCTGTCACTTGAAGAGCTTCAGAACAGAAATCAGGCACTCTACAGCGATATTCTTCCCGAAAACTATGAAACATCCTATGCAAATCCTGCCGTGGCCGTAAAAGCTTTCGGCGAAAAGATGGGACAGTATCTGTCGATGCTGTACTGTGAGATCCGGCACTGTATTGCTTTCGCCTATGAAAAAAGATACTGGGATCTGACCGTGCTTTGTGAATTGTTTGCAGAAGTGTACAGCTGCTTTACCGATGGAGAAGTACCGTCTGCGGGAGAAATCCGTGATATTCTGTACTGGTTTTTCAGCGATTACAGCGAAGAAATGATCAGTACGCGGATCCGTGAACAGGTAGATCCGTCACTGACGTTTGCCAGTGATATCGTAATGCATGCCGATCTTTGTGATCTTTCCTATCTGTATCGTTATGGCGAATATATTACAGAAAACGAGCTCGATGTGGCCACATATTTAAATACACTGTCTGAGACGGAGATAGAGTCTATGGCACATACCTACACAGAAGGCTATCGTCTGGGGTTTGTTCATGCCGGGATCGATCTCTCAAAGAAAAAAACCGTGGAGATCCGGTATACGATCGGTTTTGAACGTATGATCCGTGCCGCTGTAAAACAGTTTGCAGCCATGGGACTCAGACCTGTGATGTTTCGGTATGCCCAGCATGCACTCAGCCGCCGTCAGGTGGCCCGGGTCGGATTCGTTGCCACACCGGCCAACCCGCAGTATACCTATGACCATCGTATGGATGATGCCCTGTTTCTTGATGAGGACTTTGTCAGCAGAAAGCTTCGCGTGACACAGATGGCATACGAAAAGGTAAAAGAAGAGGCAGCCGTCTATGCTGGACCGGCCTGTATGGACACCTTCGGTGAGGAAACTTTTGTACCTGTAAACAAGCCGGAGTGTATTACCTACACACCGCATCAGCAGAAACTTCTGACCCGCATGCAAAATGAGCTTGGCCAGATCACCAACCGTTATATCCGCGGTGATCAGAGAAGCTTTACGATCATTGCCTATCCGGTTCCTGAGATCGGTAAGGATTTCGAAAAGATCTTTACAGAGACCGTTCGTGTTAATACACTGGATTACAAGCTGTATGAGACGATTCAGCAGACCATGATCGATACGCTCGATAAAGGTGACCGTGTACACGTTGTTGGAAAAAACGGCAACCATACAGATCTCTGGATCAACCTCTGGAAACTGAAAGATCCGGACAAAGAGACTATCTTTGAAAACTGTGTGGCTGATGTCAATATCCCGGTAGGTGAAGTCTTTACCTCTCCGGTATTGAAAGGAACAAACGGCATCCTTCATGTGACCGGCGTTTATCTGGAAAGTCTGTACTATAAGGACTTAAGTCTCACCTTCACCGACGGGAAAATAACAGCCTACAGCTGTGCCAACTTTGAAGATCCGGCAGAAAATCAGAAATACATTTTTGAAAATCTGCTCTTCAATCATCAGACACTTCCCATCGGTGAGTTTGCGATCGGTACCAATACCACAGCCTACGTCATGGCCAGACAGTATGGCATAGAGGCCAAAATGCCGATCCTTATAGCAGAAAAAACAGGACCGCATTTTGCTGTGGGAGATACCTGTTACAGCTGGGCCGAAGACGTTCCTGTCTACAATCCTGATGGAAAAGAAATCGTGGCCCGCGACAACGAAGTTTCCCTGAATCGCAAAAGAGACCCGTCAAAAGCCTATGTAAACTGCCATACCGACATCACCATTCCGTATGATGAACTGGCACTTCTCACCGTGGAAGACAAAGATGGCCACACCACCGACATCATCCGAAACGGCCGCTTCGTCCTTCCGGGGACAGAAGAGCTCAACCGTCCTCTGGATGAAGCCGGATACTAAGGGATATATGCAGAAAATGTAAAACAGGATACGGTAAAAAGACACATGATGCTATCGGGCGGCATGTGTCTTTTTTTTGAATGTATATTGACAATCCTGAAAAGACTCGCTACAATGACCATAAGAAGAAATAATCTTTGATAACCCATTCATAAGCAAAACTTATTAAGAAAAGAGGTCCCCATCATGGCAAAAGTAGGAATAGTAATGGGCAGCGACTCCGATATGCCCGTAATGGCAAAAGCTGCAGACATCCTTGACAAATTTGGAATAGACTATGAAATGAAGATCATCTCCGCTCACCGCGAGCCCGATATTTTCTTTGACTGGGCCAAAACCGCTGAAGACAGAGGCATCAAAGTCATCATCGCCGGAGCAGGCATGGCCGCACACCTTCCCGGTATGTGCGCAGCACTTTTCCCGATGCCCGTGATCGGTATCCCGATGCATACCACATCCCTGGGCGGCAGAGATTCCCTGTATTCCATCGTACAGATGCCAAGCGGTATTCCCGTAGCCACAGTAGCCATCAATGGCGGAGCCAATGCCGGTATTCTCGCCGCAAAGATCCTGGCTGTATCTGAACCGGAGCTTCTTGACAAGCTGAAAGCCTATACCGAAGATATGAAAAATCAGGTAGTGGCCAAAGATACAAAGCTGCAGGAAACAGGATATAAAAACTATACGAAATAAAGCACGAAAAACAGGAGGAAGTATCCATGGATTATAAGACATCCGGCGTAGATATCGAAGCAGGTTACAAATCAGTAGAACTTATGAAGGAACATGTAAAAAAGACGATGCGTGAAGAAGTACTCGGTGGCCTCGGTGGTTTTTCCGGAGCTTTTTCGCTGGCAAAGATCAAAGAAATGGAAGAACCCGTACTGTTGTCCGGAACTGACGGCTGCGGTACAAAGGTAAAACTGGCCATCGTTATGGACAAGCATGATACCATCGGTATCGATGCCGTAGCCATGTGTGTCAACGATATCGCCTGTGCCGGTGGAGAGCCGCTGTTTTTCCTTGACTATATTGCCTGTGGCAAAAACTATCCGGAAAAGATCGCAGATATCGTTAAAGGTGTAGCCGAGGGCTGCCTGCAGTCCGATGCCGCCCTGATCGGCGGTGAGACCGCAGAACATCCGGGCCTGATGCCGGAAGAAGATTACGATCTGGCCGGTTTTGCCGTAGGTGTAGCGGATAAAAAAGACATGATCACGGGAGAAAATCTCGCAGACGGTGATGTGCTGATCGGTATGGCATCCTCCGGTGTACATTCCAATGGATTTTCTCTGGTAAGAAAGATCTTTGAGATCACAAAAGAGTCTCTGGATACCTATTATGACGAGCTGGGTGCTACGCTGGGTGAAACTCTGCTTGCACCGACCCGTATCTATGTCAAAGCTTTAAAGAGTATCAAAGCTGCCGGTATCACAGTCAAAGCCTGCAGCCATATCACAGGTGGCGGTTTCTATGAGAATGTACCGCGTATGTTAAAGGACGGTGTCCGTGCTGTGATCGAAAAAGACAGCTATCCGGTACCGCCGATCTTTAAACTGATGGCTGAAAAAGGTAACGTAGAAGAGCAGATGATGTACAATACTTTCAATATGGGTATCGGCATGGTCGTTGCTGTTGAAAAAAACGATGTGGAGAAGACCATGGCAGCCATCAAAGCTGCCGGAGATACGCCGTATGTGATCGGACATATCGAAGCCGGTGAAAAAGGAGTTACCTTATGTTAAATATGGTCGTACTGGTATCCGGAGGCGGTACAAATCTGCAGGCCATCATGGATGCCATAGATAACGGAACGATCACAAATGTAAAGATTTCAGCGGTGATCAGTAATAATGAAGATGCCTACGCGCTGACACGTGCGAAAAACAAAGGCATTCCGGCAGAGTGTGTGACAAGAAAAGATGTCCCGGACCGTGCAGAGTATGACAGAGTCCTGCTGAAAACGGTGCAGAAATATACGCCGGATCTCGTCGTACTGGCCGGCTGTCTGGTCGTGATCCCGAAGATCATGGTAGATGCCTTCCCGAATAAGATCATCAATATTCATCCGGCACTGATCCCGTCTTTCTGCGGAACAGGATATTATGGATTAAAAGTACATGAAGGCGTACTGGCACGTGGTGTGAAAGTGACCGGTGCGACGGTGCATTTCGTGGACGACGGTACGGATACCGGGCCGATTATTTTACAGAAAGCTGTTGAAGTAAAACAGGGCGATACTCCTGAAATCCTGCAGCGCCGTGTTATGGAGCAGGCGGAATGGATCATCATGCCGAAAGCGATCGATCTGATCGCTAACGGGCATGTCAGAGTGGTCAATAATCTGGTACAGATTGTTGAATAAATGTTGATGTTTCCTGCCTGCGCAGTGTAAAGACTGACAGGGCAGGAAGCAGTCAGTCCGGGCAAAAAGAAACAGTTCACAGGTTTGCTCCTGTGCCTGTGGAAATTGATTTTTGATTTCTGAAAATAAAGTACGAGAGATACATCATGGAGGTCGATGATGAAAGTATTAGTAGTAGGAAGCGGCGGAAGAGAACATGCGATCTGCTGGAAGATTGCGCAGAGTCCGAAAGTAGACAAGATTTACTGCGCACCGGGTAATGCCGGTATTGCAGAGTATGCTGAGCTGGTTGATATCAAAGCCATGGAGTTTGATAAGCTGGTGGCATTTGCAAAAGAGAAAGAGATCGATCTGACGGTGATCGGTATGGATGATCCGCTGGTAGGCGGAATCGTAGATGAATTCGAAAAGGCAGACCTGCGTGTATTCGGACCGAGAAAAAATGCAGCGATCCTGGAAGGCTCCAAGGCGTTTTCAAAAGATCTGATGAAAAAATATAATATCCCGACAGCCGGATACGAGACCTTTGACGATCCCGAGAAAGCTCTGGAATATCTGGAAACAGCCAAAATGCCGATCGTTTTAAAGGCAGACGGCCTGGCACTTGGCAAAGGTGTACTGATCTGTCAGACACTGGAAGAGGCAAAAGCGGGCGTAAAGTCCATTATGGAGGATAAAAAGTTCGGTACAGCCGGTAATCAGATGGTCATCGAAGAATTTATGACCGGCCGTGAGGTCTCTGTACTTTCCTATGTGGATGGCAAGATTGTAAAGACCATGACCTCCGCACAGGATCATAAGCGTGCAAAAGACGGCGATCAGGGATTAAATACCGGTGGTATGGGAAACTTTTCCCCGAGTCCGTTCTTTACAGAAGAGATCGATGCCTACTGCCAGAAATATATTTTCCAGCCGACAGTGGATGCCATGGCAGCAGAAGGCCGTGAGTTCAAGGGGATTATCTTCTTTGGCCTGATGCTGACAGAAGATGGTCCGAAGGTGCTTGAGTACAATGCCCGTTTCGGTGATCCGGAAGCACAGGTCGTACTGCCGCGTATGAAAAATGATATCATTGATGTATTTAATGCCTGCATCGACGGTACCCTGGATCAGATTGATCTGCAGTTTGAAGACAATGCCTGCGTATGTGTTGTGCTGGCTTCTGACGGTTATCCGGTATCCTATGACAAAGGATTTGAGATTAAGGGACTGGAAAACTTTAAGGATAAAGACGGCTATTACTGCTTCCATGCAGGAAGTGCTTTCAAAGACGGTAAGATCGTAACAAACGGTGGTCGTGTACTTGGCGTGACTGCACTTGGCAAAGATCTGTTCGAAGCCAGAGCCAATGCCTATAAGGCTGTAGACTGGGTAGATTTCGATAATAAATATTACAGACATGATATTGCCAAAGCCATCGAAGATGCCAGATAAAAGTCAATAAAAAAGTTAAGGTGAAAACTCCTGACAGAACAGCAAATGTCTGCCAGGAGTTTTTTTCTCACGACTACCATGCTTGCAAAACCTGTGACAGTATGATATAAACATAAACTAAACAGCGAAAGAAAGAGGGATAACGATGATAGAAAGCATATGGGAGGCTGTGACAGATGCCGTAAAGATCCTTCCTTTTTTATTTGTAGCGTACCTTCTGATCGAGTACGTGGAACATCATATGCAGAATGCATCCGTGCAGAAGGTATTGCAGAAGAGAAAAGCAAGCGTCTGTGTAGCATCTGTTCTGGGTGCAGTGCCGCAGTGCGGTTTTTCTGTGACGGCGTCCAATCTGTACGCGACACATCTGATCTCGGCCGGTACACTTCTGGCGGTATTTCTGGCAACCAGTGATGAGGCAGTACCGATACTTCTGGCAGAGCCAGAGCTTTGGTCGGTGATGCTAAAGATCCTTGCTGCCAAGATTGTGATCGGTATTGTTGCAGGCTTTTTGGTGGATGCCTGCTGGAAACAGAAACAGCAGAAACCGGATTTTCATAAAGTATGTGATCATTGTCACTGTGAAGAAGAAAAGGGAATTGTCAGGCCGGCCCTTATGCATACACTGAAAATGTTTGGTTTTATACTTGTGATCAACGTTGTACTTGGCGTTTTACTGCATATGTGCAGTGATGCTGTAGTACAGAAGATTTTTCTGCACGGCAGTGTATTTCAGCCGTTTGTAGCTGCACTGATCGGTCTGATTCCTAACTGTGGTCCATCTGTTGCGCTGACACAGTTATTTGTACAGCAGCAGATCAGCTTCGGGTCGCTGCTTGCGGGCCTTTGCTCCGGTGCAGGTCTTGGCATGGCTGTTCTGTGGAAAATACATGCAGACAAAAAAGAAAACCTGAGGATACTTCTTCTTCTGTATGCGATCGCTGCATTTGTCGGAGTTGTGGCCAATCTTGCAGTTTAACTGTAATTTCCGGGGTTGACAAAAAGCAAAACAGACAAGATAATAAAAAGACAGGGTAAATGAGGGAGGAAAACACCGTATGAAAGAATGTATGGACAGTGAAAATCTGCACAGACGGATCAAAAAGATTATCGGACAGCTTAATGCGATCGACCGTATGATTGAAGAGGATGTACCGTGCGAAGATGTGCTTTCCCAGATGAATGCCGTGAAATCTGCTGTACATAAATGCGGCCAGATTGTCCTGGAGGGCCATATCAAACATTGTGTGCGTGAAGGTCTTGAACACGGAGATCCGGACCAGACGATCGAAAAATTTACAAAGGCTGTTGAACGATTTGCCAATATGAAATAATCCAGTGAAATCAAAACTGATCCGTTGAACCAGGTATTGATATGTAAGGCAATAATGAAAAACACCACCGGTGCATCTGCTTGAAAAACAGATTGCCGGTGGCTTTTTTATATACAAATATGCTTTGGGGTTTAATGTTTTATACTTTATATCGGTAATGTGTCGGCTTGCTGCAAAAATACAGCAAGATTATAATAGATTGCAAAAGCGTAAGTCAAAAAGCGTACAAAGGAGACAAAGACAATGAAAATCTGTGCATATGAAGTAAGAGAAGACGAAAAAAAAGACTTTTCCCACATGGCAGAAAAATACGGAGTCGATATCAGCCTGCATGACGAAATTCCGGGACCGGACACAGCATCTCTGGCCAGTGGATGTGAAGGCGTTACTATGCTTGGTATGGGCAAGATCGACAAAGAACTGCTGGACACATGGAAAAGCATGGGTGTGCGCTGCATTTCCACCCGTACCATCGGCTACAATCATATAGATACCGCATATGCCAGTGAGATCGGTATTCAGGTATGTAATGCCGCATATCCGCCGTCGGGTGTGGCTGAATTTACGATCATGCTGATGCTGATGTGCCTTAGAAATTACAAACAGTCTCTCTGGAGAGGACAGGTAAACGATTTTGCCCTGCAGGGGCTTCAGGGACGGGAAATCGGCAGTATGACAGTAGGTGTTGTAGGTACAGGAAAGATCGGCGCACAGGTGATCCAGTATCTGCATGGTTTTGGATGTAAAATCCTGGCTTATGACATGTATCAGAATGCATCCATAAAGGATATGGTCGAATATGTAGAACTCGATGAGCTTTTTGCAAGAGCCGACATGATCACCCTGCATACACCGTTGCTTGACAGCACGTATCATCTGGTAAATACACAGACCATAGCCAAAATGAAGGATGGCGTAGTCCTGATCAACTGTGCCCGCGGTGAACTGATGG
>JAHZHB010000081.1:15845-21042 GCA_019420465.1 Lachnospiraceae bacterium
CCTTATCGAAGGCATCGAATCCGGCAAGATCGGTGCCCTCGGTCTGGACGTAGTCGAAGGAGAACGCGGCATCGCCCACGAAGACCATCGCATCGATATCTTAAGCAACCAGCAGATGGCCTATCTCCGTCAGTTTAGAAACGTAACAATGACACCCCACATGGCCTTCTACACCGACATTGCCGTAAGCCATATGGTAGAATGCGGCATAGCCGGCCTTGTAGAAATGTCCAAAACCGGCAATTACTTCACAAAAATCAAATAGCCTCACTCACTCATACAATGAAACCGGCAGCCTGCTCCCAATCTCATCAAAGACAGCTGCCAGTATAAAAAGATCCCCCGCAAAACTGTCAAAAACGCCCTCAGTTTTGCGGGGGATCTTTTTATACTGGCAGCGTCATTTTTTTGCATCTATCGCAGGCTCCCCGAAGCCCTCATTCCCCACTTTACATTTTGTGCCCACTGTGTTATCTTAAATATAACAGATATAAAACAAAAGAAAGTCGGTGAGAATATGTATCTGGAATGTATAGAAATCGATTTTAACAGTGAAGAAGCCATTTATATGCAGCTCTGTAATCAGATCATCTGGGCGATCGCCACAGACAGTCTCCACGAAGGTGAAGTTCTTCCCTCCGTCAGACAGCTGGCAGAGCGTATCGGTATCAACATGCATACCGTAAACAAGGCATATACTGTACTGAAACACGAAGGTCTGGTTACCATCGACCGTCGCAAAGGTGCCGTTGTGTCGATCGACGCAGACAAGCTGTTTGCCACACAGGAGCTTCATTCGGATCTTAAATATGCACTGGCCAAAGCCTTCTGCAAAAATATATCCAAAGAAGAAGTCCATCAGATGGTGGATGAGATTTATGACGAATATAAATGATGACAGAATAAGGAGAAAATATGCAGGATAAATATACAGCATCTGCCAGACGGGCTCTGGTTCTGGCGGAAAAGGCCGTAGTGTCCCTGGGACATACGGCCCTTGGTACGGAACACATTTTGCTGGGACTTCTACAGGAACCAACAGGAACAGCCGGCAGGATCTTAAACGATGCCGGTGTTACCGAAGAAAAACTGCTGGAGCTTCTGGACAAGCTGGTACATGGTGACACAGCAGAAAAAAAGCGTCCGGGACGCAGAAAAGTAGACTATACACCGCGTGCCACCTATATTCTTGAAAATGCCGTTGAAGAAGCGGAGAGCTTCCGTCAGGAAAAAGTCGGCACAGAGCATATTCTTTTAGCCATTCTGAAAGAAATGGACTGTGTGGCAGCCCGTCTCTTATACACCATGGGTATCAATATGCAGAAACTGTACACAGATATACTGCTGGCTATGGGGATGGATATGGCAGAAGCCAGAGAAGAAGTGCAGGCAATGAAAAACAGCACACAGGACAGTCAGGGCGGCAGTACCCCCATGCTGGAAAAATACAGTCGTGACCTGACCCGGATGGCTGCGGCAGGAAAGCTCGATCCAGTTGTAGGACGAGAGACCGAGATCGGCCGGATCATCCAGATTTTAAGCCGTCGTACCAAGAATAACCCCTGTCTGATCGGTGAACCTGGTGTAGGTAAGACAGCGATCGTTGAAGGTCTTGCACAGCGTATCGTCGATGGTGCGGTGCCGGATACGATTTCGGGCAAACGAGTGATGGTGCTGGATATGGCAGCTATGGTTGCCGGAACCAAATACCGTGGCGAATTCGAAGAGAGGATCAAACGTGTTATCGCTGAAGTGACAGACCATCCGGGCATCCTGCTGTTTATTGACGAACTGCATACGATCATTGGTGCGGGAGGAGCAGAGGGCTCCATGGACGCTTCCAATATTTTGAAACCGTCCCTCTCCCGTGGAGAGCTGCAGATCATCGGTGCCACTACGATTACGGAATACCGGAAATACATTGAAAAAGATACGGCATTGGAACGACGTTTCCAACCGGTGACTGTAGATGAGCCAACCGAAGACGAAACGATAGAGATCCTCAAAGGCCTGCGCCCGTATTACGAAAAACATCATAATGTTCAGATTACCGACGAGGCGATCGAAGCTGCAGTCAAAATGTCTGTGCGTTATATTAATGACCGTTTTCTTCCGGACAAGGCGATCGACCTGATCGATGAGGCCGCATCCAAGCTTCGCCTTTCCGGTGTGAAAATCCCCAAAGGACTGAAAGAAGCAGAGATGCAGCTGTATCAGTTGTCCGCAGAAAAAGAAGAAGCTATTGTAAAAGATGACTTTGAACTCGCCAGAGAGATCCAGCAGGAGGAAAAAGAGCTGCAGGAGAGGATCCACCGTTTACAGCGACGTTATGCCAAAGCAAGCAGCGGACTGCATAACAGTGTAGACGCAGAATATGTGGCAGAGGTAGTATCTGACTGGACAAAGATACCGCTGCAGCAGATCACGGAGCAGGAGTCCAGAAGACTTCTTCGTATGGAATCGGTACTGCACAAGCGTGTGATCGGGCAGAGTGAAGCTGTGGAAGCTGTGGCCAAGGCCATCCGTCGAGGACGTACAGGACTGAAAGATCCCAAAAGACCGATCGGTTCCTTTATGTTCCTCGGTCCTACCGGTGTAGGTAAAACAGAGCTTTCCAAAGCTGTTGCCGAAGCGGTCTTTGGCTCTGAAAAAGCGATGATCCGTGTAGATATGTCCGAATATATGGAAAAACACAGCGTATCCAAGCTGATCGGCTCGCCGCCGGGATATGTCGGCCATGAGGAAGGCGGACAGCTCAGCGAAAAGGTACGCCGCAATCCTTACAGCGTCGTTCTGTTCGATGAAATCGAAAAGGCTCATCCGGATGTGTTTAATATCCTGCTTCATGTATTGGATGATGGACATATTACAGATTCTCAGGGCCGTAGGGTGGATTTTAAACAGACGATCATCATCATGACGTCAAATACCGGTGCACAGGCGATTCAGGAACCGAAAAGGCTTGGATTTGGTGCCAGAGAGGATGCTGCCGAGAACTATAAACGGATGAAAGAGCGTGTGATGGAGGAAGTACGCCATACATACCGTCCGGAGTTTATTAACCGTATCGACCAGATCCTTGTATTTAAACCACTGAATAAAGAAGAGATCGAAGAGATTGTAACGCTTCTTCTTAAAGAACTGCAGGATCGCTGTACAAATCAGCTGGGCATAGAGCTTTCATTCAGACCTTCTGTCAAAGAGCGTATCGCCAAAAAAGGTTTCGACAGCAAATACGGAGCACGACCGCTCAAGAGGGAGATTCAGACACAGATCGAGGATAGCCTGGCTGAAGAGATCCTTTCCGGCCGCGCACAAAAGGGCGATCATGTGACGGTTACTGTTAAAGACGATCAGATCAGAATTCTGGTCAGAAAACATGAGGCATAGATATGGCTAAAACCAGGAAATCGGTATTTTTCTGCCAGGAATGTGGCTATGAATCTGCTAAATGGCAGGGACAGTGTCCAGCCTGCAAAGCGTGGAATACCTTTGTGGAGGAAACACAGGCACCGGTAAAAGGTACGCACAGTGCAGGCAATGGCAAAGAGCTCAGACCCGTGACGCTCAGAGAAGTTTCTCTGGATGAAGAAAAACGTATATCTTCCGGTATGCAGGAGCTGGACCGGGTACTGGGAGGCGGTATCGTGCGTGGTTCGCTTCTTCTGGTGGGCGGCGATCCGGGTATCGGTAAATCGACGATCCTGTTACAGGTGTGTCGCAATCTTTCGACAGCAGGACATAAAGTCCTGTATATTTCCGGTGAGGAGTCCCTGCAGCAGATCCGTATGAGAGCAGGACGTATCGGCGGATTTGCAGATACCCTGTATCTGCTGTGCGAGACGAATCTGGAAGATATACGAAAAACGATCGAACATACCAGACCGGAGATCGTCGTGATCGATTCCATTCAGACGATGTACAGTGAAGAGGTGGCTTCTGCCCCGGGCAGTGTATCGCAGGTACGTGAGGCTACTTCGGTATTTTTACAGATCGCCAAAGGGTTAAATATCACGATCTTTATCGTAGGTCATGTGACGAAAGAAGGCAATGTGGCAGGACCGCGTGTCCTGGAACATATGGTAGATACAGTACTTTATTTTGAAGGAGACAGACATGCTTCCTATCGTATTCTCAGGGGAGTTAAAAATCGTTTTGGATCAACTAACGAGATCGGTGTATTCGAAATGCGGACCGAAGGACTGGTTGAAGTGGAAAATCCTTCAGAATATATGCTGAATGGCAAACCGCAGGGAGCTTCCGGTTCTGTCGTAGCCTGTTCGATGGAAGGTACCCGGCCGATCCTTATAGAAATACAGGCACTTGTCTGCCACAGCAGTTTCGGCATTCCGAGAAGAACAGCAGCAGGTACGGATTTTAACAGGGTCAATCTTTTGATGGCTGTTCTGGAAAAAAGACTGAATATGAATCTTTCTTCCTGTGATGCCTACGTCAATATAGCTGGTGGCATCCGCATGACAGAACCGGCGATCGATCTCGGAATCGTGCTGGCAATCATATCCAGCTTTAAGGATAGAGCTATAGCGGATGATGTCCTGGCATTTGGCGAAGTAGGATTAAGCGGAGAAGTGCGTGCTGTGAGTATGGCAGAACAAAGAGTACTCGAAGCCAAAAAGCTGGGATTTGGACAGGTCATTTTGCCGGAAGTATGTATGAGCACGGTGGAAAAGGTGACGGGGATCACCCTGCTTCCTGTTTCCACCGTGGCAGAAGCGGCCCGCCTGATCCTGCGAGATTAGGTCATCAGCGCTTTATCTGGATTCCGATTATATAACAGGATGAGATATGCCAGTCAGGTGAAATGCTGTGAATGCTCATCTGGCTGGTTTATTGCCATGTATATCCATAATTGATTCAGAGCCCCCATTTTGATTAACAGGGGTATGGCACAGAGAGCACACATAAGCCTGTCTGTGTATATGAGAGACACTTTTACGTTTTTTTGAAATAAAATAAAAAAAGAAGTTGACATATTAAATACAGAGTGATATAGTAAACAAGCTGTCGCAAAGAGACAGGAACAACGACAGAAACACTTTGAAAAAAGTAAAAAAAGTTGTTGACAAAGAGAAGTGACTATGATATATTAAATGAGCTGCTTCGAAAGACAAACTTCGACAGCGGATGAGAACCTTGATAACTGAACAGTGAAACACATAAATACAATCCTCGAAAA
>JAHZHB010000082.1 GCA_019420465.1 Lachnospiraceae bacterium
CTATCATTGTCAGGAAAATCGCACACAGAAAATGAAACAGGATCTCCCTTCCAAGACCATAGATGGAATCCTCTGTTACCAGTCCGCAGATCGCCCACTGTGTATCCTCATACGGCACATTATTGCCATACAGATCCAGTGGTTCGATCAGACCATAGATTGACTGTTTACCAAGGCTTACCCCTTCCACCTGACAAAAATCATCTTCCTTCTGTGGTAGAAAGCTTATGGTATCCTGCTCTCTGATCACCGTATCATACAGTGTTCCTTTTCCGGCGATGCAGTCGTACAGTCCGTTCTCATCCTGTATCATCAGGGCATAGCCTGCATTCAGATCCGCATCCAGATCTTTCACAGAGAAATAATCCGACAGATAACTGACAGAGATTTCCGATCCCAGAATACCATAAATAGTATTGTCATAGATCAGAGGCATGGAATACGAGATCATCCAGTGGTTGTCCACATAGCTGTCTTCCAGAACATACGGACGGGACCAGTAACCGAGATTTGCCATAGCCGTATCCATATGCTCCCGTCCGGCGCGGTATGGTCGGTAAAAGAAGTTGTCCGCGCTGCGTTTTTCCTCACCTGCCAGAGAAAAGTCCGTTGACCATGGGGTATCCAGTGGAATATTGTTTTTCTGTGAAAGCTCCTTGTCACCACGTTCCAGCAAAAGGTCTGTATTATTGGCTGTTTTTGACTGCGGATCGGAATCGCGAACAAAAAAGCCATGATATGTGGAGGCATCCTCAAAAGATGCTGTATTTGTAAGCACCAGAAACAGACCAGACGTCTGGTCACGCTGCAAAGTATCCACAAGCTCTGCAAAGATATCCGTCAGATATCTTTTCTGCAGCTCATCCGACTGCTGAAATGTCTGTATATCCACAGCTTCGCTTTCCAGAAATCCGGCCAGCTTCTGGCTCAGCCATTCTTCTTCGTGATATACCGAACGCCAGTGCTCGATCATATCATTTTTCAGGATAACCTGCCGGTTCTGTACGGTATGTCGATCCATACGCACCATATTTTCTTCCAGCCTGGTCTGCAGTCCGGTGGATAAAAATGTCAGAAAAATACTGCTTCCCTGTAACAATACAATGACCAGAATCGGTAAAAGAAAGATCCTGAGTAATGTTTTTTTCTTTTTCTTCATCTGTGTTTTCCGTCTGCTTTCTTTGTTTTATCTGGATTCGTTTTCCAAAGCTTCACAAAATGACATATACCAGCTGTCGAAAGCATCATCCGTCAGATATGACTGCAAAGCCTCCTCCCTGGTACTGCCTGCTGCTATGGCTGCATCTACGGCTTCTTTGTCAGCTTTTGCCTTATCAGACAGGTCATAATCGAGGATTTTACGCGTAGAATAGCCGTTTTCAAAGCTCTTTGGTGTATAGAAATGTGTCGTATCAAAATCCTGCATTACTGTTTTCAGGCAGTCATACGCTTTCTGATTGACCTGCAGATCATCTGCCTTGATCACTTCATCCATGGCATCGACACTGTTGGCTTCTTTCAGCACCGGCATATAGCCTGAATCTCCGATGAAACGGATATTCTGTTCTTTGGAGGTAAACCATTTTAGGAATACACTTGCCGCATATTCATGTTCTTCATCCGATTTTGTCACGGCCATACCGGCGCCCTGCTGCACCTGCACATTCTCACAGCCCTCCATGATCGGGGCTTTGCGGATCACATACTCGATCGGATATGTCGTATCTTCGGTCTCCACATTGTCCGGGAAATATACAGAAGAAGATGTTGCGCCTGTATAGGCAATCAGATCTCCCGTTTTGACATCGTCTGAACGGAATTTTCCATAGGAGGCAAAATATCCTTTCATATACGGCACATAATAATCATCCCACAATCGGCGGATCAGCTCTTTGTCCGTATGCAGTGTAACCTTGCCATCCTCTGCCTCAAAGATTTCCTGTCCCATCTGCTTCATACCGAGGATGAAATAGTTGGACATGGAATCCCTGCCATAAAAGGCCTTGCCATCATCCGGCACGTCCGGCGTCTTTGCATCTGTCCAGTCATAGTATTTTGCGGCCACATCGATCACACCTTCGATCATATCCAGCTCATCGAGTGTGCAGCCGGTTTCCTCGCTGAACGGCTCCCAGTCGGTCTTGTTCAGCATCAGGATCTCTGTGGATTTGGCTACCGGGAACAGATACAGTGCATCATCATTGTGGAAATGTCCCTCCTGTATATAGGCGTCCACGTATTTTGCTGTTTCTTCACCGCTGAAATATTTCGACAGATCGGCAAGCTTGTCCTGCTGCAGTGCTTCATAGGCTGTATCCGCATAACAGGAAAAGATATCCGGCAGATCCTTTGCACCGACTTCTCCCTTGATAGCACTGTTTACCGCTGTCTCAAGATCGGATACCGAGCCCTGACTGTAGCCTTCTACATAGATTCCCTGATCCTTGCCTTCTGTGGCATTGAACTCATCTACAAGCGCATCAAAAGTCGCCTGCTGCGCCCCATTGTAATAATGCCATATCGTAAGCGAAACCGGATGCTCCGGATCCAGTTTTACCGTACCTGCTCCGGTATCAGCTTTCTTTGCACATCCGGACATCATAGTAACAAGCATGGCGGCAGCCAGCATAGCGGCAACTTTCTGTTTTTTCATCTCTTGTATTTTCCTCTTATTTTCCTGGCTCATGTGTTTTGTACACACGAAATAATATGTTCATATTTCACATCTTACACAGTGTTTCCCCGGGTGTCAATATTTCCCGGGCATGCCTCACAGATCTCTATTCCCAGCTGATACTGTCAGGAACGGTACTCATCTTCTGGATTTTCTGTTTCACCCTTTCTTTTTCTTTTCCGTTAAGGATCCGCGGCCGGTAATCATTTTTCTTTGTGGATGAGGAAAGACTGCACGGCACGATACGCACCTGATCGTCATCGACCAGATTACCCTTATCAAATGTGAACGTCTGCTGAAAGATCATCGTATCCTTGTCTGACGGATTTTTGTTTCCGCCGAAGCAGAAGTTTCCGAGACTGTAGCAGATATAATGACCATTATACTTTTCCACCCCCTGCAGAACATGCGGATGATGGCCAAGTACCAGATCGGCACCCGCATCGATCGCTGCATGGGCGGCCTCCTTCTGGTACTCTAACGGCGTATACTGCCTTTCTTTACCCCAGTGAAAAGAAACGATCACCAGATTGCCGCCTTCCATCTTGGCTTTTGCCACACTTTCTTTCATCTGCTCTGTCGTACTC
>JAHZHB010000083.1 GCA_019420465.1 Lachnospiraceae bacterium
AGAACTTACATTATCTCGATGTGAGTATATTTAATCACATTTTGAGTGGCAGAAAGATATGAAAACAGAGATCCTGCAGATTTTAAGAAATACCGATGACTATGTCTCGGGGCAGCAGCTGTGTGATACGCTTGGTGTATCCCGGACCGCCATCTGGAAAGTGATCAATCAGTTAAAAGAAGAAGGCTACGAGATCGAGGCAGTCAGAAACCGTGGCTACCGGATCGTGGAGGCCGCGGATGTGTTAAATGCCAGCGAACTCAAAAGCCGTCTGCATACGACCGAGATCGGACGTGAGGTGTATTATCAGTCAGAGATCGATTCGACCAATTCCTGGCTGAAACGGCTGGCGGAAGAAGGTGTTGTGGATGGCAGCGTAACGATCGCGGATATGCAAAGCCGTGGCAAAGGCCGCCGTGGCCGTGTCTGGGTGACACCGTTTGGCACGTCGATTCCGTTTTCCATCCTGCTCAGGCCCGATATCCGGCCGGACCGAGCTTCGATGCTGACGCTTGTTATGGGACTTTGCGTGGCAGAAGCCATGCAGCAGCTGTACGGCATGGATGTCGGGATCAAATGGCCGAACGATGTTGTTGTTGATGGCAAAAAGATCTGTGGCATCCTTACAGAAATGACGATGCAGGCAGAATATATCGATTCTGTGATCATTGGTACGGGAATCAATGCCAATATGCAGGAATTCCCCGAAGAACTGCAGGATAAAGCAACCTCTCTTCGGAATATTCTCGGCAGACCGGTCAAACGGGCCGATATCGTAGTAAAGATTCTGGAACTTTTCGAAGAAAATTATCATACTTTCCTGCAGACACAGGATCTGACAGGGCTGATCGACAAGTATCACGGCTTTTTATTAAATCGTGGCAAAGAAGTACGTGTACTGCAGCCGGGAGATGAGCATGAGGGCACGGCCGAAGGTATTGATGCGCTGGGCAATCTTCTGGTCATCCGTAAGGATACCGGCGAAAGAGAACAGGTTTTTGCCGGAGAAGTATCGATCCGCGGACTGTACAGCTATGTGTAAGATGACTGAAAACAGCAGCAGTCTGTCAAAAGGCGGATGTGCCGGTATGGTGTAGTGGAAGACGAATAACAGGAATAAAAAGGAGACAACATGGCAAAAGAACAGATGGTGCTTTGCGGTGCCAGTGCCTATGAGCAGAAATATTATTTTAACAAAGCGTTTGATAGACTGCCGCGTTCCATTCAGGACGAGCTGCATATCATCTGTGTGTTATTCACAGAGGAGATCGGCGGCGTGCTGACGCTGTCCTTTGACGAAGAGGGCAATCTGCAGTTTACAACAGAAGCAAAGGATTCCGATTATATGTACGATGAGATCGGCAGTGGTCTGATGATCAAGGAAATCCAGAAATCCAAGCGTGAGCTTCTGGAAGAACTGGAGCTTTTCTACAAAGTGATCATCCTGAAACAGAAAGTGGATCTGGAATGAAACAGTTAAAAATCGGCAATGTGGTGATGGACAATCCCCTCGTACTGGCCCCGATGGCCGGTGTCACGGATCTGCCGTTTCGTCTGCTCTGCAAAGAGCAGGGAGCCGGTCTGATCTGTATGGAGATGGTCAGCGCCAAAGCCATTTATTATAAGAACAAAAATACCGAAGCACTCCTCGAAATCGATAAAAGGGAAAAACCCGTGTCCTTACAGCTGTTTGGCTCCGATCCGGAGATCATGGCAGCCATGGCACATCAGATCGAGGAACGTCCTTTTGATATTCTGGACATCAATATGGGCTGTCCCGTGCCAAAAGTTGTCAATAACGGCGAGGGTTCCGCCCTGTTAAAAGATCCTGCGCTGGTGCGAAAGATCGTGACAGCCGTGGTAAAGGCAATCGACAAGCCGGTGACGGTCAAGATCCGCCGTGGCTTTGATGACGACCATATCAATGCTGTAGAGATCGCAAAGATCATCGAGGACTGCGGAGCCAGTGCCGTGGCTGTACATGGCCGGACCAGAGAACAGTACTATAGTGGCAAAGCGGACTGGGAGATCATCCGTCAGGTCAAAGAAGCTGTGCAGATCCCGGTGATCGGAAACGGTGATGTGACTTCGCCGGAGAGCGCGATCGCCCTGATGGAGCAGACCGGCTGTGACGGTGTGATGATCGGCCGTGCCGTACGTGGCAATCCGTGGCTGTTTTCTGAGATCCTCTACTATATGGAGACCGGACAGCACAAACCGCGTCCGACGATCGAAGAAGTAAAGGCCATGATCCTGAAACATGCCCGGATGCAGGTCGAGGTCAAAGGGGAATATACGGCACTGCGCGAGATGCGAAAACATGTGGCCTGGTATACCGCAGGCTTCCCGCATTCGGCGAAACTGCGTGCCAGAACGAACGAAATTTCCACCATGGAAGAATTGTGCACACTTCTGGAAAGTTAAACATGGCTAACATGCCGGAAATACAGTAAAATCAAGGCTTTTCAGAGATTGTGATTCTTGACAGAGGTACAAGTTCATATTATAATAGCATGATGCCGAAAATGGCACTATGAAAGAAGGGTATACAAAATCATGGAAAAAAAGAATTTAATGACCTATGCAGGTTTAAAGAAACTTGAAGACGAGCTGCATGAACTGAAAGTCGTTCGTCGTAAAGAAGTAGCAGAAAAGATCAAAGAGGCCAGAGAGCAGGGTGACCTTTCCGAGAACGCTGAGTACGACGCTGCCAAAGATGAGCAGAGGGATATCGAAGCCCGTATTGAAGAACTCGAAGCTATTCTGAAAAACGCAGAAGTAGTTGTAGAGGACGAGGCAGATACAGAGAAGATCAATGTCGGATGCAAGGTTTTAGTACATGACGAAGAGTTTGACGAGGAAGTTGAGTTCAAGATCGTAGGTTCCACAGAGGCCAACAGTCTGCAGGGCAAGATTTCCAACGAGTCTCCGCTGGGCAAGGCACTGATCGGCGCAAAGGTCGGTGACAAAGTATCCGTAGAAGCTCCGGCAGGCATGATGGAATACAAAGTATTAAAGATCGAAAGAAATATCTAAGCATAAAAGAAAAACAGGAGGAGAAAAATGGCCGGACAGCAGAAAAATCAGGATCTGAACCAGATCTTACAGGTTCGCCGTGACAAGCTCGCAGAGCTGCAGAGCAGAGGCAAAGATCCGTTCCAGATCACAAAGTACGATGTGACAAATCACACCACAGATATTTTAAACAATTATGAGGAATTCGAAGGCAAACAGGTAACACTGGCCGGACGTATGATGTTCAAACGCGTCATGGGAAAAGCATCCTTCTGTAATATCCAGGACCTTCCGGGCAAGATCCAGTGCTATGTAGCCAGAGATGCCATCGGCGAAGAATCCTATGCAGATTTTAAGAAATATGACATCGGTGATATCATCGGTGTGACAGGTGAAGTCTTCAAGACAAAGACAGGAGAGATTTCCATCCATGCACAGGATGTCGTTCTTCTGTCCAAGAGTCTGCAGACTCTGCCGGAGAAATTCCACGGACTGACAGATACCGATATCCGTTATCGTCAGCGTTATGTGGATCTGATCATGAATCCGGAAGTCAAAGAGACCTTTATCAAACGTTCCCAGATCATCAAGGAGATCCGCAACTTCCTCGACGGCCGTCAGTTCATCGAGGTAGAGACACCGATGCTGGTATCCAATGCCGGCGGTGCAGCAGCAAGACCCTTCGAGACACACTACAATGCACTGAATGAGGATGTCAAACTGCGTATTTCTCTGGA
>JAHZHB010000084.1 GCA_019420465.1 Lachnospiraceae bacterium
AAAATCCTGGTCATTGCAGCTGGCCACCGGGTACATCGTCTTGTCCGGATAGGTCATGGCATTTAAAAAGGTATTCAATGAACCTTTGACCAGTTCCACAAAGGGATCCTTCAACGGAAAGTTCCTTGAACCACAGAGCACAGAATGCTCCAGAATATGCGCTACACCCGTGCTGTTTTTCGGCGGTGTACGAAACGCGATATTAAATACCTTATTCTCATCGTCACATTCGACCAGTGCCACTCTCGCCCCGCTTTTTTTATGACGAAGCAGTGTACCCGTAGCACGGATATCCGCCAGATTTTCACATTTGATCAGTTCATAGGCCGCAGGGATCTCAAATCCCGGTATACCGGCCTTAATACTACTATCCTGCATTATGCATCTTCCTCCGTTTTATCCTGACAGTAAAGCGCCGTCAGTTTTTCAAACAGTTCTTCATTCTGTGCATACCACTGTTTAAAATCTGTTTCCTTTGACTGCACAAGAGCACCGATCGCCATCAGGTATTCTGCTATATTCTGCTGTGGCATATCGCCAAGCTCTCTGTCCCCATCCATATGCAGACGTACTCTGCAGTACCGTCCCGGCCTTCTTTCCTCCGGTGTCTCTGTCTGTGTCACAAAGATCAGTTCTTCCCTCGGCACTGTAAAACAGCAGCGTTCGCAGCCGGAGATCGTAAAGGTTGGCAATACACCGTCAAAAAAGCGCAGTCTGCGGATTTCTTTAAGCAGTACACTGACAAAGGCCTGCGGATCAAGTACACCGGCCGGACAGATGCTGCACCGGTCACTTGGCTCACTCTTTTCTACTGTTGTCAGTGCCATATCTGTCATGGCATCTAACGGCTTATGCACTTCTTCTGCCAGCAGATTACAGATATACAGATGCAGATGTCTGTCGATTCTGAAAACAACATCTTCATAATCCTCTACTGCTTTTCCCAGCTTTTTCCAGAAGGCGATCGGAACCACACCGCCAAAGGGAGTACATTCCACCGCATACAGTTCTTCCTGTTTCTGTTTCAGAATACGAGGACCACAGGTAAAATTACCGTTTCCGGTCTTTGTAATCTCGCGTTTTTTTACGGCAACAGATGCCCTCTTTTCATCACTCAGCTCACCCATGGCTTTCCAGAAAGCTCCACTATAGGTTTCCCGTGTCAGTCCGGTATTATACAGACTTACCGCTACCTGTATATAGGACAGGAATCTGCCCGCTTCTGTATTCTGTGCCAACGTAAAAAATGCACCGTTTTCATCCAACACCAGCACCTGAAATGTCTCATCCGGCTGTGCCAGGAAGACCATATCACAATCATTTGCCTCGTCCAGATCGCTTTCCTGTCCTGCAAAATAAAAACGCTGTATGCCATGTCCACAGTCAGATACCTCCGGTGCCTGACTGAGGAATTTTCTCGCCGCATCAGCATAAGGACGCACATCAAAACTCTCTCCCTCTGCCATACCGGACAGTGCCGGAGCAAACACTTTCTGTTTATCCTTGGTATACGCTCCGTGGCATTCAATAGCTGCCTCTCTGGCATCAGACAGGACACCATCGAGCATCTCCTCCGTCAGATTCCACAGGCGGACGTGTCCGTCTTTTGTCAGTGTTGTTTTGTTGATTTTGTATTTACGGATACATTCCGCAATAAAGGCCAGCTCATCCGGTGTCATTTCACCATAGAAAGCCAGCTCTGTCATACCACCATTCCCCGGCTTGCGATAATATCCTTCTCGTTCTTCTATTGCCATCTTTATCCTCTCTGGTCTGCCCTGTCAGGCAATATACTGCCGTTTTCACAGGCCATATGTTCTTATTCAAAGTTTCTGTCCGCATCGTACAGTATCTCTAATATATCGATTATACAGAATACCAAACTATAAATCAATACCCGTCAAAAAGGCGCCCCCTTTTACGGGAGCGCCCTCATTATAAAACACCGTTTGAACATATATGATCTGCTATGGCAGAGCATTCACGAAAGTGAGATTTATTTCTCAGCACCGTACAGGTTTACTAACTTGTTCAGGTACTCGTATCTCTCCTCATTGCACTTCTGGTTCTTAGCGAACAGTTTTGCAGCTCTTTCCGGATTAGCACGTTTCAGAGAATTGTAACGAACCTCACCGTTCAGGAACTCATCGTATCCTGTATAGTCCGGAGCCTTGGAATCCATGCTGAACTTGTTCTCTGCTTCCGGATTGAAGCGGAACAGATGCCAGTAACCTGTCTTAACAGCCAGCTCTTCCTCGGTCTGAGCTTTGCTCATACCTTTCTTGATACCATGGTTGATACACGGAGCGTAAGCGATGATCAGGGACGGTCCCGGATAAGCCTCTGCCTCTGCGATAGCCTTAACACACTGGTTAAAGTCAGCACCCATGGAAATCTGAGCTACATATACATAGCCGTAAGACATAGCGATGGAAGCCATATCTTTCTTCTTAACCTCTTTACCTGCAGCAGCGAACTGTGCGATAGCACCCGGCTGTGTAGACTTGGAAGCCTGTCCACCTGTATTGGAATAAACCTCAGTATCGAATACCATAACGTTAATATCCTGACCGGAAGCCAGAACGTGGTCAACACCACCGAAACCGATATCGTAAGCCCATCCGTCACCACCGAAGATCCACTGGG
>JAHZHB010000085.1 GCA_019420465.1 Lachnospiraceae bacterium
CACACGTCCGTAAAAAGCAAAAGACTGTCTGATCTTTTCATTTAGCATGTACTTTATTTCCTTTGTTTTCTTTAAAATAACAACTGTTACCGGATCAGCCAGAATCCCACTGCCAGCTGAATAAGAAAAATCACCGGAATACCCACATAAAACCGTGGTTTTCTGGTTTTGTGATGAAATATATGCATACCGCACCACGCACCGATACTACCTCCAAATACTGCGATACCAAGAAGCGTTGCCTCAGGAATCCGCCAGAGATCGCGTTTTGCCTTATATTTGTCCATGCCATACAGCCCAAAGGCTGCCACATTGACGATGATCAGATACAGACTGACCGGATATATCCATTCCATATTTTTTCTCCATTTTTTGCTGTTTCAGCAGCTGCCCTGCTGTTTCTTACACACGGTCAGAACCGCGTCTGTTTACCGACGTCTTCCCAGTTCCCAGAATGCCACTGCACTGGCTGCTGCCACATTCAGGGAATCCACCCCATGTGACATCGGAATCTTTACCGTATAATCACAGGCATCGATCGTTTCTGTCATAAGCCCGTCACCTTCTGCGCCTAAGAATACCGCCAGTTTTTCTTCCTGTTTTAATGCCGGATCATCGATATCCACCGTATTATTGCGCAGTGCCATAGCCACCGTCTTAAATCCCAGCTCTTTTAGCTTTTGCATACCCTGCCCGGGCCATATGGTTTTCTTCGGAAAATACGTCCAGGGAATCTGAAATACCGTTCCCATACTTACTCTGGCTGCCCGACGGTAATACGGATCGCTGCAGTCTGGTGTCAGTAAAACCGCATCCATATGCAGCGCTGCTGCCGAGCGGAAAACAGCACCCACATTCGTAGGATTAACCACATGTTCCAGCACGGCGATCCTTGTTGTATTCCCGCAGATTTCTTCGACAGACAACAGTGTATTGCGTCGCATCGCGCAGAGCAGCCCACGGGTCAGAGCAAATCCGGTCAGCTGCTTCAGCACTTCAAACGGCGCCGTATAGACCGGCACATCGGAACAACCATCAAGCAGTGCCCGGACATGCTCTGCCTCTTTTGTCTCTGTCGCCTGCATGGTCTGCGGCGGCTGTCTGTCTTCTGTCAGACCACATTTTTCCGCCATTTCAGAAGGCAACAGAAAAGACTCTGCCACAAGACCTCTCTGCATGGCTCTCTCGATCACATTCGGACTCTCCACGATACAAAGCCCCGGTGCCGGCTCATACAGATGTAAAAGCTGACTCTCATGCAGTCTGGCATACACATCCAGTGCCGGATTCTGAAAATCGATAATCTCTGTTCTTCGTGCCATCCTTTACTCCATTTCCAGCAAGGCTTTCAGATCTTTTTCCAGTCCCTTTGCCGACTCCACACGCTTTGCCGGAATACCAAACCGGATCGCTCCCTGCACATTTTCTTCCCTGTCATCAAAAAACAGACCGTCTGCTGGCTCCAGATGATAGCAGCTGCAGAGCTCTGCAAAGATCTCCGGGGATGGTTTCGCCTTCTGTATCATATACGAAACGAGAATGCCATCCATGTCTTTCATAAAATCGGCATATTCTGTATGTTTTTTAAAGAGTTTTTCCGGATAATTCGAAAGAATATACAGTCCGTATCCGGCCTCTTTTAACTGATGTACCAGTTTCCACACCTGTGGTCTCGCCACATGCATATATTCACCGTGACTGATAAACCATTCGATCACTTCAGCATCTTCGGGATGCTTTTTCTGAAACTGCCGGATCACTTCTTCCTGGGTCAGTGTGCCCAGATCAAAGATGCTCCACAGCCGGTCCGGATCATCAAACATTTCGGTTCCCACACGGATAGCTTCTTTCTCTTCGAGGCCATAATCCATCAGCATCTGTTTCCATCTGTAGTCGATCAGCACATCTCCCACATCGAAAATAATATATTTCGGTCTGTTCACTGTGTTTCCTCCATTCGTGTTGTCTTTTGCCATTATACCGCATGTTTCTGCCAATTTCCACTGGAAGGAAACCAGAGCTGTCCAACACCTTTGCCGCACAAAAGAAGCACAGAGCCTCTACTGCCTACGTAGACTACTCCTATTCGCTACTTGTTTCATCACCTTTTTTCTTTCTGCCACCTGTTTTATTTTTCTGTCAGCCCGTTAATCCGCTCCGCGTACATCCGCACGACAGATCACCAGAAACACCATGATCTATCTTCTTAAGCATAATCCTCTTTAAACAGTTCTTAACACAGTTTTATTCCACGCTCTTCGCCTGTTTCTGATATTTTCTCAGTTCAGCCTCTAATTCTGCAATCTTTCTCTCCGCAGCATCTGCACGTTGACATGCAGTCTCCATATTTTTCTCCGCTTCATCTGCCCGCTGGTGTTCTTCATCCGCCCGCTGACGTTCCGCCTCCGTGTTTTTCCGCTCTTCGGCACGGCCTTCTTCCAGGCTTTCCTCACGCAACATTCTGTCCCTCTCAAACCACTTCATATAACCTACAGTCACCTCCTGATCACGCTTCACGATTTCCACCATTTCCTGTATCTCTTTCAGCGTATCATTCACTGCATTTTCCCACGTCGTATGCTCCATATACCGCAACAGCTGTGAAAGTTTCTCAGATACCTCGCCCTTAGTTCCCTTCGTATACAGCACCATCGTCCTTGCTCCATCCTCATACGGCATCCCCGGCTCTTCCATACATGCGTTTTTAATCGTATACTTCACGCGGTCATACCCAAACGGATCATAATCGCTGATAAAGATCACATACACTCTTTTCAGATTTCCAAACTCTTCACTCGTTTTCAAAGCATGGCTGTCGATCAGCGCATGATAAAAACGCGCCCTTTTCGGAAACTCCTCGATTTTCTTCCTCGTCCTGTTATTTTTCAGATCCGCTTCCAGATCATAAATGAAAGCACCCTTTTGTACTTCCGTCTCCGCCTCCAGATCCAGACTCTCCTCTCCTTCCACATAAACATCCAGTCTGGCTCCCCGCAGATCCGTATCCATACCTCCATACGTCCTCTGTGGTATCACCTTCAGCTTCGGAAACTCTTTCTCAAACACACATTCCAGAATCCGGTGTGTAAACTTTTCTCCCACCTCCGGATGCGTCATCATGGCATTAAAGAGGAAATCATCCAACAGGTTCAGATCTTTCAGTTTCTTTCTTTGCATTCGCGTACTCCTTTCGCTTAACGGTGAAAGAAATACACGGACAATTACAGACACTATTACCTGTCGCCACTTCTTCCACCATATTCAGTTCTGTTTTCATATGGGGATCCGTGACCGATTGGTCTGTGAACATTTCCCAGATATGTATCTTTACTATAACAAAGTCTTTATGCACTGTCAATAATATTTTATAACTACTTTATTCATCTTTTAACCCGTCAGCATTCTTACATCTTCATATATCAGAAACCCGTCTGCAGTTCCCCAGAAACTGATATAGCCATCTACACCCATACATGCCCTACAGTGCTTCCAAACAGTGCCGGCAGATCTGTAAATCCGGGATACACATTTCTTTTTTCAGACACTTCCCGGTAAAACTCTCTCTCCAGTCTGTGTGCCAGCATATCTTCTGAAACACGCCGGAATACTTCCGGCAGACACTGTTTTAAATCTGCTGCGATCCCGCGATAACTCTTCCAGGCGATCGCACCTTCCGGATCGATCTTTCCGTCTGTGTATCCCAGGCAGGTCATTACCTTTTCTATCAATGCTTTCTGCGGTTTAAGATCACACCCCTGTAAAATGTGTTCCTCCTTCAACTGTACTTTGCCATTGTAAAGAAGGTATGTAAAATACGATACGGTCAATCTGTAAGGAGTTTGTAAGAAGTTGAAAAAGTGATTTTTGGAAATGTAAATGGTTTGTAAATTGTATTTGCAAAAGAACGCTGTTTGTTTCCTATAATAAAGGCCGGACAGACAGCACCTTCATTTTCTGCTGTCTGTCCGGCCATAGTCTGCAAAAGCATTCAGTGCATTCTCCATCCGGAAAGAAATTTATTTTTCAGCACACCATTGACCAGCTTGCCCCAGCCCAGTGGATAACCATCAACGCAGAAAAGCTGCCATCCTTTTTGGCGTACAGCTTCCGTATCGTCGATCAGGATCGTTTCGCCCTTCAGATAGCGCAATACCCGGTCATCTGTAGCCGGCAGGTCGATCACTGCGGCATAGGATTCTTTTTTCAGCGCCATAGCCAAAGGCTGTGACGGTTCAAAGCGATCCTTTCTGATCTCGCCCAGAAGCAGGCCATTGCGGACAAACTTTATACCTCTCACCTTTGGCAGCACAGCTGGAACCGCATACACCATGCCGTTGCGGATATCCAGCGTATATCCTGCGCTTTCTGTCTTTACATCCGCAAAAAACTCTTTCAGTGCTTTTTCCTGCTGTTTGTCCAGGCGGATATGGCTGACACTGGCAGTATTTTTACCGGCTTCACCCTGTTTTTTTAACAATGCCAGATAATGTCCCTCGCCGTCCATATACTGTGGCCAGATACGCACCGTCTTTGTCAGTTCCGGATTGTTATCAGCCCACTCCGGTCGTCCTTTGGCAAACCCTTCGTACCATGGTGTGATCTCTTCGAGAGAAAATTCCGGATACAGCTGCAGGACTCTGGCTATCTGTTTTTCATTTTCTTCTGCTGAAAACGTACAGGTAGAATACAAAAGATGTCCTCCCGGTTTTAGCATCTGTACGGCTGCATCCAGGATCGGCCGCTGCATCGCAGCACAGATATCGGGCTTGTCCGGTGTCCATGCTTCCATCACGGCAGGTTCTTTACGAAACATCCCCTCGCCGGAACAGGGAGCATCCACCAGGATTTTGTCAAAAAAATCCGGGAAAACTGCAGCCAGCCGCGCCGGTTCCTCATTCGTCAGAAAGGCATTGGGAATACCTGCCACTTCCACATTTTTCAGAAGTGCCTTCATACGCGATGCACTGATATCGTTAGCAACCAAAAGACCCTCACCGCGAAGACGTGTACCCAGCTCCGTTGCCTTGCCCCCCGGTGCCGCACACAGATCCAGCACACATTCCCCCGGCTCTGCCTTAAGACGGGACGCCGGTGTCATGGCACTGGGCTCCTGCATATAGTACAGCCCCGCAAAATAGTAGGGATGCTTCGTCGGCTGATCCTCCGGCTTATAGAAATAGCCATTCTCCACCCAGGGAATCGGCTGCAGGGAAAAAGGCGCTATCCGTTCAAACTCTTCCGGTGAGACCTTGGCCGTATTGACCCTGAGCCCGTATACCCGTTCCCTGTCATATCCGGCAAAAAAAGTCTCACTCTCTTCTCCCAGCATTTCTTTCATTCTTTCCACAAAGTGCTCCGGCAGCTGCATCCTGATCTGTCCTCCATATTTCTCTATATAGGTTCTTCTCTATATCATATACTTTCCTGCCTGATCTGACAACCATTCTGTGCGAACAGAACTAACAGCCGCTTACACTGCTGCCTTTTGTCGTTGCCAGGTAAATAGCAGCCGGATAACTTTTGAAGATCTCAGGGCATAAAAACAGTGCGGACCCGTCAGGACCCGCACCATAGCTTCTTTTGTATTTTACTGTTCGCCTGTTTCTTCCTCTTCCATGGCTTCCACATACTTTTGCAGAATCAGCTTCTGCAATTCGTTGCGGGTCTCAGAATTGATCGGATGTGCGATATCCTTGTACTCACCATCAGTAGCTTTGCGGCTGGGCATCGCGATAAACAGGCCCTTGTCACCTTCGATCACCTTGATATCGTGTACAACAAACACTTCGTCGATCGTGATCGATACTACTGCTTTCATCTTACCATTTCTGGCCACCTTGCGAACTCTGACATCTGTGATATTCATATATTCTTCTGCCCGGATTTCCCATATCCGGACATTTCCCCCCAAACATTTTGCTGATCCGGGAAACGATCGTCTTCCCTTTGCACACCATATTTTTCTGCGCCTGTGGGAAAGACGTTCATTTCCCTCAGGCGATCTGCTCCCCTGATACGGATATTCTGTATCGGAAAGCTCCTATGGTATGCGGCTTATCTTACAGAGGATAACGCTCGTTTTCCTCGATGACGATCTTTACACCGTCTTCACCGCAGAAGTAGGAATTGGCACGGATCGTATCTCTTGATTCCACGATACAGTTCTCAATGTGGGTATTGTCACCCAGATATACATTGTTGAGAATGATGGAATTTTTGATCACACAGTTATTTCCTACATAGACATCTTTAAACAATACAGAATTTTCCACGTTGCCGTTAATGATACATCCACTGGCAACCAGACTGTTATGTACATCACTGCCCGGATTGTATTTGGCCGGCGGCAGATCATCCACAACAGACATGACTTTTGCACCTTCTTTAAAGAAATAATCGCGGACATCCTTTTTCAGGAAGTCCATATTTGTCTGGTAATAGGACTCTACTGTAGAAATATTGCTCCAGTAGCTGTCCATCTTGTAACCGTAAATACGTTTCAGATTCTTGTAACGGATCAGAATATCCTTGACAAAATCAAAACGCTCTTCGTGTGCGCTGCGCTCGATCAGCTCGATCAGCTGGCGACGACGGATCACGTAGATACCGGTGGAAACGGTATTGGTCATAGCCACCATCGGTTTCTCTTCGAACTCTTCGATACGTCCGTCCTCGTTCATCTTGACACAGCCAAAGCGGGTCACATCGCCCTCAAGCTCTGTACATACCACCGTGATATCTGCACGCTTGGCGATATGATACTCCAGAACTTTATTGTAATCGAGCTTGTAGATGCCATCACCGGATGCGATAACAACGTATGGCTCATGGCTTCTCTTTAACCATTCCAGATTCTGGTAGATCGCATCTGCTGTACCTCTGTACCACCAGCTGTTTGAAGCTGTGACCGTTGGGGTGAACAGATACAGACCACCCTGTTTACGACCAAAATCCCACCATTTGGATGAGCTTAAATGTTCATTTAAGGAACGCGCATTGTACTGTGTCAGTACCGCAACTCGCTGGATACGGGAATTGGTCATATTGCTCAGCGCAAAATCGATGCTTCTGTAGCTGCCTGCTACCGGCATCGCTGCGATGGCTCTTTTATTTGACAGTTCGCGCATTTTATTATTATTGCCGCCTGCTAAAATTATGCCTAATGCTCTCATGCCTACTTGCCGTCCTCCTTAACAATAACTCCACCTGCCGGCAGTTCGCCGTCCGGGTAATCCTCTGCAGTCGTCACACCCTTGATCGCGGTGTTCTTACCGATCTTAACATTGTCCGGAATCACGGAATTTTCTCCGATGGTCACCAGTCCAAAAGCGTATACCTTTGGTTTGAGGACATTTTCGGCCTCCGGGCCCTCGCCCATAACAACATTTTCGCCGACGATAACATTTTCAGCGATAATGACTTTTTCCAGCTTGCAGCCCTTTTTGATCACGGCACCGCCCATGATGATGGAATCGCGTACTACGGCTCCCTCTTCGATGGTGACATTGACACCGATCACGGAATTATGTACTTCGCCCTCGATATCACAGCCCTCACTGATCAGACTGCGGTCGATGACAGCACTGTTGCCCACATACTGCGGACGGATGATATCGGATTTGGTATAGATCTTCCAGAATTCTTCGTAGAGATTAAACTCCGGAATAATATCGATCAGCTCCATATTGGCTTCCCAGTAGGAACCCAGGGTGCCGACATCTTTCCAGTAGCCGTTGAACTCATAGGCAAACATACGACTGCCGTGGTCACGCAGATACGGCAGGATATGGAAACCAAAGTCCAGATTGGCTGTACCCTTCATCTCTTCGAAAGCCTTTTTGAGCACCGGCCAGCTGAAGATATAGATACCCATATTGGCCAGATTGCTGCGCGGCTTGGCCGGCTTTTCTTCAAAGTCGGTAACACGGCCGTTGCCATCCGTAATCATAACACCAAAACGGCTGGCCTCCTCGATCGGCACCGGCATACAGGCGATCGTCAGATCAGCCTTGTTGGCCTTGTGATAATCAAGCATCACCTCATAGTCCATCTTGTAGATATGGTCACCGGAAAGGATCAGTACATAGTCGGGATTATACTGCTCCATGTAGGCAATATTCTGATAAATGGCATCGGCTGTACCGGCGAACCACTCGGCTCCACCGCTCTTTTCGTAGGGTGACAGGATGGTCACACCACCCTCATTTTTATCCAGATCCCACGGAATACCGATACCGATATGTGTATTTAAACGAAGCGGCTGATACTGTGTCAGCACACCAACGGTATCCACACCGGAATTAATACAGTTGGAAAGTGGGAAATCGATAATACGATACTTTCCGCCAAATGCAACTGCAGGTTTGGCAACCTTTTCCGTCAGAACGCCCAGACGGCTTCCCTGCCCACCTGCAAGAAGCATAGCAAGCATTTCTTTCATCATGCATTCACCTCATGTCTTAGGAATATGTACATTATAGCACAGCGCAACTAAATAGTGAACAATTTTACTTATTTTTTTCTCGTTCTTTTCCGACTTTTTATTACATTTGCCCAAATTACAGATTTCGACTTTATTTTTTCTATGGCATTTTGTATGTTTTTCAAGAAAAATTTGCTTTTTCGACTATCCATAGTATAATTAATAGGTAATTTTATCTATCACGGTTTTTCAACCGTTTACTGCAAAGGAGTATACCATGTATCAAGTACAGTTTGGTTCACCTATACATGTTCATTTTATCGGCATCGGTGGCATCAGTATGAGCTCTCTGGCAGAGATCCTGCTGACCAGACATTTCACGATCTCCGGTTCCGATCAGAAAGCCAGCGAACTTACCCATCATCTCGAAGCCAAAGGTGCCCGTGTCATGATCGGACAGCGTGCAGAAAACATCACCGATGATATCGATCTGGTGGTCTACACAGCCGCTATCCATCCGGACAACCCGGAGTACAAAGCTGCCGTGGAAAGAAATATCCCGATGCTGACCCGCGCCCAGCTGCTCGGACAGATCATGAAGAACTATCCGGTTCCGATCGCCGTCAGCGGTACCCACGGCAAAACCACCACGACTTCTATGGCCGCTCTGGTCCTTATGGCGGCCAAAAAGGATCCGACCGTCAGTGTCGGCGGTATCCTGCCGCAGATCGATGGTAATCTGCGCATTGGCCACTCGGACACCTTTATCACAGAAGCCTGCGAATATACCAACAGCTTTTTAAGCTTTTTCCCGAAGATATCCATCGTTCTGAATGTCGATGCGGATCATCTGGACTTTTTCAAGGATATTGACGATATCCGCCATTCCTTCCACCGCTTTGCCGGTCTTTTACCGGAAGACGGTGTACTGATCATTAATGCAGACACACCAAAATACGAAGTGGTTACCGAAGGACTTTCCTGCGAGGTCATCACCTACAGTCTGGAAGGCAAAGGGGATTACACCGCCGAGGATATCGTTTTCGGTGAGGATGGCTGTGCCTCCTTTACCTGCAAATACAAAGATACCCTGATCGGCCATTTTACCCTGCATGTACCGGGCATCCACAATGTCTCCAATGCACTGTCTGTGATCGCCATGGCTGTCCGTCTCGGTATCGATGCCGATACGATCCAGCGCGGATTTTCCGCTTTTGGCGGCACCAAGCGCCGCTTTGAACACAAGGGCACGCTGGCCGGCATCACCATCATCGACGATTATGCCCACCATCCCACAGAGATCCGTGCCACACTGACCACGGCACAGGCCTGTGACAAAAAGACCTTATGGTGCGTCTTCCAGCCGCATACCTACAGCCGTACGTATGCGCTGCTCGATGATTTTGCCTCCGCTTTGTCTCTCGCAGACAAGGTCGTGCTTGCCCCAATCTACGCCGCCCGCGAACAGAACACCCTCGGCATTTCCTCTGCTGATCTGCAAAAGAAACTGCAGGCTCTCGGCAAAGAATGCTATTACTTTGAAACATTCGATGAAATCGAAAATTTCCTTCTGGAAAACTGCTCATCCGGTGACCTTCTGATCACCATGGGCGCCGGAGATGTCGTAAAGATCGGCGAAAATCTTCTCGGCATGTAACACTTTATCCACAACACTTCAGGCAGATACCGTGTATTTCACCGTATCTGCCTTTTTTTTGCAGATCGTCTCCTGTTTTTAAAAAAAGTTTTAAACATCTTTCTCCACGTCCAAAAGCCCCGTAGTTATCTTATTTTCTCAAGTTATCCACATTATCCACAGAATTATACACACCCTTATGTCTTTCCTGTGTGGACTTTTCTGTGTATAACCGGTTGACATAAAATTCGACAACCTTCGCGGCAAAAACTGCATAAATTCAGCTTTTTTCGCGTTTTTTTAGTTTCCCATAATTTTTATTCACAAGTTATCCACATTATCCACATTTTTTTGTGCACTGTTTTGCCGGTTGCCGGCGAAAGGGTCTGGTTTTCAAAATCCCCGTCCTGTGGTATACTGCTACACAGGGAAAACCCCAAAAGGAGCGTACTATGGCATCTATTGCATTACATAAAGAACCGGACTGCAGCTATGTTGCAGTCCCCCTTACCTTTTTAACTGACCACATGCCGCAGGCCAACGGAGAATTTGTCAAAGTCTATCTCTGTGTGCTGCAGGCTTTTTCACAGGCAGACGCAGCTTTGTCCACCGAGATTCTGGCAGACCGCCTGGCCTGTACGGAAGGCGACATCTTACGTGCCCTGCATTACTGGAAATCCAAAGGGCTCTTATTTATAGAAGAAAAAGAAGGACAGATCCTGTCTATCGGACTCACAGAGCATGCTGCTGCACAGCCCGTTCTTAAAGAAGCCGCTCTGGCAGACGATTCCTCTGTCCAGATGACGCAGACGCCCGCTCAGCCGCCTAAGCCGGCCTCCCTTTCCCGGGAAAAGATGGCACAGCTGAAAGCAGATGAGGAATTCGCCCAGCTGCTTTACATCGTCGAGAGCTATATCGGCAAGCCACTGACCCCCAATGAGATCACCTCACTGGATTATTATTATGAAACACTGCACTTTCCGACAGAGCTTATCGAATATCTCGTGGAATACTGTGTCAGCAAAGGCCACAAGAGCTTCCGCTATATCGAAAGCGTGGCTCTGGGATGGCATGCCGACGGCATCCGCACGATCGAACAGGCCAGACAGCAGTCCAGCCAGTACACCCAGCAGTATTACTCTGTACTGAAAGCTTTCGGTGTTTCCGGCCGTTCTCCGATCGACCAGGAGATCCAGGCGATCGACCGCTGGATGAAGGATTACGGCTTTGATACCGAGCTGATCTGTGAAGCCTGCAGCCGCACGATCCAGCAGATCAACAAAGTCAGCTTTGCCTACGCTGACCGGATCTTAAGCCGCTGGAAAGAAGCCGGTGTACATACACGAAAAGACATTGAAGCCGTGGACGCACAGCATGAAAGCCGTCGCCAGGCGCAGGCGCAGAAAACAGCAAGCCAGAAGCCTGTACAAAACCGTGCCGCACAGTCCCGCTTTAACAATTTTGATCAAAGAAACTATGATTACCAGAAGCTTGAACAGCAGCTTCTGAACGCAGGAAAAAAGGAGTAAACCGTGCCACTGACAAACCCACAATACGATCAGATCATGCGCCAGTACAATGCCCGGCAGGCAGCTAATCAGCGTACCCTGGAGGCACACACACAGGAAATCTATGCACGCATTCCCCGTATCGCCCAGATCAGCCGGGAGATCGGCAGTGCCAGCATAAAAAAAGCCCGCGAGCTGTTATCCGGCCAGCCGGATACCTGGAATCTGGAAGATACTATACATGCACTTTCCGATGAAAAGAAACGGCTTCTTGTCGCAAACGGCTATCCTGCCGACTATCTGGAGCCGCACTATGACTGCCCGAAATGCAAGGATACCGGCTTTATCGGCGGCAAAAAGTGCAGCTGCTTCAAACAGGCGGCGATCGAGCTTTTGTATGCGCAGTCCAAACTTACTGACATTTTGTCACGGGAAAACTTTGACACCTTTGATGAACGGTGGTATGATGCAGACGATATGGACGAAGCCACGGGTAAGTCTTCCCTGGAGCTGGCACGCATCGCCAGAGACCAGGCGCTTTCCTTTACCCGCCACTTCACGGATCAGTTTAACAATCTCTTCTTTTTCGGGCATACCGGCGTGGGAAAAACCTTTCTGACGCACTGCATCGCCCGGGAGATCATCGAACAGGGACACAGCGTGATCTATTTTTCTGCTTATGATCTGTTTGACGAGCTGGCCAAAAGAACCTTTCATTCCTATGACAATACACCGGACCTGCCGGACTATGTGGGGGAATGTGACCTGCTGATCATCGATGACCTTGGCACGGAGATGACCAATACCTTTGTGCAGTCCCGGCTGTTTCTGCTGATCAATGAACGGCTGATGTTAAAGAAACCGACGATCATTTCAACCAACCTGGAGATCGGTGCCTTTTCCGAGATGTATTCGGAGCGTACCTTCTCCCGTATTTTCAGTAACTATACCATGATCAAACTGACCGGAAAGGATATCCGGTTCCAGAAAAAATTTGCAGGGGGAAAATAACGCATGTTTGAACAGAATTTAGGAAAAGTTATGCCGGTAGGCCGTCTGGGCCTGATCGTACTGGACAGTTGTACAGAGCTTGGCAACAAGGTGGATGAACAGCTGGTCAAATGGCGCGAGAGCCGCTGCCATGAGCTGGGAGACCATCCGGCCACACAGGACTATGTCAAGGACAGCTATCTCATCCCGGTAAAAACGGCACGTTTTGGTTCCGGCGAGGGCAAAGCCACACTGCTTGACTCCGTCCGCGGTGATGATCTGTACATCCTGGTGGATGTCTGCAACAACAGTCTTTCCTATAATATCGCCAACAAGACCAGCTATATGTCTCCGGACGAGCATTACCAGGATTTAAAGCGCGTGATTGCCGCTGTAGCAGGCAAAGCACGTCGTTTAAGTGTTATTATGCCCTTCCTCTATGAAGGCCGTCAGCACAAGCGTACAGGCCGTGAGTCCCTGGACTGTGCGATCATGTTAAACGAACTGCACCAGATGGGTGTGGAAAATATCATCACATTCGACGCACACGATCCGCGCGTACAGAATGCGATCCCGATGGGCGGTTTTGAAACCGTACAGCCGACATACCAGTTTATCAAAGGTCTGTTAAACCATGTGCCGGATCTGACGATCGATGCTGACCATCTGATGGTCATCAGCCCGGACGAAGGTGCTACGGCACGTGCGATCTATATGGCCAACAACCTGGGTGTGGATATGGGTATGTTCTATAAGAGACGTGACTATTCCCGCGTGGTCAACGGACGCAATCCGATCGTAGCCCACGAATTTCTGGGCAGCGATGTGACCGGCAAAGACCTTCTGATCATCGACGATATGATCTCTTCCGGTGACAGCATGCTGGACGTAGCCAAGGATCTGAAAGGCCGTGGAGCACGAAAAATCTTTATGTGTTCCACCTTCGGTCTGTTCACCAACGGTCTGAAAAAGTTTGACCAGTGCTACGAACAGGGTATTTTTGATAAGGTTCTGACAACAAACCTGGTATATCAGACACCGGAACTGCTCTCGAGAGAGTATTATATCAACTGTGATATGGCCAAGTACATTGCCTATATCATCGAGCATCTGAACCACGATGCTTCGATCTCCAGCCTGTTAAATCCGGTCGACAGAATCCAGAATATTCTGGCCCGATACAGAAATCACGAAATGTAAATAACAGTAAAGCGCCGCACCCGGCTGCTCCCTGGCAGCTGTGGTGCGGCGCTTTGCTATATATCTGTTACGGTAAAATTTCAAGCCAGTATCCGTCAAAATCGGAAACATTATAGTTTTCGTGAATCATTTTAAAGCTCATAGTTCTTCTCCTTTTGCTGTTTCTGTATTTTTGATTCTGGGTGTATATTCAGGATATTCGCCGATCAATTTATCGATGATATACGGCTTGTTCCAGTAATGCATGGGATAAACCGCATCACAGTCAACCGTTGTAAGGAAATACAGCATACCGTCAGCATAATGATTTTCCTGTCTTGGGTCAAGGGGAACAAAAGCAACATCCAGATGCAAATCCTGCATTTTATTGATTTGTGCCCTGTATCTTGCTGTCATTTGCGAATTATCCGCATCCAGTTCTCCCTCCCAGTACCAGTCGTTCAGATCGCCTGCGTGATACATGGTACCTTCACCTGTTTTTACGATAAACGCAACGCCTCTGTCTGTAGACAGCAGCGTGTTAATTTCTGTGCCATTATCCAGAATATACGATTGATCGTGATAAGCCGTGGTAACCTTTATTCCTGCAGGATATTTATTTTTATGGATATCCTTTGCCAAAACCGCCTGATAATTCATATGCATACGGTTCAGAATCTCAAATATTTCCGGGTTGAAATGGTCAGGATGAAAATGACTGCAAAGCACAACCACCGGCTCTTTTTTGAATTTATATTTCCTTTTCCATGCCCCACTTCTTCCAGTACCTGTCCGGTAGTTGCTGTATCCATACCGCACTTTTTGCCTTTCTGTTCCTCTATAGTTACCTTTAGCATAGCATATTTTTATCAGCTTCTGCCCTAAAATTTGTATAAAAAAGCAGAAAATACAGCAAAAAGCGCCCGCCATCAGCCCTGTCAGCCAATGTGCGAACGCTTCTTAATTTAATTCATAAATACGGGCAAATCCCTGCCCTATTTTTCCTGTGTATCTCTGTTTAAGAGTGCCCTTTACCAGACCTTTTTTCTTATGCTTCTTCTGCCTTTACCAGCGAAATCGTACCGTTATCCAGACATTCCACAAATTTTACAACCAGATTTGGATCAAATTGTTTGCCTGCATCCTGAAGAAGCTTCTCCCTCGCTACATCTACCGGAAACGCCTTCTTATAACAGCGCCTGGATGTCATGGCATCAAAGGAATCTGCCACGCACAGGATACGTGCAGTCAACGGAATATCTTCCCCCGCAATTCTTCGCGGATATCCCTTACCGTCATAACGTTCATGATGACCGATGACAGCAGGAATAACATAATCCAGCGATGGCAGATGACGAATGATATCAATCGATGCTTCCACATGTCCCTTGATCGTCTCGTATTCTTCATCTGTCAGACGTCCTGCTTTATTTAATACATATTCCGGAATACCGATTTTACCTACATCATGCAAAAGTGCTGCCTGGCGGATG
>JAHZHB010000086.1:0-1056 GCA_019420465.1 Lachnospiraceae bacterium
GGGCAACATCCGCTTACAGGGCGGATGTTGAGGCGACCTGAGCTGGATTTGCATCAGCAAATCCGGCGAATAGAGCCGGTACCCTGTTTTTCCTGCTGCCGGACACATATAGAACCATCGCCCGAACGTCCGGGATGTGAACCACGGCCATACCCTGCACTTTCCCGTTTCCCCGGGCTGCCGTTCGTCCCCTACATCAAAAAATTCCCCCGATACCATCACTGATATCGGGGGAACTATATTGGGTTCTTCTCAGGCTCTTTCCATAGCCTCTTTGTAATCCTTTGTATCTGTAAAGATCTCATGCTTCCACGGATTTGTCTTCTGTTTGTTTGCCCGTTTGAGAATATAGGCAAAGACAAAGACATTGACTGCGAAGGAGATCACAGAGATCAGTCCCTGTGCTGTCGGGTCAGCTACCGTCGGCATAGCACTTCCCATGGCTGCTGCAACACCGCCTTCTCCATATACGGAAGTCACCGTCGTGAAGCGGCTGGCATCCTGGAACAGCGGGAATATCTGTGCAAACATGCACCATAAAGCCAGCGTGTTGGCACGGTTCTGAATCCAGCCACCCTTATTCCACAGTGCTGCTGCAAACGTCGGTGCCAGTAAAAGTGCCAGACCGCAGTACCAGGAATGTGTCGGCAGATTCAGGTACGTATACTGGAAATTCCAGATATCATAAGCCAGAACATATACCCAGATCATATCCGGCCACAGCATATCCTTCTTGTCTTTTGAGGAATAGATGCCCCACCAGCCGGTCATACAGAAGATATTTAACAGACCAGCCAGTCCGTTTAAGACATTCCACCATCCGCCGTAGAGCCATACACCCTCGGAAGAAAACCACCAGCCACCTGCCAGAGAACCTGCATGGATCGCAGACTCAAAGTCGGAAGCTACAGCGATCAGGATGTTGATCGCTACGATCACAAACGGGAAACATTTAAAGGCTTCGGATTTGCCCAGCTTTCCCCAGTGATATTTGAGGATCATAAAACCGATACATCCGGCTGTTGCCGCATACAGCTTGATGTATCGGTTTTATGA
>JAHZHB010000086.1:1066-18040 GCA_019420465.1 Lachnospiraceae bacterium
GCTTGGCATAATGGAACCAGCTGTTCATATGTACATATGTATCGTTGTTCAGCGCCCAGTCAGCGCCCATGGCTGCACCAACGTAGATTGCGATAAAATATACGCTGAGTACGGCCGGCAGGATCAGAAAGCAGGCAATACCACCCGCTTTGGAACGGCGTGCAATCTCATTCATCACAACCAGTCCTGCAAATACCAGCAGCCATCCTAACAGCTGCCATCCTGCTGTTTCTCCATAGATCTGAAAAAACATACTCTCACTCTCCTTTATTCTACTTCTATTTCCTTAATGTTGAACTCGCTGCCCTGCAACAGATACGTGTGTTCACTTCCGCAACGCGGACAGATCTTGCCGTACTGCACGGTAGGATACGTCTCTTCGCAGTCCTCACAGTAGGTGATCGCAGGCAGTGTTTCCACAATAAGCTCTGCTTCGGCAAACAAAGGTCTTTTCTTTGCCGCCCATTTCCAGCAGTTCTGCAGGTAGGACTCGATCACTGTCGAGACCTCCCCCAGCTCCAGAGTGACTTTGGAAATCTTTGTCACTTCATTTTCTGCTGCCACTTTTTCCAGGTGATCCATAATATGGAACGTTACACCAAGCTCATGCATCGTTTACTCCTTCTGACAGAGCCTGTGCCTGGCTCTTTCTTATTTTTTCTTTTTGAATTTAACCTTAATGGACTGTTTTACCATATTCGGCAGAATATATTTCAGTTTTTCCTCGGATGCACGCATCACAGAAGCGCCCGGAAGCTCTCTGTGCAAATGGATCGCATCAAACATACACTTCGTCGTGCAGACACCACAGCCGATACACTTGTTCGGATCGACCACAGAGGCACCACAGGACAGACAACGGGACGTTTCTGCTTTGACCTGTTCCTCTGTCAGGCTGTGGGAAAGATCACGGAAGGTCTCTGCCTGTGCTTTTGCATCTGCGTTCTGTGGAATCTGGCGTTTGGAAGTATCGTAGGTATCTACTTTGATATTGTCCTTATCCAGTTCAATAAAATCACGACGGTTACGTCCGATCGTCAGTGTACAGTGCTCATGCACATACCGGTGCAGAGAGATCGCACCCTCACGTCCGGCAGCGATCGCATCGATCGCAAATTTCGGTCCGGTATAGACATCGCCACCGACAAAGATATCCGGTTCTGCGGTCTGATACGTCAGTTTGTTTGCCATGGCACCGCCGTTCGGACGAAGCTGTACATGCTGGCCATCCAGCATATGACCCCATTCGATCGCCTGGCCTACGGAAAAGATTACATGGCGGCACGGTATGGTTACCGTATCGTTTTCATCGTATTCCGGTGAGAAACGTCCCTTGGCATCCAGTACACGTGTGCAGCGTTTGAAGACAACGCCTGCGACATGGCCGTTTTCTTCCAGCACTTCCTTCGGACCCCAGCCACAATGTAAATCAATACCTTCTGCCAGTGCCTCTTCGATCTCTTCCTCACTTGCCGGCATGTTCTCTCTGGCTTCCAGACAGTACATGGAGATTTTTGCCTCTGTGCAGCGTCCGGAGATTCTGGCAGCATCGATGGCTACATTACCGCCGCCGACAACAACGACATCTCCTTTAAGCGGAAAGCTTTCCTTTGCTCCTGCTTCACGGAGGAAATCGACAGCAGTATAGGCTCCTTCGGCATTTTCGCCGCTGATGCCCGGTTTTCTGCCTCTCTGGCAGCCGATAGCGGCATAAAAGCCCTTATAGCCCTGCTCACGCAGCTCTTCGATCGTGATATCTTTTCCGACTTCCACGCCACAGCGGATCTCCACACCCAGTGCACGGATCACATCGATCTCTGCTGCCAGAAGGTTCTTTTCCAGCTTGTAGGACGGAATACCGTAGCGGAGCATACCACCAGGCTCCTCATTTTTCTCAAAGATCGTCGGTTTGTATCCTGTCAGGGCCAGATAGTACGCACAGGAAAGTCCGGCCGGACCGGCACCGATGATCGCAATCTTTTCATCAAATCCACCCTTTAAGGACGGTACAGTCTTCTCCGGAATATAGCGTGTCTTGGCATTCAGATCACGCTCCGCGATAAAGCGTTTTACCTCATCGATCGCTACAGCTTCATCGATCGCACCACGTGTACAGGCATCCTCACAGCGACGGTTGCAGACATGGCCGCAGACTGCCGGCAGCGGATTGTCCTTTTTGATCAGGGCAAGCGCATCTTCATAGCGGCCGTCCTTTGCCAGCTTCAGATAACCCTGTACGGCGATATGTGCCGGACAGGCGGTCTTACACGGTGCTGTACCGGTATCGTAGCAGTTGATCCGGTTCGTATCACGGTAATTGTGAGACCACATATGCTCACCCCACGGCTGCTCTGTGGGGAGCGGCATACGCGGATATTCGATCTCGCAGCCTTTTTTGTCACAGAGCTTCTGGCCAAGCTTTACAGCACCGGCCGGACAGCTCTCGACACATTTACCACAGGCCACACAGCTTGCCTTGTCCACCTTTGCGATATAGGCAGAACGGGACATATTCGGTGTATTGAACAGCTGTGAGGTACGCAGCGCATAACAGACATTGACGTTACAGTTACAGATCGCAAAGATCTTGTTGGCACCGTCGATATTGGTGATCTGGTGTACAAAGCCATTTTCTTCGGCTTTTTTGAAAATCTCAAGTGCTTCTTCTCTGGAAATGTAACGGCCGTCCTTCTGTGTCTCCACAACATAATCCGCCATATCTCCCACAGCGATGCACCAGCCTTCCGGATCATCAGCACAGCCTTCATCGTGTGTCAGACGGGAACGGCGGCAGGAACACGGGCTTGCCGCATATTTTCCGTCGTATTTTTTCAGCCAGTAGGAAATATGCTCCAGATCGACCGACTCATTTTCCATTTCGATCGCTTTTTCTACCGGGATAACATGCATACCGATACCGGCACCACCTTCCGGTACGAACGGTGTGATCTTTTCCAGCGGAAGTCTGGACATATGTTCAAAGAACGTACCCATCTCCGGGTTACTCTCAAGAATGCTGGCATTCATATTGAAGAACTCTGCACAGCCCGGTACGTACATCGGCAGCACATACTGTTTGACATGCGCTTCGTTTTCCCAGTTGTACTCGACCAGACCTTTGCGGGACATCTCCTCCAGCAGTGCTTCACATTTGTCTTTGGCAAGGCCGGAAAGTTTTACCATCTCATCCAACGTTTTCGGCTTTCTGACACCCATCTTCAAGGCCAGTTCGGCTTCTTCGTCCGTCAGCACACCTGCCAGTCCCCAGTATTCCGGATCATTTCTGGTGATCTTTTTTAATCCCAGCTTCTGTGGAATACGGTCAGTGATCTTTTTGCCAAGCTTCGCGATCGGCTCACGAAACGGTTCATTCGGATCCGGTGTAAATTCCGGATAGACGTACTCCGGATACAGCTCTTTGTCCAGCTCATTTTTCATTTGCTTTTCTCTCCTTTATGTTTCTTTCCCTCTACTCTTCTACTTGTTTTGTATGCCTTTCATTAAAATCTGTACCATTTCCTCTTTTGCCTGTTCATAGGTCAGATGATTCTGGTACAGCACATCGCTTTCAAGGAAACGGTTTACGGTTCCCTCCACCATGGCCATAACGACCGGAAGGGAGATCTGACGTATACTGCCTTCTTCCATGCCTTTTTTCAGATATGTCTCAGCCAGTGTCCATCCCTGGTTCACCACGGCAATCAGCCGGCGGTACGGTCTGGGATATTTGGCCGATACCTCATACAGACGGTTCAGACCGATACCATAATATCTGTCCGGCAGTGCACACAGAAGCTTTTCCAGCTTTTGATCTGTTGACAGGCTTTCGTCTGCCTCGAGCTCCTTTTGCATGCTGATAAAATCAGCTGCATAGCGGTCGGCAATGCCAAGCAGCACATCCTGCTTGCTTTCAAAGACGGTGTAAATCGTCTTTTTACTGATGCCCAGCTTTTTTGCCAGATCATTCATGGTAAATTTCAGTCCGTTTTCTGTGAAGGCTTCAATAGCAGCATCGATAATCTTTTCTTTCACAGTTCTCTCCTTCTTGCTGCAGTCTCATGTCTCTTTATTTATTATGCAGAAATACTTACCTGTAGCAGGAAACCAGGAAACCAAAAAAAGTTTCCCGGTTTCCTGAATTGTATCATATTTGTTAAACATATGTCAATGTAAACCAACAAAAAGACAGACCATGGTTTTGAAAAAAACGCTGTTTTCTCCACACGTTACTACAGTCTGTCCTTTATTGTTTCTGTCAGATTTTTGTCCGGACTGCACTCAGCTTTGCCCGGACGATTTACGGGATGGCAACGCCAGAATAATGATCGTTGCGATGATGCATACCGTTCCTGCTATATCAAAAGCTGTAAATTTCACTTTCATCCAGACAGCGGTAAGCACCATAGAAGCCACCGGCTCTATACAGGCATACAGACTGGCTTTGACGGAGCCGATCAGTTTGACACCTGTCATATATAAAGAAAAGCTCAGCATTGTTCCCAGAAAAATCACGACCAGAAGCGTCAGAAGCATCGCACTGTCCACGATCACCGTATGCTGCCACGGTCTGAAAACAGCCGTCAAAACAACACCTCCGATCAGCATACCCCAGGCAAGTACCAGCGGTGTATCAAACTGCTTTTGCAGTTTTTCCGGCTGCACCGTATAAATGACAACAGAAACAGCCGAAGTAAGTCCCATCAGCAATGCCCTTTCCGATAAGGCAAGAGACGTCGGATTTCCATGGGTAGCGATCAGAAAGATCCCGGCAAGTGCCAGAAACACACCGATCACTTCCTTTTTTTCAGGCAGTCTTCTGGTTCGAAAGCAGACCCAGACCACGATCAGTGCCGGTCCCAGATACTGAATAACCGTCGCTGTTCCGGCATTTGACCATTCGATCGTCTGAAAATAGCTGTACTGACAAAGCATCATACCGGCCAGACCATAGATCAGGATATCTCTTCGGTTCTCCTTTTTTCTCCAGATAGCAAAAGCCTCCTTTTTGTCCCTGCATATATAAAAACATAACAGCAGAAAGCCGGCACAGACAAGGCGCACCGGCACCAGCCAGGCTGCCGTTACCTCTTTATTCTGAAACAGAAACTGTCCACACACGCCGGAAACACCCCAGAGCATGCCCCCGATCAGCGTCATAGCAGTTCCTGCGATCACCTGTTTTTTTGTATTCTTCATCTTTCTCTTTCCTGTCCTTTTTACTTTTCTGCCTGCTCCGAAAGTACAGTGTCCAACATATTCTCTGTATAGTATACCGGATACGGCTGCTGTGCGGTGTGTTCACCGATCAGCTTTTCCATCCATACCATATCATACCACCGGTTGAATTTATACCCGCATTTTTTAAAAGTTCCGACCAGACGATACCCCAGATGCCTGTGAAACTCCATACTGTTATGATCCAGATATGCATCATCCGTTTCCGGCACGCCGATACAGGCTTCCATATTCAGAATCCCCATCTGTTTTAACACTTTCTCAAGCACAGTATACAGTTGTCCACCGACACCACGGTGACGGACGTTTTTATCCACATAGATCGAGGTTTCCACCGCCCAGTCATAGGCTGCTCTTTCCTTAAACGGACTGACATAGGCATAGCCTATGATCTTTCCACCCCTTTCCGCTGCCAGATAGGGATAGCATTCTCTGGTGTTCCGGATACGTTTGCGAAATTCCTCTAAAGACGGTACCTCGTACTCAAAGGTTATGGCTGTGTGCTCGACATACGGTGCATATATGGATAACAGCTCCCTGGCATCAGCCTCTGTTACTGTACGGATGTAAATCTCTTCTGTGCTCATGTTCCCTGCCTCTTTTTCTTTTCCTGTGGCTCTCACTATACCACAGTTTTTGCCGACTTTCCACCAACTCCCGTGCGTCCTGATTTTTCCCGGTTGTCCCCTGTAACAAATATAAATTTTCTTAAAAAGATATAGGATTTCTTGACTTTTTCTTCTTTTGGACGATAATAATGTGCAGCAAAGCAAAAGCTTCTGCGAATTGATGTTATGAGGAGATGTTATAATGAAAAAGAAAGCACTTTTAGCTTCTATGATGATTATGGCCGCCGTTTCTCTGGCCGGCTGCAGCGGCAATACCGCCACAAAAGCAGCTGATTCCAGCGTCACAGCAGGCAGTGAAGCCACAGAAAGCTCTGCTACAGACAGTTCTGCAGCCGACACGCAAAAGTCTTCTGATACCAAAGAAGAAAAAAAGGATACAAAAAAAGAGGATAAGAACACCTCCGCTGACGAACCTGCCGACCCGGATGTTGATTCTTCCGCTTCCGATGTCGCAGCCGCCGATGACGACGTAAGCTACGCTGCCGCCTTTATCGGTGTCAGCATGGATGAATTCAAGCAGACCTTCGGACAGCCCACCAGCTCCAGTGTCTCCACCAACGATGCCGGCGAAGAGCTCAGAACCTATACCTATGATAAATTCACGGTTACCACACATACAGATTCTGACGGAACTGAAGTCATTGATGATGTAGAATGATCCTGCCAAAGCAGGATATGCAAAGCCGGTCTGTCAGACCGGATATTGTCATATAAGGAAAAAGGTAAGCGTCTGCTCTTTTGCAAAGCACGCTTACCTTTTTTGTTATGCATATCAATAACTGGTCCGGTGGAGCAATTTTGATTCTATATATTCTTCAGATTATCATATACCGTCCTGAACAGGCGCATAAACATTTCCTGCTCTTCTGGTGATAATCCCGCAAAAGCCTTTTTCTCTATCCCGGCAAAGCTCTGCCGGATCTTTTGTGCCAGTTCTGCCCCGTAAGGGGTAAGATACACATAATAGGTTCTGCGATTTCCTTCTCTGGTCCGTCTTTCCACCATCTGGTGTTCTTCCATACGATTCAGTATCACGGTCAGCGAAGCGCCTTTAATATGGCAGGCCTCTGCGATCTGTGTCTGATTACTCCCATCATGTTCTCCCAGATAATCCAGAATCTTCGGCTGTCCCAGCGTCAGCTCTGTACTTTTCAGTTCCTCCAGAAGTTCTCTCTGCACCATGGCCTGACTGGCCAGCAGATAATAGTGGAAACTATCCTGCATACTTTTCTCCTTTATGCTTCAGCACCTGTGTTATCACGTCTGCAATCGCACGTCCCCCACAGCCGAACTGACGGCCGATAGCGATCACCGGTCCTGCCTGCTGCTCCTTTGTTTCGACTATTTCTTTCTGCTTTGTTGTCTGCGGGAACAGCTTTTCTTCCAGACCATTGCAGAGCATACCGATCTTTCTGGCGATAAAACCAACTAAAAGTGCTGCGATCACGGTACCCTCTCTGACACCTAAAAGCTGATGGGACAGGATAAAAGACAGCACTGCTGCGGATCGAGCCAGCCCAGAAGCAGCATCGTAGCATCGATAAAATAACCAAAAGCCACAGAGACCGGAATCTGTAAAAGATGGCGGTATCATTCCTCCCCGCGCATCACAGCCGGAAGCTTTCTTTCCTTGGCCGTAAACTCCCTGACATCGATACGGATCACATTGACGATTGATACCAGTTTTTCGTCAAAGCTAAAATCCTTTCCTGTCTGATGTTTCATCAATACGGACATTGCCTTTTCTTTCTCTTTTGTATCCTCTACCAGTGTGGCAATTCCCCGTCCCATTACACTTTTGTATGCCATACCGTACTGACATGCCACACGTCCTTCAAAAGGCTGTGTATCTGTTTCCAGCGCAAAGGAAACCTGCGGGTTTTTGGCAATCACATCGAATTTATAGCCTTTGGTCGCACCGTGCAGATACAGGACCATATGTCCATCCGTGTATTCATAGCCGTAATTCATCGGCACCACGTACGGCCAGCCTTCGTCAGCCAGTCCAAGATGCAGGACCTTAGCCTCATCCATGATCTTTAAAATTTCTGTAATCTCTTTAATTTCCAGTTCTCTTCGTGTCATTTTCTTTTCCTCTTTTCTATGTATTTATTGCTTGTATGAACGTCCACCTCATACAAGGTGACTATCTTTTTCTCTTCTCTGTCATTTATACTTATTCTGGTGTTCTCTTGCTTCTATTTTGATAATACTAACGGTAAATTTTCAATAATTCTGCCATAACAGAGTTGTATTTGGCTGTTCCGTAAAAACGTCAAAAACAGGTTAAACTCCTAGTTTTTCGTAAGTTCAACCTGTTTTTCTTAAAATGAAATTGGGGGTGACATACATATAGAAAACCAACTGTATTTGACTGCATCATCTATAAAAAACCGTTTATTTTCTGCATAATTCACACACCGTCTCTATATGGCTCGAGTGACAAAACTGGTCCACAGCCACAGCCCTGTCCAGATGGTAGCCGCCTTCTGTCAGGATCTTTACATCCCGGGCCAGGGTGGCACTGTCGCAGCTGACATAGACGATACGCTCCGGCTGCATTTTCAGCATGGTATCAAGTACAGCTCTGTCACAGCCCTTTCGCGGCGGATCCACGACGATCACATCCGCTCTGATTTGATTTTTCTCATACTGCTCAGGCAGGATATCCTCGGCTTTTCCCACGAAAAATTCCGCATTTTTAATACCGTTTAACTCTGCATTTTTTCTGGCATCCTCGATAGCCTCCGGCACGATCTCCACACCGTAGACCTTTTTTGCCTTTCTGGCCAGAAACAGTGAGATCGTACCGATACCACAGTACATATCCCAGACGGTCTCATCTCCGGTCAGACCGGCATATTCGAGTGCCTTATTGTAAAGTTTCTCTGTCTGCACAGGATTTACCTGGTAAAAAGACAGCGGGGATATCTGAAATGACACGTCACCGATACTGTCTGTGATGTAGCTTTGTCCCCGGACAGTACGCACCTGATCCCCCAGGATCACATTGGTATTTTCCATATTGACATTGACCATGATGCTGGTCATACCCGGTATCTCCATCAGATGATCGGCCAGCACTTCTTCGCCCGGAAGCTTTCGACCGTTGAGCACAAGGCAGACCATGATCTGACCACTGACAAAGCCACAGCGGATCAGCACGTGACGCACCAGTCCAGTGCCCGTTCCTTCATCATACGGTTCGATGTCATATTGCTGCATATGGGTGATCACGATATCAAGGATCTTTGCATTGACCTCTTTACCGAGCAGACAGTCGTTATGTTCTACCGGGATGATCGCATGGGTACGTCCGGCATAAAATCCGGCCACGATATGCCCCTCCTTGTCCCGTCCCACCGGGAACTGTGCTTTATTACGGTAACGCCACGGATCTTCCATACCGATCATCGGTTCCATCGGCGGATTTTCTATGCTGCCGATACGGATCAGATTGTTTTTTACCTTGTCTGCCTTAAACTCCAGCTGTTTTTCGTAGGAAAGCTCCTGGATCTGGCAGCCGCCACAGACTCTCGCTTTCGGGCAGCGGGGTGCGACACGGTCCGCAGATGGCATCACGATCTCCATCAGGCGTCCAAAAGCGTACTGTTTTTTACACTTCATCAGCTTTGCCCGGATCTCATCACCCGGCAGGGCATCCTTGACAAAAATCGTGTAGCCGTCCGGTGTATGCCCGATACCCTCTCCATCATTGCCAAGTGCTGTGATCTGCAGTATTATTTCCTGATTTTTCTGATATTCTGCCATCCTTCTCACTCCTTTTCCCTCACGTATGCTTTTTTGTCCGTAACGGGTCTGTACTTTTACTGTAAACTTGTCTTTCGGATATTTGACTCAAAGATTCTGTTGTATCCAAGCCATCCGGTTTCTTCCCCGGCATTTGCCAGAAGCTCTTTCATTGTTTCCATTCTGGCATCTGTATTATCCGCCAGATTCAGTGCCATGGCCTCGGCAAGAGCCGGTTTCTTCGGTGAACCGTACTCATACTCGCCGTGATGGGCCAGAATGCAGTGTTTTAATTCACTTTCCAGCTTTTTCGGAAATCCTTCAATGCGGATCGCAGCATCGTGAATCATTTCCGCACCGATCATGATGTGACCAAGCAGCTGTCCGTCATCTGTATAATCGTTCATCGGAAAAGCTGAGATCTCTCTGGTCTTTCCCATATCATGCATGATCGCTGCCGTGATCAGCAGATCGTAGTTGAGCATGCTGTAGGCTTTGGTATAATATTCACACAGTCTGGTCACACTCAGTGTATGCTCCAGAAGACCGCCGACAAAGCCATGATGTACGGTCTTGGCCGCGGAACTGAATTTAAAGGCTTTCGCAAACTTTTCATTATCAAAATACATATGCAGCATTCTGTTCAGGTACGGATTTTTCACGGAATCTGCATAGTTCATCAGCTCTGCATACATTTCCTCGATATCACGGGAAGATACCGGCAGGTAATCTGCCGGGTCGTACTCACCCTCCGATACACGGCGCACACGTTTGATATTTAACTGCAGCGCACCGGCAAAAGTCACGATATCTCCGACAACCTCCACATAATCCAGATCATCAAAATCATCGATACCGCTGGAATTCGGATCCCAGATCTTACCGTCAAGTATACCTGTCTTATCCTGCAGGGTCACATTGTCATACGGCTTACCATTTTTTGTCATAGCAGACTGTCTGTGTTTGCACAGATAGATACATGCTACTCTTTCTCCGTCTCTTAATTCATTAATATATTTCACAGATTTATCCTCTTTTCTACAGCCCGGCTGTTCTTGTTCTGTTTCGGAAAACATCTTTTTCCGTTTCCTACCATGATACAAAAAGACCGGCTCTTCTGCAAGCGGAAAAACCGGTCTTTACTTTCTTTTCTTTTTCTATCGTCCTCTGATCTCTACGGTAAAGGATACATCCACATAGCCTTCCACACTGCGCCGCATAACATGGATCTCTACCTTGTCCCCGATATTTTTCTGATTGATCAGGGTATGGAAGGTCTTCATATTGGTAACCTCGGTATCTTCCAGCTTGTAGATCACATCACCCGGCTGGATTCCGGTCTCCATAGCAGGAGAATCCGTATCCACACTGTCGATCCAGATCCCTTTGGGGATACCTGTCCGTTCCGATATCGCACTGCCAACCTCCTGTCCGTGGATGCCGACGTAGGAAAGCTGCTGATTGTTGCAGAGACTCTCGATCGTCTGGAGTATCTCCGACAGCGGCAGACATGTCATCAGTCCCAGCTTTTTTGTATCCAGAAGCTGTTGTGCCATGATACCGACGACATTCCCATCCATATCCACCAGCACACCACTGCCATCCGCACTTACAGAAATATCTGTGCAGACGATATGGTAGGCATTATCCGTAATACTTAACAGATTTGTCGTGGAAGTGATCCTGCCTGTTGTTACGGCATCGCTGTAGCCCATGGGGCTTCCCAGTGCCACCACGGACTCGCCCTGTTTCACCGTCGTGTACCGTTTCATCTCGACCGGACAGATCTTTTCTCTGGTGCTTTTGGAAACGTCTGCCTGATCGACGCGGATGATCGCCAGGGATGTTGCCTCATCGCTTTTCACAAACCGGGCATCCGCACTCTCTCCGTCACAGAAAGTCACCATGATCCGGTTGACATCCTCCACTACACGGTATTCCGTCAGAATATAATAGGCCTTGTTTTCCATGGCAACGATCAGACCGCTTAGCTGGCCCTGGTTTTCGTAGGTTTCGTTAAACCAGTCCTTGTCCTCTGTCACACCGATCACCGTGACCATAGACTTGTTCAGAGTATCACTGATCCGCATAATATCCTCGGACATCTGTGTCAGTGTCTCTGCTGTTGTTTTTTCCTCCGGTATGCTGATTACAGGCGTCTGTACTTCCTTATCCTGCTCTGTATCAGTATCTGCCGCAGATTCGACTGACGAAGACTCCACAGGTTCTGCCTCCTCCGGTTCGCTTTCCACGATACTGCTGCTTTTTTCCTGTTCCTTTGTCCCCAGATCGATCTGTGGTGTATTCTCAGGATGCACAGCGGTATTGACCCGCGGGTACACAAATACAAGGATCAGCAGCACGATCACACCGATGATCACACCGGAAAAAGCGGCAGCACCTGCCCGGCGGAGCCATTTCATATAGGGCTTTTGTTTTTTCACCTGTTCTTTCAGGAAATCATATTTATCATTCATATGAACAGTCTAACAGACAGTTATGAACTTTTTATGAATGCAGCACGAACTTTGCCTTTTCAATACTCCCGACTTAGAGTAAAATGTATGATATACGGGGTTATTTCCCCCTGGAGGAATCACATGAATAAAAAAGCCATCCATACACTGGAATTTGATAAAATTCTCGAACAGCTGACCGCACAGGCCGGCTCTGCTCTGGGCAAACAGGCCTGCCGACAGCTAAGGCCCTTTACCGATCTGGAAACGATCCGCCACAAACAGACCCAGACACGCGATGCACTGACCCGGTTATTTAAAAAGGGAAATCTTTCCTTTTCCGGTGTCATCGATATCCGCGCTTCACTTAAACGACTGGAGATTGGCAGTGTACTCGGCACAGGCGAGCTTTTAAGTGTTGCCAAACTGCTTCGCAATACCGCCTATGTCAAGTCTTTTGGCCGACACGATACGGCAGACACCCCAAAGGATTCTCTGGACGATTTCTTCGATCAGCTGGAGCCGCTTTCTCTGCTTTCCGGCGAGATCGACCGCTGTATCATCTCCGAAGAAGAGATCAGTGATGATGCGTCTGCCACCTTAAAGGATATCCGCCGTCAGATGAAGCTGACTAACGAAAAGGTACACAGTCATCTGAACAATCTGGTAAACTCCGGTCTGCGTACCTACCTGCAGGATGCTGTTGTCACTATGCGAAACGGCCGCTACTGTGTACCGGTCAAAGCCGAATACAAGGGACAGGTTCCCGGCATGATCCATGACCAGTCTGCGACAGGTTCCACACTCTTTGTTGAGCCTTCTGCTGTTGTTAAACTCAACAATGAGCTGCGGGAGTTAGAGTTAAAAGAGCAGGCTGAGATCGAAGCGATCCTTGCCCGTCTTTCCAATGAAACCGCCCAGCATCTGGAAGAGATCCTCACCGATCTCACGGTTATGGCCGAGCTTGACTTTATCTTTGCCCGTGCATCCCTGGCCATGAAACAGAATGCCACCGAGCCTGTCTTTAATACTGAGGGACGCATCCGTCTGCGCAGTGCCCGCCACCCGCTGATCGATAAAAAGAAAGTTGTTCCTATTGATATCGAGCTGGGTGACAGTTTTGATCTTCTGATCGTTACCGGTCCAAATACCGGAGGTAAGACCGTTTCCTTAAAGACGGTCGGCCTGCTCACGCTGATGGGTCAGTCCGGCTTACATGTCCCGGCACTCGACCGCAGTGAGCTTTCGGTCTTCACAGAGGTGTATGCCGATATCGGTGATGAACAGAGTATTGAGCAGTCACTCAGTACATTTTCTTCACACATGACCAATATCGTTACTTTTCTGGAAAAAGCGGACCAAAAGTCCCTGGTTCTGTTCGATGAGCTTGGCGCCGGTACGGATCCGACAGAGGGTGCGGCACTGGCTATTGCCATTTTGTCGTTTCTGCATGAAAAGGGGATCCGCTCCATGGCAACGACACATTACAGTGAGCTCAAAGTCTATGCTCTGCAGACACCGGGTGTGGAAAATGCCAGCTGTGAATTCAGCGTGGAAACTCTGCAGCCTACCTACCGGCTGCTGATCGGTGTGCCGGGCAAGAGTAATGCTTTCGCGATCTCTTCCAAGCTGGGTGTACCGGATTATATCATCGACAAGGCCAGAGAACAGATCAGTGCCGAAGCTGAATCCTTCGAAGATGTCATCTCCACACTCGAAGCCCGCCGTATCGCCGTTGAAAAGGAAAAACAGGAGCTGGAACAGACCCGCCGGGAGGTAACCGAATTAAAAGAGAAGCTGGAAAACCGCCAGGATCGTCTGGATACCCAGAAAGACCGTATCCTGCGCGAAGCCAACGAACAGGCTCATGCGATCCTGCGTGAAGCCAAGGAATATGCCGATCAGACTATGAAGGATTTCCAGAAATTCGGCAAGGAAGCGATCTCCACCCGTGAAATGGAGCAGAAACGTTCCGCTCTCCGCGAAAAGATGAACAAAACCGAAAAAGGCATGGCCATGAAAAAGGCCGCACCGGCTCCCGGACAGGCTCCGGATCCGAAAAAGCTGCATCTTGGCGATATGGTCAAAGTGCTCAGCATGAATCTGAAAGGCACCGTAAGCTCTCTGCCCGACCAGAAAGGCAACCTGTTCGTCCAGATGGGTATTATCCGTTCCAAGGTCAATATCTCCGATCTGCGCCTGATCGATGAGCCGGTCATCCAGTCAGAAAAGCTGACCCGCACCAGCCACGGTAAGATCAAAATGTCCAAATCCGCCTCTGTCGGTATAGAGATCAATCTGCTGGGCAAAACCGTTGATGAAGCGATTGCAGAACTTGACAAATATCTGGATGATGCCTACATCGCACATCTGCCCAGCGTGCGTATTGTTCACGGCAAAGGCACCGGTGCCCTGCGAAAGGGTGTGCACAATTATCTGCGCCGTTTAAAGATCGTAGACAATTTCCATCTGGCTGCTTTCGGCGAAGGCGATGCCGGTGTAACTATCGTAGAATTCAAAAAATAAGTGGAGGACGCCATGACAAGCAAACCTAAGATCCTGATCGTGGATGACGATAATAATATTGCAGAGCTGATCTCGCTCTATCTGATGAAAGAATGCTACGATACGCGCATCGAAAATGACGGCGAATCTGCCTTAAAGGCTTTTGAAAGCTGGCACCCGAATCTGATCCTTCTGGATCTGATGCTTCCGGGGATCGACGGGTATCAGGTATGCCGGGAAATACGCCATACCTCCGATGTTCCGATCATCATGCTTTCCGCCAAAGGTGAGATCTTTGACAAGGTACTCGGGCTTGAGCTTGGTGCCGATGACTATATGATCAAACCATTTGATTCAAAAGAGCTCGTTGCCCGTGTGCGGGCAGTGCTTCGTCGCTTCAAGCCTGCCAAGCCACAGGTAGATGCCAATACCAAATATGTGGAATATCCGGATCTGATCATCAACCAGACCAATTATTCTGTCACTTACAAAGGCCATACGGTAGATATGCCGCCAAAAGAACTGGAACTTCTGTATTTTCTGGCTTCTTCATCCAATCAGGTATTTACCAGGGAACAGCTGCTTGACCACATCTGGGGATACGAATATATCGGTGATACCCGTACAGTGGATGTGCATATCAAGCGTCTGCGCGAAAAGATCAAAGACAACGACGCCTGGTCGATCGCTACGGTCTGGGGTATCGGCTACAAATTTGAGGTCAGACGCTGATGAAACTGTCACTTTCCCTGAAATTTATCATCTTTTATATGCTTCTCGCTGTCAGTGGCTTTGTTCTGTTAAACACAGCCGGTGCACATATGGTCGAACAGCACATCATCAGCCGGGAAACCTCCCGGCTGTATACTTCAGCAACCTCCCTGGCCTCGACAAAGGCGATCCGCTCCTACCGGGATGCCCAGACACTGAATGCCACACAGGAAATGCTGAAAGCAGTAGCCAATACCGAACAGCTCGATATCCTGATACTGGATACCCAGGGTACACTGGTATTAGACACTTCTTCCACCGAAGAAAGCCAGAGCCAGTTAAACGGTTTTGATCCGGCAGCTTCGAGAAACAGCTACTATACCATCAATGATTATTTTGGTCATTACAATGCTGATCAGTTAAATGTCACAGTTCCCATCACGATCAATATGTCTACCCGGGGGTATGTCTCCATGCATGAGCCGATGACCCAGGTACTGGCTGACCGTGAAAAACTGCTGTTTCTGATCCTCAAGTTTTACGTTGTATGTCTGGCTCTGTTTTTCTGCCTGATTCTTATGCTGCTTTTCACTGTGCACCTGCCATTAAAAAAGATTACCCGCGGTGCCAGAGAATTTGCCGCAGGCAACCTCGAATACCAGATTCCGATCCATTCCAAGGACGAGATGGGGTATCTGTCCAACACGCTAAACTACATGGCTGACGAGATGCGGCAAAACGACCAGTTCCAGAAAAACTTTATTTCCAATGTATCCCACGATTTCCGCTCTCCGCTGACATCGATCAAAGGCTACGTGGAGGCCATTTTAGACGGCACGATCCCGCATGAAATGCAGGATCGCTACTTAAAGATCGTTCTTTTTGAGACATCACGGCTGACCAAGCTGACTCAGGGCATGCTGCAGCTGAACGATCTGGATGCCAAGGCATACATGCTCAATATCCGCGATTTTGACTTAAACCCTCTGATCAAAAATACTGCAGCCTCCTTTGAAGGCACCTGCCGTAAACGCCATATTTCCATTGAACTCCTGCTTTCCTCTCCACAGGAATATGTATCTGCCGATATGGAAAAGATCCAGCAGGTGATGTACAATCTGATCGACAATGCGATCAAATTCAGTGGAACAGATTCAACGATCACGATCGAGACGACTTCGAAAAATGAGCTGGTCTTTGTTTCCGTCAAGGATCAGGGCAGTGGTATCCCGCAGAAGGATCTTGGCAAAATCTGGACCCGCTTTTACAAGCAGGATCTGTCCCGCGGCAAGGATCGCACCGGAACCGGTCTGGGCTTAAGTATTGTCAAAGAGATCATCAATACCCACAAACAAAATATCAATGTCATCAGTACCGAGGGTGTCGGCACCGAATTTATCTTCACCTTGGCCCGCGCCAGCCATACGGAGCACTGAGTCCACAGTTTATAGAAAAAGGGAATGCCCCCTCACGCACCGGACGGACTGACACCGCCGATATATCTGCCTGCAAACAAATGCAACGCCTGTCTGAGCTAATCGTCAACTGCGACTAATGCGCTCGCATAAGCGAGCTCGCGCATAAGTCTCCGTAGACGCTGGATCTCATCCAGGCTAAAAGCGCATTTTTAATCGTTTGCAGGCAGATATATCGGCGGTGTCAGTCCGTCCGGTGCGTGAGGGGGCATT
>JAHZHB010000087.1:0-11600 GCA_019420465.1 Lachnospiraceae bacterium
TGGCCGCCCCGGGGGACATTACCCTGACCAGATATGACAAGCAGCATAACACCCATCTGCGTGATGTGCTGTATCATTACATCCGCAACGGACGAAGCGTGTCCAAAACTGCCGAGATAATGTACATGCACAGAAATACTGTATTGAATAAGTTGAAAAAAATTCAGGAATTGTGCCCGCTTGATCTGGAAGATGGTATATCCACGGAGATTCTGATGTTTTCCTGTCAGCTGACCAAATACTATGAAGAATATATGAATCTGGAATTGCGACTTTAATGCATACCTGCTATTGCCCTGCATTGATATGCATGGCAAAAAAACTGCGTATATGGTATCCCATATACGCGTTTTTTTTGTTGAAAGGCCTGCTATTTTCTATTTATACATGGAAGATGTTAAACAGTCCCAGTGTAGCCAGTACAGCAGTGATCAGAGGAATGATCAGGCTGACTACGATCATCGGATTCGGCAGACTGTCCTTAACCTCGTTATTCGGGCAGCTGGCGATTGTCAGAGCACCACCTGTGGAGAACGGAGACATCGCTGTACTCAAACCACCGAAGAAGATGCAGCTGTACAGTGCGATCTCGTTCATACCAAGGCTTGCAGCCAGAACCGGTACCAGCGGATACATCAGCGGCATAACCGTAGATGTAGAGCTGGAGAAGAAGCTTAAGAAAGCTGCAAACAGTACGATAGCTCCCGGTACCAGGAATCTCGGAATAGAACTTGTCAATGCTGTGGAAACAGCGTCGATCAGTCCGGCTTCGCCGGCTACCTTGATCAGCATATAGACACCGACGATCATAACGATCGTATTGATCGGGATGCCTTTGATAACTTTCTTTTCATCGCCAAGTTTCATAAATGCACAGACAAGTGCACCAATCACCATGATCACCTGTGGCTGACATATACCGGCCAGCTGGGAGATCACCACATTATCCTTGATCCAGGTATTCAGAAGACTGGGAACTACCATGGCAAGGAAAGCGATAATAACGATCGCAAATGTTTTTTTCTGAACAGCGTTGAATGCCGGCGGTTTCTCAACAGATACCTTTTCAGCCTTAAATCCTTTAAAAATGAAATAAAAGACTACCAGAACAATAAGAACGATGATGATCATATTGATCCAGATATAATTGGACATCACCATGGCGCGTCCTTCCTCTACTTCATTGGCAATGATCAGGTTTTTACTGATAACACCACCGTAGCCATTGTACGGGTTGTTGGAACCGATCAGGTTACCAAAACCGATACAGATCGCTGCCAGAGCCGGGTTAACTCCTGCGGAGATTGCCATGGCAAAAGCAAAAGGTCCGATGATAGCCGGTGTAGAAGCACCTGCACCGAGACCACCAACGATAGCACATACAAGTGCGATAGCGATCGGGATCAGCTTGGCATTGCCGCCAAGTGCATACAGCATTTTACGTCCGAGGACGTCCATTGTACCGTTCTGTGTCGCATATGTAAAGAACAGAGAGATCGACAGCAGATAAAATACAATCGTCGTGGGCCAGAAAGCAATAATATCGTTAATTTTCATACCCAGACCGAAAAATCCAAGCAGGAAGGCAAAGCCCATGGCAATGATACCTGTATTGAATTTAAATTTCCATCCTATGACAATCGAAACGATGATTGCCAGAATACATAATGTTAAAACCATTGTTATTCCCTTTCCTTAATACTTTTGTTAAACTGTCCAAACAGAAGCGCTTCTCTTTTGATGGTATTGTAACATTTCACCATTTGTATTTCCACTTCCTTGTTTCGCCAGACTATTTCTTGTGTCCGCTGCATAAGTTATCGGAGTGGTTTTATTCAAGTCGCACATCCTGCATGACAATATATTCCGTCCTGTTTACACTGTTTTACTCTGTAGCGCTGTACCGGATTCTGACCTGCAGGGTTTTCTTGTGTTCTGCTTTTTTCAATGCTATGATAGAAATATAATTATACTTTTATAAAGGAGAATTTTATGACACAGGATGAATTTTACCAGCATCTTGATACTTTATATGATGCAGGTGACCCAAAAGAAGTAGAGCGTTTTCTCACTTTTCATGTCGATTTTTACAGGGATGGCGAGACTTTAAATCCCCCGCTTCTGATTGCTGCCTTAAGCGAACTTGGCGGATTTTACCGTGGTGTCAGCCGCTACGCAGAATCCGCGGACTGTTTCTGTCAGACTCTCGATCTTGTCAGAAAATATAAAGGCGAAGATTCTATGGCCTATGCCACGACATTAAATAATCTGGCCGGCACCTATCGTCTGATGCAGGAAAGCGAAAAATCCGAAGACTGTTTTCTGAAGGCCCGTAAACTGTTTGAAAGTCATCAGGTTACCTCCCACTATTTGTATGCCTCCATACTGAACAACCTTGCCCTTTTATATCTGGGCGAAGGACGCAAAGAGGAAGGTATTGATCTGCTACGCCAGTCCACAGATCTGATGAAACAGCAGCCCGGACATGAGGAGGAAGTCTATACCGGCATTCTGAATCAGGCGTATTATTATCTGGAAACAGAGGATATCGATCAGGCACTGTCTCTTGTCAAAGAGTCCATACAGGGATTTATGTCTCTTCCTTATAAGAGTACACATCTTGCCTCTGCCCGGGCACTTCTGGCCCAGCTTCTGTTCCGCCTTGACCAGACTGAAGAGGCCGAAGCGCTGTACAAGGCTGTCCGCACGGATATCGAAGCTACCTTTGGCAAAAATGCCGACTACTACTTTGCCACCAAGAGTCTGTCCGTAGTCTGTGAAGCTCTCGAAAAAAACGAGGAAGCTCTGCAGCTTTCCAAAGAGGCTCTTGATGTGCTGACAACGCTTTACGGCGAAAACAGTCCGCAGGTGCAGCAGGAAAGAGAATCTCTTGCGCTGACCAGGCAGCGCCTGATGCTTTCATGAACGGACTGACACTGGCCGAACGCTATTTCACAATATATGGGCTGCCCATGCTGCAGACACAGTTTCCGGAATATACCGACAGGATAGCCTGCGGACTTGTCGGAGAGGGATCCGAGTGTTTCGGCTTTGATGATATGCTGTCCCGGGATCATGACTGGGGTGCGGGCTTTTGTCTGTGGCTGACTGATGAGGACTATGAAGCTGTCGGTCAGAAGCTGTCCGCAGCCTATGATCGTCTGCCGGATACTCTGGATGGTTTTTCAAAACGAAAAGACACCGGGATGGCCGCCGGACGCACCGGAGTGCTTCGTATTTCTGATTTTTACAGTAAATTTACCGGATGCCCCGAAGGGCCACATACACTTACCGAATGGCAGCGCATTCCCGAATCCTATCTGGCTGTTGCCGTCAACGGACGTGTATTCCTGGATCCACTGGGCAGATTCAGTGCCATTCGTCAGAGGCTTCTGACCTTTTACCCGGAAGATATCCGCTTAAAAAAACTGTCTTTTCAGTGCCATCGCATGGGACAGGCCGGGCAGTACAATTATCCCCGTCTCTGTATGCGAAAGGATCAGACAGCGGCCTTTCTGGCACTTTCAGAATTCTGTGAAGCCGCGATGAAAACCATCTATCTGCTGAACCGCGCCTATGCTCCCTACTATAAGTGGATGCGAAAAGGGATTTCACGTCTTGACCGCCTGCATGCTCTTGGCGGAACCATAGATCTGCTCTGCTCTGTTCCTGCTATTTCTCCGGGGCAGACGGAAAAGATTGAAGACATCTGCCGTCAGATTCGTGATGAACTCTTGCATCAGCAGCTGACAACTGACATCAGTACATTTCTGTGCGACCAAAGCTTCTCTTTGCTTGAACACATACAGGATCCTTTTTTACGGACACTTCCTGTAAGCATAGACTGTTGTTAATGTAAACTTTTGCATTTTCAGACTTCAGATTCAGACAACCTATTTCCGTCAATCAGATGTGCATCAGCACAAAACAGGAGGAGTTTATGACACTGATCGATACTATTGTTGAAAAAGAATTTGCCATGTTCACCACTGTCAATCAGGGGCATGCGCGTGCGGACTGCCAGGATGACTGGCCTACCTTTTCCATTATGCGAAAGAGTCAGTTTTCTGCTTATGATATGGCTACGCTTGAAAGCTACTGGCAGGATCTTCTGGCTGCTGAAGCAGCACACCGTAATCTGGTCACCGAAAAATATGCCTGGATGATGAAAAAAACAGCTCCGGCTGAGTTTGCAAAGATCGCACATCTCCTGCCTGCTGTTTCTGAAGCAAAGAAACAACTGATCCAGGATATTTTAAAAATCTACAGACAATGGACAGAGGAATTTTCCGTGTCATATCCAAAGCTGTCCGGTCACGGACGTTCTCTGGATGATGACAGCCACTCTCCGTTGGGTGCGACTTCATCCATGACCTATATGGAGGGCGAGCTTCTCACATGCTCAGAAAACACATTAAACGCGCTGTATGCCCACCAGAGCAGACTTCTTGCCCGCAGGGAGAATATGGTTCTTACGATCATGACAGCTACTGTACAAGCCTATGGATATGCTTCGTTGGATGATGCGGAAGCGCGAATGTAATCCTGTGTATACAAAAAGGAAAGAATCCCACTTTTTCGAGGATTCTTTCCTTTTTTCCTGTATCTTTATTCCTGTGTTTTACCCGAGATCCATCCCGCCAGTTTTTCTGCCAGCCCCGGTTCTTTTGTCTGATCCTCTTTTGGCTGTTCCGGCGTGGGTTCTGCCGGGGTCTGCTCCGGGATATCTGCCGGTACATCCGGTGTCTGTCCGGCCTCCGTATCCGGAGCTTCTGTATCCGGCTCATTGGGTACATCCGCAGGATCTTCCGGCTGCTCACCGTTACCAAACCAGCGGTCCCACCAGCTCTTATGCTCTGCACACGTTGTTTTCAGGCTGTCCGGTATCACATATGCCGCGTCAGCAGTCTTTTCAGAGGCTTCCTTCAGATATACCTTTGTGACCACAGTATCTTCCGGGCAGTATTCTCCGGCTCTCTGGTTAGACACGGTACAGATCTGTACTTTTTCATGACAGTCACACTCTTTTACCGGTGCTGTTCCGGCTTCATAATACTCTGTGCGCGTCATATCGCCCTGCACGGTGCTGTCACAGAGACCAGCCACAGCTTTCTTTCCACATTTCACGCATATCCTGCAGCCTACCAGATCTTCCATACCCGAAAATCCGGTATCTTCCAGTCCCTCATGTGCCCGCTGCATCACGGCTTTCCACAGGGTCTTCACATATCCACCGTCTTCCTGCGCCTGATTATTGTCATAGCCGCCCCAGACACTGCAGACATAGTACGGGGAATATCCGACAAACCACAGATCCTTCTGATCCGTGGTCGTACCGCTTTTTCCTGCCAGACTCATGCCGCCAAATGCAGCCTTTTTCCCCGTACCACTCTTTATGACATCCTCCATGGCAAGGGTCAGAAGCTGGGCTGTATCTTTTCGGATCACTGTTTTCGGTTCTGTCTCCGTATCCAGCAGTATATTGCCCTCACGGTCCACTACTTTCTCGTAAAAATGCAGTTTTCGGTATGCGCCGCCGTCAGCGATCGCACCATAAGCCGCAGCCAGCTGCATGTTTGTCACACCATTGTACGTACCGCCAAGTGCCAGCGCCTCAACTTTATCTTCCTCATTCAGATGCGTAAAGCCAAAGCTTCTGAGCAGTTCCCATACCCTCTCTATGCCGGTTTCCTGCAGTACCTTTACCGCCGGTATATTCAGGGAATCTTCGACAGCTTCCCGCACAGTGGTCATACCTCTGTATTTTCCGCTGGCATTACGTATATCCCGGCCATCCGAATACTGTGCCGGGGCATCATCCAGTACGGTTCCCAGTGTGATCTCACTTTTGTCAAGTGCGGCTGCATACTCCCCTGGGATCTTAAACGTTGAGCCCGGCTGGCGGATGCTGTCCGTTGCCCGGTTTAAGACAAGGCTGGCTGTCTTTTCACCACGCCCACCGGCGATAGCTTTGACCTGTCCTGTCTTATAGTCAGCCAGAACGATCGATGCCTGCGCATCTGAGGTGTAGTTTTCCTCCCGGTTGATCTCTTCTTCTACGATTTTCTGCAGATCGCTGTTCATCCCGGAATAGATTGTCAGACCGCCACGGTAGATCATCTGCCAGGCTTCCTCTTCTGTACCGCCTTTTGTCAGCTGCAGATCTGCCACGATCTGTTCAAGGAGAGCATCCTCATAGTAGCTTAGTACACTGCTCTTATCCGTATTGTCCTTCTGCTCTGCGATGCGGTCAAAGACATTGTCCGCACAGGCTGTATTGTAGTCCTCTTCTGTGATATATCCCTGATCAAGCATCGCCTTTAAAACCAGATGCTGACGTTTCTGGCAACTCTCCGGCGCCTTAAAGGGATTATAGCCGCTGGGATTTTTAGTGATTCCGGCAAGCACGGCGGCTTCTGAAAGGCCAAGCTCTGATACTTCCTTTCCGAAATACTGCATCGACGCTGCCTGCACGCCCCAGCAGCCACTGCCAAGGTTGATCGTATTCAGATAATTTTCCAGAATATACGCCTTGGAATATTTCTGTTCCAGGCGGACCGCCAGATACTGTTCCTGCACCTTTCGGATCAGCTGATCCATAAATGTCTGTTCCGACGTCCATCCGGTAAATACATTGTTTTTCAAAAGCTGCTGCGTGATCGTACTGGCTCCCTCTGAGAAATGAAAGCCCTGCAACACGCCTTTTACACCAGCACGGGCAATACCTCTGATATCAATACCATGATGACTGTAAAACCGCTCATCTTCTATCGCCACAAAGGCATCCTGCAGGTTCTGTGGTACCCTGTCCAGTGTGACATATACACGGTTGGCGCCTTCTCCTGCCAGGATCCTGGTCGTCTTTCCGGCATCATCTACGATCTCTGTGCGAAAACCACTCGGTGTCACATCGAGTGTATTTACATCAGGTGCCTCAAAGGCGGCAAAAGCCACCAGACCCAGTCCGGTACCTGCGCCAAGAAAAAGCAGCAGAAAAAAGAGCCTGAAAAAGCCCCTGAGAAAGATATGTTTTTTCTTTCGCTTTCTTTTTTCTTTTCTGTGTACCATATATCTCCTTATAAAAACTGCTGCCGGACCCGCTTTTTATCCCCTTTTACCGGACAAGACGGTTCCTGCAGCAGCTGTCTGTATGTTATGATCTGCAGTCTGTGCAGCGCAATTACGAAAAAGGAATCCCGTAACCGCACGCATACTGTTTGTATACTTATCTGTTTTTTTCCGCGGCAGCCAGTACCAGAAGCCCGGCTCCTGCGGTGACAAACACATCAGCCAGATTAAAGACCACATGGCTGAGTTTTTCCTGTTTGCAGGGAATACGGATGTAATCATCTACATAGCCCTGACAGACACGATCGGTCAGATTACCAAGTCCACCGGCCAGCAGCAATGTCGTGGCTGCCTTTTCCACACCGTGACCGGATTTTTTACTGAGTATACACAGACGGATACCAAGACCCGTCAGCATGACTGCGACCACTCCGTTTAACTCCTTCTGGTGCTCTTTTCCCAGTCCCAGGATCGCTCCCGGATTTTTCAATGGTCGAAGAATTGCTTTGCCACCCAGTATCTTTTTTTCTTCCCCCTCCCGCAAATGGTGCTTCATATACTTTTTGATCAGGGCATCACTGGTGTACAGTGTCAGTACGGTGGACAAAAGTTTTGCCTGGCTCATATCCCTTATTCCTCAGCTTTGTCACTCTCGTCTTCGAAATCCTCTTCCGCTGCCTTTTCTTCAGCAACTTCTTCTGCCGCTTTTACAGCATCGGCATCGGCGTCGGAATCAACAACGACTTCGCCTTCTTCAAACTCTGCCTCACAGACCGGCATCTGTGCCCCGCATTTCATACAGAATGCGGCATTTGCCGGTACAGAAGCTCCACATTCCGGGCAGGTTTCCTCGCCACGGTATTTGGTGATTTCTTCTTTGCAGGCGGCTACTTCTGTCTTTAACTCCGTGATATCCTCACAGATCGCTGTGATCTCCGGATTAAAGGTTTCGCCCTGCTGATATCTTCTGTACAGCATTTCACCGATCTCTTCATAATTCTGGGCAATCTCGTGGTTGGCTGTGTGGATCTGGCTTTTCAGCTTCTGCACCTCCACAAAATTCTCTGTTTTCTTACCGATGACTTCTGCCGTCTCTCCAAAGTTCTTTTTCAGTTTTTCCAATACATCTTCAAACATCTGAATTCACCCTTTCTCAGTATTTGTCTGTTTTTCTTATTTTATACATCTGCTTTCGATGCTTTTGCACATTTTACTCTTTATTTTCCAGGTATAAAGGCTCCTGTCCGCGCATCAGAATGCGAGGACCGCCGGTATGGGTAATATACTCTTTGGTAATCACCACTTCACCGATGGAAGAATCCTTTGGTATCTCATACATGATATCCAGCATAAACTCTTCTATGATCGCCCGTAAGGCTCTGGCACCTGTATTTTTTGCCAGTGCTCTGGCTGCGATCTCCTGCAGAGCATCCTCCTCAAACTCCAGCTTTACCTCATCCATGGCCAGCAGCTTTTCATACTGCTTGATGATGGCATTTTTCGGCTTGCGCAGGATCTCCACCATCATATCCTGTGTCAGTCCCTGCAGACTGAAGATCACGGGCAGACGTCCCAAAAATTCCGGGATCATACCAAATTCGCGCAGATCCTCAACGGTGACCTTATCGAGCAGGTTTTTATCCTCATCGTATTTATCTTTCAGATCAGCGATAAAGCCTATCGATGCCTGTTTATTCAGGCGGTTTTTAATGATCTCTGTCAGATCCGGGAAAGCTCCGGCACAGATAAAGAGGATATTGCGGGTATTCACGGTTACCAGCGGTACCATCGCATTCTTGGAGTTAGCACCGACCGGCACCTCCACGTCTGCTCCCTCCAGAAGCTTTAACATGCCCTGCTGTACAGCTTCTCCGCTTACATCACGCTGGTTCGTATTTTTCTTTTTGGCGATCTTGTCGATCTCGTCGATAAAGATGATACCGTGCTCGGCACGTTCCACATCATTGTCTGCGGCAGCCAGAAGCTTGGATACTACACTTTCGATATCATCACCGATATAACCGGCCTCTGTGAGGGATGTGGCATCTGTAAGAGCCAGCGGCACATCCAGAAGCTTTGCCAGCATCTGTACCAGATACGTCTTACCGCTTCCGGTAGGGCCAAGCATCAGCATATTGGATTTTTCTATCTCCACACCATCCGCTGTATCCGCATGGATACGCTTGTAATGGTTGTAAACCGCTACGGAAATCACCTTTTTGGCATGTTCCTGACCGATCACATACTCATCCAGCCCCGCTTTGATCTTATGCGGTGCAGGAAGCTTTCGGATATCAAAAGCGGCCGCAGGCTCTGTCTTTGGTTTTTTCTTTTTCAGACGCTGTTTTTCCGGTACCTGATTGGTCACATTTCCAAAATCCATCATCGGAAACACCTGCATATTGTTGATCAGCTCGTTGTAATTTATATTGCTGTTGTTCATTGAGTCAAAGCTCTTTTGCATACAGTCTGAGCAGATACAGATATTGTTCGGCAGAGAGATCATGCTCTTTACCTTGCTCTCCGGTCTGCGGCACAGCATACAGACTTTTTCATAGGTGTCTTCGCTGTGTTCTGTTTCTTTTGTCTTGTCTTCCGACATATCTCTTCCTCCTGCATATCCGGTCTGATACCGGAGTGCATTGTTTTTCTTCGTCCTATCATAGCAAATCCCCATTCTTTTGTAAACATTGTTACCTCTTATGCTTTTCTAAAGAATTGGGAATTTTTTATAAACCACCGTTTTTTTATCAAAAACGACCACTCCTGCCTGATACAAAAAGCACAGACAGAAGCGGTCGTCTGATCACTGATACTCTTTCGGTGAAAGAATCTGTGTGATCGCTGTCACAGCCTCATCCTCATCCACACCATCTCAGAAAAGCTCAATCTCATCACCGCCCCGGACACAGGAGCCCAGTACACTTAAGACACTCTTGGCATTGGCTGTGCCGTCTTCATAGGCAAATGTGATCAGTGCTTTATACTGCACCGCCTTTTTGCAGAGCACTCCGGCCAGATCAAGATCTATCCCGGTAGGGTTTTTTATGGTTATCCTTACATTTTTCATATTCTTTTTTTATTCGGCGGCAGATATCTTTGTCTGTACCGATACCAGCTGCACGTTGGTTTTTACCTCCGATAATAATGTTATGCCCTCCGGAAGCTGTATATTAACCGGAAGATCATAGGTTCCCTCCTGCAGACCTGTCGCATCGATCGTGGCCGTAACGGATGTTTCCGTCACCTGCTGCAGCTGCTCTGCCTTTCCCCTCAGAGTCACTGTAATGCTGGTGTCCGAAAATACGGCCTGCAGGCCTTCACCAATATTGGTTGTCTGTATATTCTGTGTCGATATGGTAAGCTGTTTGCTGCCAAGCGGGATGATCTCCACCTCCACGATAATGGATTCTGCCTGATTGGATACCGCCTTTGTACCCTCCGGCAGAATATCCTCCAGATCGATCTTACACTCTACAGTGTCACTTGCGCCGCTGATCTTTAACAGCCGTGACGGGATCTCGACAGTATTACCGTTTGCTGCCAGCTTATCCAGTGCTTCCTGGGTACCGGCTAAAGATATCTCACTCGGTGTTGTCACGATATCCGCCACAACGTAACCGGATGCCGGAGAACCGTACGGCGTGCCGGTAAACGTGATACCGCTGACTGTGTTCCACAATTCAACATTCACATCTACACTGGTCGTGCCGATGTCAAACGTCAGATACTGTATATCCTTGTCAGACATGATCTCCTGATTCTTGTCATAAAGAACCAGACCTGCCTTTTTGGTACTGTCAGCCGTCATGCCCTCCACGCTGACATTGGCAACTACACGGTCGATCTTGTCAACGATCGACTCCGGTCCGCTCACACTGACTTTTTCCGGATTGGCATAGATCTTGCCCACTTCAAATCCGGCGCCCGGTGTGGTATCCCCGTAATTCACAGCGATCATAAAATCCTTGGTCTCCCGTCCTTCAATCTCGATAGGGATCGCGGTCGGAGAAACTGTAATATTATCTGCGGAAATATCCGGACAGCTGACTGTTACAGGCACCATGATCGGTGTCGAATCCATATCCACGATCTGTGTCAGATCCGCTTCCACCCGGATATCATCATTTCGTTTGGTTACTTTGGAAGTATTGCCCCTTAAGGTAACACTGACTGTCTGGTGTCCGCTGTCCAGCCGGTAGGTCATACCCCGGCTCTCTATATAGGAACCATTGGTGATCGTCACCGGAATACTGCTGTAGACTTTCTGGATCACCGGATCGTTGATATTACCGATCACCAGCCAGATCAGAAAAGCGATGGCAACGGATGCCAGCTTTAAGGACCAGTTGTTTTTAAGCTTCTGTCTCAAGGCCATCACGTCCTTTCCGGTTTTTGCGTTTTCTGTCTCCTGTATTGCCGTCGGACCACAGTGTTTTCAGCTGTTCTCTGAGCTCGTTTGCGGATACATTGGTGCGGATCTGCCCTTTCTGGGCATAGGAAACGTTACCTGTCTCCTCCGACACGATGAT
>JAHZHB010000087.1:11610-15575 GCA_019420465.1 Lachnospiraceae bacterium
CGACACCTCGCTGATACCCACCGCCGCTCTGTGACGGGTACCCAGATTTTTGTTCAGCGACAGATTATCTGACAACGGCAGATAACAGGTAGCCGCCTGCACACGATCATTACGCACAAGGACAGCACCGTCATGCAAAGGTGTATTATGTTCGAATATATTAATCAACAGCTGGCTGCTGATCCGCGCATCAATCTCTATTCCTGTCTTTTCATACTCGGAAAGCACGATATCCTTTTCCAGAACGATCAGGGCACCTGTCTTTACGGCTCCCATCTCATAACAGGCCCGTATGATCTCTTCAGCAGATCTCTCACTGATCCGCTCCACGCCTTCTTTTTCGCGATTGAGCATACCAAGCATCGAAAGCGTATTTTTTTCTCCCAGCTGTTCGAGCATCTTGCGAAGCTCCGGCTGGAAAATAACGACCAGGGCTACCAGCACAACGGTACTGATATTACGAAAGATCCAGAGAATCGTCTCCATACCGGTAAGTGATGCAACCATAACGATCAGAGCGATCAGGATCATACCTTTGAACAGCGTATATGCCCTTGTCTGCTTAATCCACAAAATGAAATAATAGACAACAACCGCGATCAGAAGTACCTGTACGACATCGATCAGACCGATATTTTTCGGGAGTGATAATCTTGTCAGTGTATTTTTCATCACCTGAAGTATATGTTCCACGCTACATCCCTTCCTGTTTTATTCCTGAATCTGTTTCATAGCTTCTTCCAGTTTGGATGCCAGATCATCGATTTCTATATCCGGCTCCTCCTGTTTTACCGGTGCAGCAGGTCTGTTTTCCTGCTGTACATTTTCCGTGCGGTGTCTCTGTCCTGCAGCCTTTACCGGTCTTTGGATCTCTTCCTCACGATCAGCCCCTACACGGACACCGTCCACCTTCGGTACTGCTTTTACATAGTAGTAATAATCATCATCCTCAAACTGCAGCCGCTGTGTTTCCTTATAGTCCAGACCACAGCAGAAAAAGCCAAGTACTGCTCCGGCGATCAGTGTGATCAGAAGTCCCGGAAGCATACTGCCCACCGTCAGCGTCGTTTCCAGGAAAAATCCACCGATCAGAAGCAGAAGCAGATAAGCCACTACGCTGCAACCGGCAGCAATATACCATGCATAGACCACAGAAAGTCTGTGCAGCGCATACGCTACCAGAAACGTGCTGGCCATAACGATCAGCAAAAGCACGACATCCGTATTCTGTAAAAAGCCGTCCAGAAGCGGTGTGATCACCGAAGTAAACTCCTTTAACTCTATCTCATGGATCGTCGGTGCACACGATACTACGACCCGGATCATGCTGTAGATCAGAGTGCCGCTGCAGATCGGTAAAAGTGCAGCCGGTCCCAGAAGCAGGCCGCCAAGAACCGGTACAGCCGGTGCCAGACCAAACTGGCAGGCCAGCGGTGTCACTAAAAGGAGCAGACCGTATTTCCCCGAAAAACGCTGTACAAAGATATACAGAAGCAAAAGCATCAGAATAACAAAGATGCCGGCAAACAGATGCACACTGTAGCTCTGTATGATCAGAAGCACCGCTGCCAGTACGATCATCACCATATTTGGCAATACGGCACTGATCAGTGACATGGCAAGTACGATAAACAGATTGGTCAGCCGGGTATCATATTCCAGCTGCGCATTGATCGTTGAAAATGCCAGATAAGCAACAATAAACTTGATCAGCGGATGTACGATAAACGCATACTCTTCCGCAATATTGATACAACCTCGTCTGAATTTCTGTAACTGTTCCATATTGACTCCTTACTTGTGCGTCTGACTGTCAGGTTCGTATTTTTCCTGCATTTTTTCCAGTTGGTGGTCCAGAAAGCGCTCCATTTTCTGCGCTTTGGCAAAGCGCAGGGAATAGATCGTATACGTCAGCAGAGTATACACCGCCAGTACAACAATATATCCCGCGATCCAGCCCAGGGAAAGACGCCCGATATCCTGAATATATAAATGGTCCAGCATGGCCATACCGTGACGCAGAAAATACAGTGCCATGACCAGCAGATATCCTATCGTTACAAGGAAAAAATTACGGATCAACTGCAGACCAAGGTAATCGCTTCGGTAGTATCTGGCTGTTTTTAAATGGTCATCGGATTCTTTTTCGATGAACTGTTCGATCTTCGCCATTCTGCGGATTTTTCCAGCATTCATACAGTGTCCTCCATTCTTTAAAAATAAATCAATATAATTCGATTTAGTATACCATAAAACTCTGCAGGCGAAAAGAGCAAAATCTGAAGTCTGTGCCCTGCAAGAATCAGAAGTCTGTACCCATACAGGCAGTAACAAACCACACGTTTCTGACACCTGCCTGTTTCAGGGTATATGCTGCCGCCTCCAGTGTACTGCCTGTAGTATAGATATCGTCTACGAGGAGCACACTTTGCGGCATCTTTTTCTTTCCGGCATAAAATATCTGTTTCTGCCTGTTTTTCCGGGCAAAACGCCCCAGTTTTTTCTGTTCTTTTCCACCGGTATGCCTGAAAAGAAGCGTCTGATCCACGAAAAGCCCGAGGCTTTCGCCCACAGCTTCAGCCAGTAAAGCAGCCTGGTTATAGCCTCTGATCTGCAGTTTTTTTCTGTCCAGCGGAACCGGCACCACACAGGCCGGTCGCCAGTATGAAAACAGCGGCCTGATACAGGCCGCCATACATTTCCCCAGAAAAACAGCATTTTCCTGTTTTCCATTGTTTTTGAGATCAAGGACAGCCTTCTGCATCCTGCTTTTGTAGGGGAATACACCCCGGCCGCCGTCAAACCAGCGCGATGCTTTCTCACAGTCCGGACAGTACTCCTGTGTTTCCGCCAGAAGCGGCTTTCCACAGCACATACATAAGGGCTCTTTCAGCCATCTGATCTCTTTTTTACAGCTTGTACACAGACCTGTATGATGTGAGAGAAGTTTTCCACAGCACATACATACCGGCGGGTACAACATGTGTATTATTTTATCTTTGAGCATATACAGCCTTTCCCACTCTCTCTTCAGGCTGTTTTACATTTCTTCCCATTCTATCAGCCGGTCTTTTAATGAGGTATACCGATTCTGCTGCAGGCGATTGGCAATCATCTGTGCAAAGACCTCTTCACTGCCGACCACAGTCACACATTTTCTGGCCCTTGTCACTGCCGTATACAAGAGGTTACGGTTCATCAGCATCTTCGGGCCGGCCAGAAGTGGTATCAGTACAGCCGGATATTCACTTCCCTGCGCTTTGTGTACAGTGATCGCATAGGCAAGCTCCAGCTCATCCAGCTGTTTGAAATCATACTCGACCATCCGCCTGTCATCAAACTCTACTGTCAGCGTCTCCGCAAACGTATTGATCTCCCGCACAAAACCGATATCACCGTTAAATACACCGGTTCCTTTTTCCACGGGAATGCCATATCTGTCGCGCACTTCCCATTCCAGCTGATAATTATTTTTGATCTGCATGACCTTGTCGCCCTGCCTGAGAAGCCCGGACACGGTTTCCTTTTCCGGCTTTTTCTCCTCTTTGGGATTCAGCACGGCCTGCAGGATCTCGTTGAGCCTTTCCACACCGAGAAGCCCCTTTCTCGTCGGTGTGAGGATCTGGATATCAAGCATATCGGCATCCACGTATTTTGGCAGCTTCTTTGTCATCAGTGTCAGCATCACACGGATGATCGTATCCGCATCATACCTTTTCAGGAAAAAGAAATCCCGGCTTTTATTGTTCAGGTCGATCTGTTCACCGGCATTGATCCTGTGTGCATTGACAACGATATCACTCATCGCTGCCTGTCTGAAGATCCGGTTCAGACGTACCACGCAAAAGCAATCCGAATCGATCATATCGCCCAGCACCCGTCCCGGACCGACACTTGGCAACTGATTGACATCACCGGAAAAGATCACTCTCGTTCCGGGAACGATCGCCTGCAAAAGGCTGTGC
>JAHZHB010000087.1:15585-19305 GCA_019420465.1 Lachnospiraceae bacterium
AGAAAGATATCCACCATGGACACCTCATCAATGATCACCACATCGTACTCGAGCGGATTGGACGCATTTCGTTCAAACTGCACACGTCCGGCAAGCGGCTGTCCGTTTTCATCCTCCATACCGCCATTTAACTCAAGCAGGCGGTGGATCGTCTGTGCACTGCGTCCTGTTGTCTCACTCATACGCTTGGCTGCACGTCCGGTAGGCGCAGCCAGAGCGATCCTGGCCTTCTGTTTTTCAAAATACCGGATCATGGTGTTGATCGTCGTCGTCTTACCTGTACCGGGACCACCGGTCAGAATAAACACACCATGAGCTGCAGCCTGTTTCACAGCTTCACGCTGCAGCTCATCCAGCGCCATATCTGTTTCCTCTTCAATCGCAGACAGAATCCTGTCCATAGTAGATTCTTTTTCGATATCAGCAAGATTGAGTTCCATCAGAAGCCTTGCTGTATCCAGCTCGATATGGTAATACTGCTGCGCGTAAATACGCTCTGTACCCTCTTCGCCCTTTTTCAGTACGGCCTTTCGCTCCATCAGAAGATCATTGAGACTTTTTTCCATCTGCTCCTCATCAAGGCCCAGAAGAAGTGCTGTACGTTCCATAAGGACCGGCTTTGGCAGATACATATGTCCCTGTCCTGCTGCCTGCATCAGTGTATAAAACAGTCCGCTGCGGATACGGTAGTCCGAATCGCTGTGGATACCGATCTTTGCTGCGATCTCATCGGCCATTTTAAATCCGATTCCCTGTACATCGTCCGCCAGACGATAGGGATTTTCCCGCAGGATCTCACAGACGGCACTGCCATACTTCTTATACAGACGCACACCTAAGGACACCGTGATACCGTACTGCTGCAGCACCAGCATCACATTCCTGAGATCCACCTTTTCCTGCATCTGGTCGCAGATATCCCGGGCAATACGCTCACTGATCCCCTTGATCTCCACCAGACGTTCCGGTTCTTCCTCCATGATGCGAAAGGTATCCTTGCCAAACCGGCGCACGATACGGGCTGCCAGTGCCTTGCCCACACCGCGGATCGCCCCGGAACCCAGATATCTCTCGATCGCCAGCGCATCCTCCGGCATCTTGATCTCATAACCGGAAACCTTCAGCTGATGTCCGTAAGCTGCATGCTCGACAAAATCCCCCTGTACCTCCAGAAGCTCCCCTTCATGCAGTACCTGAAATGTGCCCACGCAGGTCACCTCTTCGCTATCGCAGGCAAGCTCCATCACCGTATAGCCGTTATCCTCATTGCGATAGATAATATGTTCTACATAACCTTCCCGTATTTCCAATATGTTATCCGCTTTCTGTTATCTGTATTTACTGAAAGGCTGCCATAACTTCTGTATACAGCCCTGTACCTACGGCCACACAGCAGGCCGGATTTTCTGCCGTCATCGTCTGGATACCGGTGCGCTGCTCGATCAATTCTTCGAGACCATGCAGCAGGCTTCCGCCGCCGGTCAGCACGATTCCCCGCTCCGCGATATCCGCCGCAAGCTCCGGCGGGGTCTTTTCAAGCGTACTGTGCACGCTCTCCACGATCGTATTGACCGCATCCTGTAATGCCTCCCGGACCTCTTCCGAAGTAAGTGTCACACTCTTCGGCAATCCGGTGATCACATTTCTGCCCTTGACATTCATCGTAACGATCTGCGGTTTCGGAAATGCCGTTCCGATCTGCATTTTGATCGCTTCTGCGGTCTGTTCTCCGATGAACAGGTTGTGCTGTTTGCGCACATACTGTACGATAGCCTCATCAAATGCATTTCCGGCCACTTTCACAGAACTTGCCGTCACCTCACCGCCCAGTGAGATCACGGCGATATCCGTCGTCCCACCGCCTACATCCACGATCATATTGCCGAAGGGTCTGGTAATATCGATGCCCGCACCGATAGCTGCAGCGATCGGCTCCTTGATGATCGTCACATCGCGTGCGCCTGCCTGATAAGTGGCATCCTCCACCGCACGCTTTTCCACCTGTGTCACACCACTCGGTGCACAGATCGTGATGCGCGGTTTTCGAAAGGACTTTCGTCCCATCGCTTTCTGAATAAAATATTTTAACATTTTCTCCGTTGTCATATAATCGGAGATCACGCCCTCCCGGATCGGCCGGATCGCCGAAATATTACCCGGTGTGCGTCCGATCATCTGTCTGGCCTCTTCTCCAAAAGCGCGTATCCTGTCCGCATCCTTATCATAGGCAACCACGGACGGCTCCTTTAAGACAATGCCTTTTCCTTTTGTATATACAAGGATACTTGATGTACCCAGATCGATTCCTAAATCTGCTGACATATCATTCCCCTTTATGATTTTCTTTTATGTCGGTTGTTTCTGAAATTTTGCTTTTTATTATACCCCCGCATCGTGCAAATAGGAAGCTGTTGTCACAGATATTTTGCGACATACTTTCCTGTATAGGATGCCTGACACGCAGCTACGTCCTCAGGTGTTCCTGTGACAACGACCGTACCGCCTTTATCTCCGCCTTCCGGTCCCATATCGATGATATAATCGGCCGTCTTGATCACATCCAGATTATGCTCGATCACGATCACCGTATTGCCACCCTCGGCCAGACGCTGCAAAATCTCCACCAGCTTGTGCACATCGGCAAAATGCAGACCTGTCGTCGGCTCATCCAGGATATATACGGTTTTGCCGGTACTTCGCCTGCTCAGCTCTGTAGCCAGTTTGATACGCTGCGCTTCACCACCGGAAAGTGTGGTCGATGGCTGTCCCAGACGGATATAGGAAAGTCCGACATCATACAGTGTCTGGATCTTTCTGTGGATCGACGGGATCGGACGGAAAAACTCCAGCGCCTCTTCCACGGTCATATTCAGTACTTCGTAAATATTTTTGCCCTTGTAGCGCACATCCAGTGTTTCTCTGTTATAGCGCTGTCCATGGCATACTTCACACGGCACATAAACGTCCGGCAGAAAATGCATCTCTATTTTGATGATACCATCGCCGGAGCAGGCCTCACAGCGGCCACCCTTGACATTAAAGCTGAATCTTCCCTTTTTATATCCTCTGGCCTTGGCATCCGCTGTCGCAGCAAACAGATCACGGATCTGATCAAACACGCCGGTATAGGTAGCCGGATTTGACCGCGGTGTACGGCCGATCGGTGACTGGTCGATATCGATCACCTTGTCCAGGACTTCGAGTCCCTCCACGCCTTTGCATTTGCCCGGGATCGTACGGGCCCTGTTGAGCTTTTTGGCCAGTGTTTTGTACATAATCTCGTTTACCAGAGACGACTTTCCGGAACCGGATACACCTGTTACACAGGTAAAGACACCCGTAGGGAATTTAACCGTGATATTTTTCAGATTGTTCTCTGCGGCTCCTTTTACCGTGATCCATCCCGTCGGTTTCCGGCGTTTTTCTGGTACAGGGATTTTCTTTTTGCCGGACAGATACGCACCGGTCACACTGTTTTCATTTTTCATCAGATCCTCTGCGGTGCCCAGTCCGACTACCCGTCCGCCATGTTCACCGGCTCCCGGACCGATATCCACGACAAAATCCGCGGCACGGATCGTATCCTCGTCATGTTCTACCACGATCAGGGAATTTCCCAGATCTCTGAGCTTGCAAAGCGTTGCCAGAAGCTTGTCATTGTCTCTCTGGTGCAGACCGATGCTTGGCTCATCCAGAATATAGGCAACGCCCACCAGACCG
>JAHZHB010000088.1 GCA_019420465.1 Lachnospiraceae bacterium
TGTTTTAGTCCTCCCGGAGGGCGTGACAGAGCTTGATCTGTCAAAACCGATCGGCTGTTCCAGCAAGCGCCGTATACTGCAGCTGAAGGTGCTGTACCCGGAGGCAACGTTTGCCAATATCCGTGGCAATGTACAGACAAGACTGCGTAAGGTCGATTCCGGAGAATATGCGGCTACCGTCCTGGCAGCGGCTGGATTAAAGAGACTGGGGCTGGAGCACCGGATTTCCCGGTATTTCACGACGGAAGAGATGATTCCGGCGGCCGGACAGGGCATACTGGCTATTCAGGGCCGAAAAGGGGAAGATTACAGCTTCCTTGAGGGGTATGGTGACGCGGCTTCCACAGCGGCAGCTTTAAGTGAGCGCGCGTTTGTAACGGAATTAAACGGTGGCTGTACATCTCCGGTGGCAGCCCATGCGACTGTTTTAAAACAGCAGATCTTTCTGCACGGTCTGTATTTTGATGAAGCAACAGAAAAGTGGAATACAGGGACGCTGGCAGGTTCGATCGATGAACCGGAGGCGCTTGGCCGCCGACTGGCTAACAAGCTGCGTGACCGTCTGTATGATGAAACGAAGCCGGGCAAGGTCTTTCTGGTTGGTGCTGGTCCGGGAGATGTCGGTCTGCTCACGCTGAAAGCAAAACAGCTGATCGAAGAAGCGGACGTTGTGGTCTATGACAGTCTGGTAGGTGACGGTGTACTGAGCCTGATTCCGGAAACAACACATACGATCAATGTCGGCAAGCGTTCCGGACATCATATCAAACCACAGTACGAGACGAACGACATTCTGCTCGAAGAGGCGGAAAAAGGCAATGTGGTTGTCCGGCTGAAAGGCGGCGATCCGTTCCTGTTTGGCAGAGGTGGCGAGGAACTGGAACTCCTGAGTATGAACCATATCCCATTTGAGGTGATTCCGGGTATCACATCCCCGCTTTCCGTACCGGCGTATAACGGTATTCCGGTAACGCACAGGGATTACTGTTCTTCCCTGCATGTGATCACAGGACATAAGAGAGCGGGAGAAAAGTTTACCTGCGACTTTGAGGCTCTGGTGCGTACGAAGGGCACACTGGTCTTTCTGATGGGCATCACGGCACTGGAAGATATCTGTAACGGCCTTCTGGAGGGTGGTATAGATCCGGATATGCCGGCGGCTGTCTTACAGCAGGGAACGACAGCAGGACAGAAAAAGGTCGTAGCGACGGTGTCTACTTTGAAAGCCGAGGTAGAGAGACAGGGGATCGAGACACCGGCAATCATCGTTGTCGGCAAGGTCTGTGCACTGTCTGACCGTTTCGCCTGGTATGAGCATATGCCGCTGTTCGGTATGAAACTGATCGTAACCAGACCGCGTGACTTAATCTCACAGATGGCGGCAAAGCTTCGCCGGCTCGGTGCGGAAGTGCTGGAGCTTCCTGCCATCAGCACAGAAGCTATCGTGCCCAATCCTGCGCTTGATACAGCACTTGAGAACCTGCATACATACCAGTGGCTTGTCTTTACAAGCCCGACAGGCGTAAAAGTGTTCTTTAAGGGCTTACGGGCTCAGGGAAAAGATATCCGTGCGCTTGGCAATGTAAAGATCGCATCCATCGGACGCGGCACGTCAAAGGAACTGGAAAAGATCGGTCTGTATGCAGATCTGATGCCGGAAATCTTTGACGGGGAGCATCTCGGTGAGATCCTGTATGAAGCGGCAGCAGAAGGTGACCACATCCTGATTCCGAGAGCTGAGATCGGCAATCATGAGCTGATCGATGCCCTGCAGAAGGGGAAACATCTGACAGTGACAGATGTGCCGACCTACACGACTACCTATACCAAAGAGCAGATCGTGGATCAGGAAAAGCTGTTCGGTGAAAAGAAGAATGCCATGGCTGTATTTACCAGTGCGTCTACCGTGCGTGGCTTTGCCCAGGCGTGTCCGGAGCTTGATTTTACCAAAGTGAAAGCGGCATGTATCGGTAAACAGACACAGGCAGAGGCTGCAAAGCTTGGTATGACGACTTATGTATCGAAAGAAGCTTCGATGGACAGTCTGGTCGAGCTGATCTGCGAGATCGCGGCACAGAGGTAAGGGGCAGATAACATCTGCAGAAACAAGCGATAAACTATGTTAGCGTCAGCTGTTTTTGGCAGCTGTGTAAATAAATCTAAACAGTACTGTAAAGATGCTTTTTATAAAGCACAGTAAGAAAGAAGGAATTATCATGGATTTACTGAAAAGACCGAGACGACTTCGCGGCGGAGAGCTGATCCGCAGCATGGTACGTGAAACGAGAGTAGACAAGGCTTCCCTGATCTATCCGATGTTTGTGATGGATGGCGAAAACAAGGTGGAAGAGATCACCTCCATGCCGGGACAGTACCGCTATACCGTTGACCGTATGGGAGAGGAGCTGGAACGCCTGATCGCTGCCGGAGTCAGCAGTGTCATGCTTTTTGGTATTCCGGCCGTAAAGGATGCCATGGGTTCTCAGGCCTATGCCGAGAATGGTATCGTACAGAGAGCACTGCGTTATGCCAAGGAGCATTATCCGCAGCTGTACTATATCACAGATGTCTGCATGTGTGAGTATACTTCTCACGGACACTGTGGTGTGCTGTGTGGTCATGATGTGGAAAATGATGCGACACTGGATCTGCTGGCAAGAACAGCACTCAGCCATGTACAGGCCGGTGCGGATATGGTTGCCCCGTCTGATATGATGGACGGCCGTATTCTGGCCATGAGAAACCGCCTGGATGAGAACGGTTTCAAGGAGATCCCGATCATGTCCTATGCGGTAAAATATGCTTCTGCATTTTATGGTCCGTTCCGTGATGCCGCAGGCAGCGCACCGAGCTTCGGTGACCGCAAATCCTATCAGATGGATCCGCACAATTCCCGTGAGGGCATCAAGGAAGCCCTGCTGGATGTGAACGAGGGTGCTGATATCATCATGGTCAAACCGGCGATGAACTATCTGGATATGATCACAAAGGTCAAAGAGGTGACTAATGTGCCGATCGCTGCGTACTCCACCAGTGCAGAATATGCCATGGTCAAGGCAGCTGCCGAAAAAGGCTGGGTAGATGAGGAGCGTATCATGTGTGAGATGGCTGTCAGTGCCTACCGTGCAGGTGCACAGATCTATCTGACCTATTACGCAAAAGAACTGGCAAAATGTATCGAAGAAGGGAAGATTGGATAAATGGAAACAGCAAAATCAGAAAGTTTATTTAAACGTGCGGTTGAAGTGATCCCGGGCGGTGTCAACAGTCCGGTACGTGCCTACGGTTCTGTAGGTATGAACCCGCGTTTTCTGCAGGCCGCAGACGGTCCGTATGTATTTGATGCTGACGGCAACAAATACATCGATTATATCGGTTCCTGGGGACCGATGATCCTCGGACATAACAATAAAGATGTGCTGGAGGCGGTTACACGTACCTGCCAGCATGGCTTAAGCTTTGGTGCAGCTACAGCAATCGAAGTGGATATGGCAGAGTTCATCTGCGAGCATATCAAAGGTATGGAGATGATCCGCATGGTCAACTCCGGTACCGAGGCTGTCATGAGTGCGATCCGTGCCGCCAGAGGCTTCACAAAGAGAAATAAGATCGTGAAATTTGCCGGCTGCTATCACGGCCATTCCGATGCCATGCTTGTCAAGGCCGGAAGTGGTGTCATGACAGCAGGTATCCCGGACAGCGCCGGTGTTCCGGCAGGCTGCACCGAGGATACGATGACAGCGGTATATAACGATATCGACAGTGTAAAAGCCATCTTTGATCAGTATCCGGAGCAGATCGCCGCAGTGATCGTAGAGCCGGTAGCTGCCAATATGGGTATCGTACTTCCACAGAAAAACTTCCTGCATGATCTGCAGAACCTGTGTAAGAGTCAGGGCACACTGTTTATCATGGATGAAGTTATCACCGGTTTCCGCATGGGCTTCGGTGGAGCGGCAGAGTACTTTGAGCTGGAGCCGGATCTGAGAACGTACGGAAAGATCATCGGTGCCGGTATGCCGGTCGGTGCTTACGGCGGACGAAAAGAGATCATGGAAATGGTATCTCCTGTAGGCCCGGTCTATCAGGCAGGTACATTAAGCGGCAATCCGGTAGCCATGGCCGCCGGTCTGACTCAGTTAAAGATCCTCTATGAGAATCCGTCTATCTATACACATATGGCCCAAACTGCCACAGCGCTGTTTGACGGCATGCGGGATCTTCTGAAAAAATACGAGAAGAAATATACAGTCAACAATATCGCTTCTCTTGGCTGCCTGTACTTTACAGACAGAGCAGTAAATAATTATGAGGATGCCAAAGCTTCCGATACAAAGGCCTTCAGTGAGTATTTCCGCTATATGATCAATCATGGCATACATCTGGGACCGTCCCAGTTTGAGGCTGTCTTTGTTTCCGATGCGCATAATGAGGAAACGACCGAAGAGACGCTTCGCGTATTTGAAAACTGGCTGGCAGGTAAAGAATAACTTGCGCTTTTGGGACAGTTTTGTTAGTATATTAAATTATGAGCATAATTTTCATCAAAGACAGTTCAGACGGACTGTCTTTTGGTGAGTGAATACACGAGGAGGAAATGATCGTGAAGAAATATGGAGTGAACGAACTTCGTAAGATGTATCTGGAGTTTTTTGAGTCCAAGGGACATCTTGCCATGAAAAGCTTTTCACTGATTCCGCAGAACGATAACAGTCTGCTTCTGATCAATGCCGGTATGGCACCGTTAAAGCCGTATTTTACAGGAGCTGAGATCCCGCCGAGAAGACGTGTGACCACATGCCAGAAATGTATCCGTACAGGTGATATTGAAAATGTCGGTAAGACAGCACGTCACGGTACATTTTTTGAGATGCTTGGTAACTTCTCTTTTGGCGATTACTTCAAACGTGAAGCCATCCACTGGTCCTGGGAATTTCTGACCGAGGTG
>JAHZHB010000089.1 GCA_019420465.1 Lachnospiraceae bacterium
TCTTCGCCCGGTCAGTTTTTATTTTACCGACGAGTCAGAACCGTCACTCGTCATCTTCAGCGAAAATGAGAATCAATTACTCGTTTCTCACCTACAGTATATTCTAAAATTCCAGAAAATACAACTCCTTTTTTCGTTATTTTTTTATCTTTTCTCATCCAGCAGCAGAACCCCCTGCGCCGGATTTTTATCGATCGCACCGACGATCGGATGCGGAACGTACAGCTCTTCCAGATAAGCCACATCCTCTTTGGACAGTTTTATCTTAAGTGCACCGACCGCATCGTCGATATATTTTTCTTTCGTAGCTCCGATGATCGGGGAGGCAACATCTTTTGCCAGATGCCAGGCTACGGCGATCTGTGACATGGTACAGCCATGTTTTTCAGCCAGTTCGTTTACTCTGGTCACGATCTTCATATCGTACTGTTCCATACGGTCATATTTTCCCTTGACGACCGTATCCGTCTTTCCCCTGAGCGTATCGGATGTCCATGTGGCTCTGGCCAGATGTCCACCAGCCAGCGGGCTGTACGGCATCAGGGAAACGCCCATCTGTCTGCAGCTTGGAATCAGCTCGCGCTCATCCTCCCGGTACAGCAGGTTATAATGGTTTTCCATAGCCTAAAATGGCGTAAAACCATGCTCTTTTGCCACCATCTGCATATTGTAAAACTGATAGCCATACATGGCCGATGCGCCGAGTGCACGCACCTTTCCGGCTTTCACAAGGTCATGCAAAGCTTCCATGGTCTCCTCTATCGGCGTTTCATAGTCAAAACGGTGAATGATGTACAGATCCAGATAGTCCGTACCCAGACGCTGTAAGGTGCCATCGATTTCTCTCATGATCGCCTCTCGCTTCAGTCTTCCCTCATTAAAATACACCTTTGAGGCAATAACGACTTTATCTCTGGCAACATTCTTTTTCAGTGCTCTGCCCAGATACTCTTCACTTGTTTCTGCCGGATGCATTATCTGTTAAAAAGTTTTGTAGTTGTACCTATAATTTCAAAAAAACAGAAAATTGCATTTTTTTCAAAAAACTGTTGACATTTCTATGACCACCATGTATACTATGTTTTGTCAGTTGCGAGAGCAACGGCAAAACGTGCAGGAGTGGCGGAATTGGCAGACGCGCAGGCTTCAGGTGCCTGTGGTCGTTAAGACCGTGTGGGTTCAAGTCCCATCTCCTGCACTATTTTTATGCAGACTATTTTACAGGAAGCTACCACATACTATACTGTGACAGCTTCCTGTTTTCATTGTCATATTCATCAATCATAAAACAGCCCCTGCGTAATCTTTGTTCCCGGCTCAACGACAAGAAACTCCTGATCCCAGTCTCCTGCCACCAGCTTTTCCAGCAGAATATTACTGCCGGTAACATAAGCCAGCTCAGCATGGATCCGGTCCGCATCCTGCTGTGCTTTTTCCACATATGGCAGAGCATAGCAGTCATACAGACCATTATCTATGATATCCACATGATAATAATGCTCAAAGTACATATCAAATACGATATCCGCCATTTCTTCATCATACTGTTCCCGCAGACTGTCATATATCGTATGGATAGAAAATCCGGTATCTCCTTCGCCAAACAGATACATATGACCTGGTTTCTTCAGATCCGGGGCATACCGTTCCGGTGTCGTCAGAGCCAGCGCCACGCAGTCTGCGACCCTTGGTATAACGATTCTGTGCTGACATGTCACATCCTGCCAGGAGCCTCCGCAAAAGCCCATCGCTACCAGGATCGTGTCCACTTCTTCTGATACCTTATCTATAGACTCCAGAATATGCGCCCGCATCTTTTCCGGCTCTTCATGATATTTCCTGTCAAGCTCGATCACGGGGTACGCTGTCCCACGGACTCTTTGTGCCTCGTTTACATATTCCAGAAGTGTTGTACAGGATAAAATCGCCGCATGCATATCCATTTCCCCTTGTCCGCATATTTTTGTTCATTATATTTTATAGTATCACTTTTTACCAGCCTTTACAATCTACTTTTACTGCCATACCTTTGGCACAACTTACCATAGTGTATTATGCATGTCTGATATTTTTTTACAGCAAATCTCATTTTTTTCTTGACATATCACAGTCTTTTCTGTATAATCATTTATGTTGGTTGCGCAGGCGACCGACTGTATAAGATACGTGCAGGAGTGGCGGAATTGGCAGACGCGCAGGCTTCAGGTGCCTGTGGTCGTTAAGACCGTGTGGGTTCAAGTCCCATCTCCTGCACTATTTTTTACCACAGATATCATACCCTGGTCTTTACGGCCAGCTATGATTTTCACAACGCATGCATGAAAAAGCTGCTGTAGAGCAAGATCTCAGATCTGCTCCCAGCAGCTTTTTTATATTGTCCTGTATTTCAGGTATTGATCTCACGGATCAATGTTTCCTGCTTTTTATTTGTTCTTTGCCTTTTCGTCCCATACCGGCACATCAATACCGGCGATGTCTGAAGTAAACGGCGTACCATCCTGTTTTTCGAAATGGTCTGTCGCACGTTTTACATACTTAAATCCGATATACAGAAGCGGAATGTTGCAGTATGCGATCAGAATGTTGGCAAAATCAGACAGATCCCATAAAGATCCCAGATCCATGCTGGCAATGCTGGTCAGCACACCAAAGGAAACAACAAACAGACACAGTACACGGATCACATTGATAAAGACTTTACTTCTGGAAATACGGTTTGCACAGATCTCTGTAAAGGACATAAAGCCCAGAAGACAGGTAAAGGCAAACAGACCAAAGCATACAGATACCAGAAGGGATACTGCGGAATTAAAGGTCGTTCCCGGTGTCAGCTCTGTGACAGAAGACAGGAACTTCGGCAGTTTACCAAGATCAAACCATGCTGCAGAAGCATCTGTCTGCCATACACGGCCCATGACAACAACAAAACCTGTCAGTGTACAGATAACGATCGTATCCAGGAATACACCAACGGCCTGTACACAGCCCTGATCACACGGATGGTCTGCATTGGAAGCGGCTGCCGGCATGGTGATCGTACCCTGTCCGGCTTCGTTGGACATCAGGCCACGTTTTACACCCTGTACCAGAGCAATACCAAAGGCACCGCCAAAGACTGCCTCCGGCTTAAAGGCTTCTGTAAATACTGCATAAAAGAACCACGGGATTCTTGTCACATTGACTACGATCAATACCACTACAGTTAGTACATAGATCACAGCCATGATCGGAACGAGAACATCCGTCAGCTTTGTCACCTTTTTGATACCACCAAAGGAAACGGCGATCAGTACCACGATCAGTACAGCAAAAGCGATCCAGTACAGCGCGGAATTGGTATCGATCGTCTTGCCTGTCACGATCTCAGCGATCTGGCCGACAGAAGATACGGTATTAAATCCCTGTGCCGGGAAACAAAGCAGTGCGTAGACGATATACATCACAGAAAGTACCACACCTGCCACGGCAGATCCCTTTAACAGCTTCTTTCCATAGAAGGAAAGACCACCTATGTACTCATCATCCTTTTTCTCCTTGAAGATCTGGGCCATCGTTGACTCGGTATAGGCTGTGGCCATACCAAAGAAAGCGGAGATCCACATCCAGAACAGAGCACCCGGACCACCTACAGAGATCGCACCGGTAACACCAAGGATATTACCGGGACCGACACGCATGGCGGTTGACAAAAAGAAGGCTGCCAGCGGGGAAATACCTGTGGATTCTGCCTTTCTCGTACGTAAAACGTGAAGCCCGTGCCGAAATTTTCTAAGCTGGATAAATCTCAGCCTGCAGCTGAATAAAATACCTGTACCGATCAGCAGGATGATCGCCAGTGAAAAATTGCCCAGGATCGGGATACTGGCATACCAGGACAGGTTTGTCGGAAAGTCCCAGAACAGATCAGAGACGATCTGGATCTTGCCGCACACTGCATTGATTGCATCAAATAATGCCTGCATAACTCTTTTCTCCTCTCTTCCTGTGTAAAACAGGTTTTCCGCAGTCAGTCTGCAGATTCTTTCAGTTTACCCTATTCCCGACTACAACGCAACTTATCTTTTTATACTTTTCCGGTTTTCCTACTTCTTTTCTTCGTTATTTTGCTTATTCCTGTTACATTTTTACAGTTTTATCTGCCATTTTGCTGCCACAGCATGATTATCTCCGTTTTCTTCCCTTGTTTTCCTCTTTTTTCGATGTTATGATAAAGAGCAGATTTTTTCTGATGTTTTCTTTATCAAATTATGACTATGTATGAGGTACACTATGTTTTCTTTTCACAAAGTCACATTAGCTGACAAAGACTGGATGCAGCCTCTGTTATATCAGGATGGCTGGTCCGGCAGCGAATACACGTTTGGCACAAATATCCTCTGGGGGATCAAATACCACATCGAAGCCTGCGAAATGCATGGTTGCTGTATCGTACGCTACGGACTGTGCGGCGAATATCCCTGGGATGAACTGATGCACGGTGACTGCTTTATCTATTCCTTTCCGATCGGGCCAGGAGATAAAAAGGCTGCTCTCGATGAACTGATTGCAGATTTTCGCAAAAACGGCCGCACACTGATCATGAATTCCATCAGCGAAAAGGATCGTGAGCTTCTGCTTCAGTGGTATCCGGACCAGTTTCTGATTGAGGAGGACAGAGACTATGCCGACTATCTGTACGACCGTGACAAACTGGCCACACTCACCGGCCGCAAGATGCACGGCAAGCGCAACCATATCGCCCGCTTCAAGGATGCCGGGGAATGGAGCTACGAGCCGTTAAATGACAACAATCTGGAAGAATGCCGCGCGCTCTGCAAACGCTGGGTCTTCTCCCGCGAAGACAAATGGAATGAAGAGATGGCGATCGAGCTGAAAGTGCTTGAAGCTGCTTTCAAAATGAAGGATGCCCTCGGTCTCACCGGCGGCGTGCTGCGACAGAAAGGCAACGTCGTCGCTTTCTGCATGGGTGAGCCGGTCAATGACGATGTTTTTGTCGTACATTTTGAGAAGGCACTTCCGGAATATCAGGGTGCCTATCCCATGATCAACCAGCAGTTCGTGGAACACGCCTGCAAAGGCTACAAATACATCAACCGCGAAGATGACGCCGGTGATCCGGGACTCAGAAAAGCCAAATTATCCTATTATCCGGAGATTCTGCTGCGCAAATTTGATGCCAAGCTCTCTCCGGTAGTCTTTATGCACCGGCCGGCGCACGAAACAGACATCCTTGCACTCTGGCAGGAGGCTTTCCATGACGATGAAGAGTTCATCCGTTTCTATCTGGATGAACGTCTGACTCCCGAAAATATGCTGATTTTCTGTCAGAACCAGCAGCCGGTTTCCATGGCCAGCTTTCTTTTGGCAAAGCTCTGGCGGGGCGATGAACGCCTTGCTGTCCGCTATGTCTATGCTGTTGCCACCCGCAAGGATTTTCAGGGAAAAGGCTATGCAAAGACTGTCCTCACCGCAGCCAAAGATCTGTGGGAGGAGCCGCTTCTTCTGACACCGGCCGAAGAAGCACTGGAAAACTACTATGAAAAGCAGGGTTTTGTCCGCTGTAACAAAGAACAGCAGACGCTTCTTTCGCTCAAAACACTTACCCCCGACCCGGCATGGAGCCAGACACACACCTGCAGCCCGTGCAGTCCTGCCGAGTATTACCGGATCCGCAATACCCGTCTGGGAAAAGACGGCTACATCGAATGGGATGAGGACGCGCTTGGCTTTGCTATTACCTGTGCTGTTCGCGAAAACGGTGCAGCTTTAAAATACACGGCCGGCGCCCCGGAAGGCCAGACAGTTGCCGACGATGCCACAGACGACCTGCTGTTATACGACATCGCGAATGACTCCTTGCGCATCCTGGAAACCACGCTGTCCGGTCCGTGTCTTGACGCGGCCTTGCAGGAGCTTTTGCTTAAATATCAGCTGGAAAAGGCTTTTTTTTACCGCCCCGCAGCCATGATGTGGATGCCTGATGATCAGACGCCGGATATTTCCGATGAATTGTATTTTCAGCTTGATCTGTCCTGACACATTCTACAGACCTGTACAAAAAGGACACCCCTGCAACGCTTAGCAGGGATGTCCCTTTTTTGCCATACATGGCAGCCACGGATCCTTTGGACCTGCTTTCTTTTAATACGCCAGCACCACATGCAGTATCAGCATATCTGTTCCGGTATTTTTATACATATGTGCTTTATCCGAATCAAACCGTACCGAATCCTTTTCTTTCACGATGTGCACGGCATTATCCACTTCCAGCTGCAGTGTTCCCTGTGACACCAGGATATATTCTCTGGTATGCGGACCATGTCCGCCGCTGGTATAGCTCTGCTCAGGCATGATCTCCACCTGATAGATCTCAAAATTTTTCTTTTCTTCCGGAGAAAACAGATTGTAGATCTGGTACTGGCTTCTTCCTTCTTTGACCGGACGCAGATCCTGCTGCCTTTGCACGACCAGTGCATTCTGCGGTTCTTTTGTCAGCTCCTGCAGCTCGATATGAAGACCGTTCGTGATCTTTCCGAGCACACCGATCGAAGGATTAGCCTCTCCCCTCTCGATCTGACCGAGCATGCTCTTGCTGACGCCGGTCTGATCCGACAGCATATCCAGACTGATATTCTGCTGCTGCCGTATTTTTTTCAGATTATATGCAATATTTTTCTGTAAGTCCATAGGTCTACCTCGCTGTCTTCACCTTACCTGGAATCGTTGCCCGCCGGCAATACCGGTCCGCCGGACCAGATCCCGCCATACCTGAAAAAAAGAAAAAGCGCCCGTGTGTACTCCACACGGACGCCTTTGTCCTTTATGTCTGTCATTATTGCCGAATTTTTGTTATTTGTCAATATTTTTTTAACCGGATCGGGCAGTAAACTGTACAGATTTTATTTTTTCTGTGCTTCGATGGCTTCTGCCAGTTCATTTAAGTATTCCCAACGCTCCATCTTCTCTTCCAGTGCCTGCTCTTTATCGGCCTTTTCCTTTTCAAGCTCTCCAAGCTTCACAAAATCTCTCGCGTACTGCAGAAATTCTTTCTCGATCTGTTCCAGACGATTTTCCAGTGCAGCGATATCATCATCGATCGTCTCGTACTCTTTCTGCTCTTTGTAGGAAAATTTCAGCCGCTTTTCATGGGTTTTGACCGTTTTCTCTTTTTTCTCCTCCGCCGGTTTTTCTGCCGTTTCCTGTGGATGGCGGATTTTGTACATCTCACGGTATTCGGTGTATCCACCTTCATACTGCTGCAGATATCCGTCCTCCTCAAAAGCAAAGATCCTGTCTGCCACGCTGTCGAGGAAATATCGGTCATGGGATACCGTAATGATGATACCCACAAAGCTGTCCAGATAATCCTCCAGGATCGTCAGTGTCGGGATATCCAGATCGTTGGTCGGCTCATCCAGAATCAGCACATTCGGTGACTCCATCAGCACACGGCACAGATAGAGACGTCTGAGCTCACCGCCGGACAGCTTTTCCAACGGTGTATACTGTATCGCAGAGTCAAAAAGAAAACGTTCCAGAAGCTGCGATGCCGAGATCCGACCATCCTTTGTCAGGATATACTCCGCCGTATCCTTGATATAGTCAATCACGCGCTGTCTCTTGTCCATGATGGGCGTCTCCTGCGCAAAATAGCCGATCTTTATCGTTTCGCCGATCTCGATCGTACCTTCATCCGGCATCTCCTGACCGATCAGCATTTTTAACAGCGTCGATTTACCACAGCCATTCGGTCCTATGATGCCCAGACGCTGATTTTTTAACAGAATATAGCTGAAATCCCGGATCAGCACCCGGTTGCCATAGCTTTTGCTGATATGGGAAAATTCGATCGTCTTTTTCCCCATACGGGTTTCTATGGAATCCAGCTCCACATGCTGTACAGGAACAGGCGCTTTGCCGTTTTTCAGATCCTCCAGGCGTTCCAGACGGGCTCTCTGCTTGGTCGAGCGGGCACGACAGCCACGGCTGGCCCACTCCAGTTCCATACGCAGAATGCTCTTTCTCTTACGCTCGCTGGCAAACTCCATCTCCTCACGCTGTGCTTTCATCTCCAGAAAGCCCTCATAACCGGCAGGATAGCTGTACAGGCTGCCATGGTCGATCTCCACGATCCGGTTCGTTACGCGGTCCAGAAAATACCGGTCATGGGTTACCATAACGACAACGCCGCGAAAAGCTTTTAAATACTCTTCCAGCCATACGACCATCTCATTGTCCAGGTGGTTGGTCGGCTCGTCCAGCACCAGCATATCGGTCGGATTGACTACAGCTCTGGCAAGAGCCACACGTTTCTTCTGTCCGCCGGACAGATGGGTCACGCTGGTATCATAGTCTGAAAAGCCCAGTCGGTTTAAGATATTTTTGGCTTCTCCTTCGATATTCCAGTCGCCTGCAGCCTGTGCCATGACGTAGGACAGAATGGATTCTTCTTTTGGAAACTCCGGATTTTGCGGCAACCAGGTAATATGCAGGTTATTCTGCATCACGACCTGACCGTCATCCGGCTGCTCCACTCCAGCCAGGATCCGAAGCAATGTCGTCTTTCCCGTACCATTGATACCGATGATACCGATCTTGTCTCCCTCCTGGATTCCGCAGGAGGCATCCTCAAATATGGTCTTTTCTCCGTATACTTTATGAATATGTTCTATTGTCAGCAGATTCATCTGCATATTCTCCTGTCTGTATCACAGGTTTCCAAACTATGGTTTTCAAAACCTGTTTATTTTCTATTTTTTCCCCAGATATACATAGCGGACGTAATCGTACATGGCGTCCTCACCTTCTTCTGCCAGAATCCGCAGGATATAGGCCAGTTCCCGCTTGGTCTGTTCATGGACAAACCACAGCTTCTCCTTGTTTCGCTCATAGTATTCCAGCGGCATGGCATCGGTATACTTTTTACCATTGTATACCTGGGATGCACTGATCCTGTCCATGACCATTTCCGCCACATACCGCCTCGGCATCCTTGCACCGGCCAGAATACGCTCGCCACGGTTCGGGTCATAATCCACCCAGTATTCATAATGGTGCTTATTTCTGCCCTTATGGTGCAGCCAGGACAGCGATACACCGATGTCTTCACGCTCTGCATTGTTCGGACTGCGGTTTCCCTGATAGTAGCTGGCACCTACCATAAACTCTGTCGGTGCGTACTTGGACAGATCATGCATAAGTCCCTGTCTGTACAGACCGACCCGGAAACATTTTTGCATAACCAGTATCTTATGGGTCGTTATCGTTTTGAAATGATGTAAAGCGCCATACAGCGTCGGTTTTTTCATAGATTCACACTTTCTGTTTTGGTGACTTTGCCTTTTTTCGGATGCTTTTTCTCCGGTTTTACGGTCTCTCTGGCACAGTAGATCTGCACACAGCGGCCATTCACCCGGATCATCTTCTGATCTGCAGCAACCTCTTCCTGCCCTGCCGGCAGAAACGTCTCCTCACGGCGTGTATCCGCCATCAGGCACCACTGCCATCCGCTGTCCAGTGTCGGCAGGGCAAACTCTGCCTCGCCCCAGTACATACTGCAGACCACGTACAGATACCTCTCTGTCTCCGCTTCCACGTAGGCACCATTGTACAGCATACCCACACCACGGTCCGCAGGTTCCGTGCCTACGACCCAGGCCCTGTCGGAATGATAGGACAGATCCGGTGCTCCTTTTGCCTGATAATCCGTGTTTCGCGGCTGTTTTTCCATGGAAAATACCGGATGTGCCCGGCGAAAAGCGATCAACTGTCTGACAAACTGCAAAAATCTCTTGTCTGCCTTTTTTCTGCTGTAGTTCACCCAGCCAAGCGGATTGTCCTGACACCAGGCATTATTGTTGCCCTGCTGGGAATTTCCACATTCATCGCCGGCATACAGCATGGGAATTCCCTGGGACAGATATAACATCATCAGCGCATTTTTTTTCTGGATCATTCTAAGTGCATTGACCTGCTTTTTGCGGGAAGGCCCTTCCTCTCCGCAGTTCCAGCTGTAATTTTGCCAGCTGCCATCCCGGTTGTCCTCACCGTTGGCCTCATTATGCCGGAAATCATAGCTTACCGCATCCTGCAGGGTAAAGCCATCATGGGATGCCACATAGTTGATCCGTTCGATGCTGTCGGGATTGCAGCGTTCTGCCTGGATAAAGGCATGCAGCTGATTCTCATCGCTCTTCATATAGGAACGGATACAGCACTGAAAATGATTGTCCGCTGTAGCGATATGACGGACTGTCGGGCTGTCACCACCGCAGATCTGTTCATCCGCATAGGAAAAGATCAGACGCGTAGATGCAAACACCGGATCATGCGAAAGCTCTGCCACCGGGATCTTTTGCCCAAATACAGCAAAACCGTCAACATCATACTGCAGCTTCCAGAACAGAAGAACACGGCGGATCAGTGCCACATCGCATGTGCTGTCAAAATAAAACTCCATATAGACAGCCAGTCCCGCATTATGTGCACTCTGCACAAGATCTGCGAATTCCTTTTGGGGATTTTTCCCATAGCAGTACGATGCCTTTGGTGCAAAATAAAAGCCGCCGGTATAGCCCCAGTAATTGACAGGTCCCGCCATATCCTCCGGCACTTCATATTTGCCGATCGTTCTGCCCGGCTTTCTTTCAAAAAAGTCATAGCACGGCATAAGCACGATCCCGCTCATCCCAAGCTCGCGGATATAATTCAGCCGTTCCCGGACGCCGGCAAACGTACCCTTACGACGCACACCGGAGGACGCATCCATAGAACATCCACGGACATGCAGCTTGTATAAAAGCGTATCCTGTGCCGGTAAATATGCCGGTTCCTTTGTCAGCTGCTTTGGCGGCAGATAGCCACACAGACAGCCCTCTATACGATCCGTTCCAAAAGCTTCCCTGCCGTAGATGATCCCTGCGTACGGATCCGGTGTCTCCCTGTCATCCAGTACAAAGGTATACAGCCACGGAAAACGACGGATGCCTGTCAGCTGTACAGAAGCGATCCGGCCGATGCAGCTTTCCTCCGGAAAGGCGATCTCCTGTACTACGGTCTTTTTATCCTGCGCATATAAACGCAGGGCCACCTTTTTAGCCTGTTTTTTGTCTATAGCCGCCTGAAATCCTTCGACGGTTTCCGTCAGTCCGAGAATTCCGTTAAACCCCGGCCAGACGGTGATCTTTTTCTCCGTCATATACGCTCTCCTTATAGTCTGATGTCCAGTTCTACCGGACAGTGATCGGAACCCTCGATCGCCGTATGGATTCTGGCATCTTCCAGCCTGTCCTTCAGACTCTCTGACACGCAGAAATAGTCAATACGCCATCCGGCATTTTTCTTTCGTGCCTGAAAACGGTAGGACCACCAGGAATAAACGCCTTCTGTATCCGGATAAAAATACCGCCAGGTATCGATAAACCCTGCCTCCAGCAGTCTGGTAAAGCAGGCTCTTTCTTCATCGGTAAATCCCGCATTTTTTCTGTTCGTCTTTGGATTTTTCAGATCGATCTCCTGATGTGCCACATTCAGATCTCCGCAGAAGATCACCGGTTTTTTCGTTTCCAGCTGTTTCAGATATGCCAGAAAATCTTCTTCCCACTGCATACGGTAGTCAAGCCTTGCCAGCTCATTCTGCGAATTCGGTGTATAGACAGTCACCAGATAAAACTCCGGATATTCCAGCGTGATCACACGGCCTTCATGGTCATGCTGCTCTATGCCCATACCATAGGAAACACTAAGCGGCTTTAGCCTGGTAAATATGGCCGTCCCGGAATACCCTTTCTTTTCTGCATAGTTCCAGTACATATGATAGCCCGGAAGCTCAAGGTCGATCTGTCCTTCCTGCAGTTTGCTCTCCTGTATGCAGAAAATATCGGCATCCAGTGCCCGAAAGCTCTCCAGAAAACCCTTTTTCACACAGGCCCTGAGTCCGTTAACATTCCATGATATCAGCTTCATTTTTCTTTTCTCCCTGCCTTATTTTCTATCTCTGATTATAAACAATTCCTGCCTGTACTGTCAAATTTTCTACAGTGTATCTTTTGTCTTGTCATCCATGCCTTTTCCCACCTTTACAGATTGTATTTCTATTTTTTTCATCTTTTCAGAGATTATGGCTTTACATTTTTCTTTTATTATGCTATTGTACATATACAGACAAACACATTTCATTATTACAGGAATCTCTTCCGGTCACTCGACCAACTGAAATCCCCTGTTTTAACAATTTTAGCGGAGGATTCGCCCTGTAATGGCCATCCTCCGGATTCGAAGGAGGTAATTTTCACGAAAAAACAATCTTTAAAACCAGATGCAGTTCTTAAAGCTTTCTGGCAGAACAATGTTCATTTTGCGGATCTCTTTAATGCGGCTCTGTTTGATGGACAGCCTGTACTCGATCCTGACAAACTTCTGGATGGTGATACCGATCTGTCTGTAATAGTGCCAGACAGGGAACATCTGCATACCATCCAAAAAGCATTCGATGTCGTTAAAAAAACGGTTCATGGTGTGGACTATGTTCTTTTGGTATTGGAAAATCAGCAGAACATTCACTACGCCATGCCCCTTCGACAGATGCTGAACGAAGCTCTTGCCTATTATAAGGAATACACAGAAATCGCTTTTCAGCATGGAGTCAAAAAGGACTTTACTTCTGGTGCCGAATTTCTCTCAAAATTCAAAAAAACTGACCGGTTACATCCTATCATCAGTCTGTGCGTATACTATGGTGAGGAAGAATGGGATGGTCCTGTCACATTAAAGGAAATGATGCAGGTGCCAGAACATTTGCAACATCTGGTGGCAGATTACAGAATACATCTGGTTCAACTACATAACAGCGGAAGTCTGCGTTTTCGTGATGACGATGTCAGATGTGTATTCGAAATCTGCCGTTTACTGTATGACTGCAACGGCTCACACTATAAAAATATTTACAACAATCAGCCTGTCCGACCCGATCTCGGTATTGTGATCGGAACAATTGTCGGTTCAAAAAAGATAATAGAAGCCGCTCAAAAAGCAGCACAATCAAAGGAGGAGTTACTTATGTGGAGTTCTTTACGTAAATGGGAAACAGAATGTGAAATGCGCGGGGAAGCCCGTGGGGAAGCCCGCGGAGAAGCTCGTGGGGAAGCTCGCGGAGAAGCCCGCGGAGAACGTAACGGATTATTTAAAGGTATCATTTCTGCCTACAAAGAGTTTAATATATCAGCAGAAACTGCCATTGAAAAGCTCACAAATGCACATGATATTTCACCCGATGAAGCCGCCCGTTATGTAAAACAGTATTGGTAATCTTTGGGCGAAAAAGAAGAAAAAGGGATCCGACACAACCTGCCGAATCCCTTTTTTTCTTTTTGCCAAGCCTATCAATAATTGATCCAGTGGATCAATTATGATTTATGATACTGTTCTCAACGGTATCTGCATACGTTCAACCGTGCGCTTCTACCGCCTGTCGGGTATTTGTTTTACAGATCCTCGCCATCTACCAGCTCATCAAACTCGGCACTGTCGAGCATCTCGTCGAATGCCTCGGAAGCAGCTTCGTACTCGTCATCATCTTCGATGTTGTCCAGCTGCGGATTACCGTTGACTTCGAAATAACGGTACAAGTATACCTCGCCGTCATGATTCTCTCCGTTTTCATCCAGTGGAAGCAGTGCGATATACTGCTTGTCCTGGCACGGGAAAATACTGATGACGGAACATTCCAGTTCGGAATCATCATCGAGCGTCAGTGTCACTGTGGAACGGTCGCAGTCATCACCACAGCTGGCGCAGTTGCCGCTGCAGCTGCCGCCATTATTAAATGTTTCAGCCATTGCTTGTTTACCTCTCTTTTTTCAATAGATAAAATAACTTTACCAGATGAAGGATGCAAAAGCAAGAGGCAGTGGGAAACTCGGCCAGGAAAAGCAGACATAACAACCTTTTTACACAAGTACGATGCATCTGTTAAAGAACTGTGCTATACTGAAAAAGTTTACAATAATAAAATTACCAGAAAGGCCATCTTTTATTTTTTATGAATCAGAATGATGCTCCGCTTTTTACAGCTGTTAAACAATATAAAGACCAGAACCCAGCCTACTTTTGTATCCCCGGACATCGTCAGGCCCGCGGGATCGCACGGGAATGGACAGATGATGTGGGTGAACAGATCTTTGGCTATGATCTGACCGAAGCACATGGACTGGATGATCTGCATGCCCCGGAGGGTGCTATTTTGGAAGCCCAAAAGCTCACAGCCGCATTATACGGTGCCGACAGAAGCTGGTTTCTGATCAACGGCACGACCTGCGGAAACGAAGCCATGCTTCTGGCAACGCTTTCTCCGGGAGACAAGGTTCTGCTGCCACGCAATGCACATAAATCCATGCTGATGGGTCTCGTTCTTTCCGGAGCCACTCCTGTCTGGATGATGCCGGAATATATAGAGCATCTGCAGATCTTTGGCGGTATCCACCCCGAAACGGTAGAAAAAGCCCTTGCAGAGGATCCGGCCATCCGGGCAGTATGTCTGGTTTCTCCGAACTATTACGGAATGCTCTGTGATGTAGAAAAAATAGCCGATATCTGCCACACCCGCCAGATTCCTCTGCTCGTAGATGAAGCCCACGGTGCGCATCTGTATTTTTCGGACGCACTGCCTGCCGGTGCACTCGCCTGTGGTGCCGATCTCTGCGTACAGAGCTGGCACAAGGTCACTGGTGCCCTGGGTCAGAGCTCTGTTTTACAGATGCACTCTTCTCTGGTCAGCGAAGCAGCTGTGGACGCTGCCCTGAAGCTGGTACAGAGCACCAGTCCATCCTATCTTCTGATGACATCTCTGGATCTGGCACGAAAAGAGCTGGCACGCGCAGGCAGAGATCAGCTCGCACAGCTGCAGCGGACAGCTGCTTCCCTGCGGAAGCAGATCCGTAACATCCTCGGCCTTGACTGCCCGGGAAAAGAGCTCATCGGACACTATGGTATCTATGCGCTCGACGAAAGCCGTCTGACCATTGATGTCTCACAGCTTTCCCTGACCGGGCGGGAATTTTCTGACCAGCTGTTTACCCGTTTTGGTGTGGATCTTGAGCTGGCAGAAGAAAAAGTAGTGCTAGCCATACTTACAGCAGCGAATACAACAGAAGATATCCAGAGACTGTTACATGCGATTCAGACACTGGCCGCCGATGCTTCCATAACCGTTTCAACGGATACAGCTTCCCAGACATGTGCTGTTCTTCCTGCACTTCCTCCTGCTGTACTGTCACCGAGACAGGCCTGGTTTTCAAAGAAAATTACGCTGCCATGGAAAAATGCCCTCGATCACATCAGTGGAGAGGCTGTTATTCCCTATCCACCCGGTATTCCAGTGCTTTACCCGGGAGAAAAAATCACAGAAGATATATGGCAGCATATAGAACATCTCAGACGACAGGGATGCCATTTTCATGGGCCACAGGATCTGCTGCTGGACAATATACAGGTTATTTTATAACGGTTCAAAACGGTCCGCCTTTTAAAAAAGCGTTGCTCCGCAGATGAATGCTCATCTCTGAAGCAACGCTCTTTTTTATGCTGCTTCCAGCATATCCTTCGCAAACACCCCATATCCCCGCGTCGGATCACCGACAAACACATGTGTCACCGCCCCGATCAGCTGGCCGTCCTGCAGGATCGGCGCTCCGCTCATTCCCTGGACGATACCGCCCGTCTTTTCCAGGAGAGCTGTGTCTGTCACATGGATCTCAAAGCTTTTGTTTTTCTCTCTGGTCTCTTTTTTTACATTGTCCACTGTAACGTTGTAGCTTTTCACACCGTCACCTGTATCGCAGAAAAGTTCGGCTTTTCCGGCATGCACTTCGCCTCTTTCCGCAACGGTCACACACGTTTTGCCCGATGGTTTTTCTTTCATGCGGCCGAAGATGCCACAGCCGGTATTTCCTGTGATCGTTCCTAAAAGCTCACTGTCAGCATAGTAGATACTGCCGCGCAATTCTCCCGGTGTACCGCTTTTCCCCTTTTGCACCTCAAGGATTCCCGCCCTGTACAAAAGTCCATCTGACAGCTGTACCAGTCCTTTCTTTTCTCCGCTGCTGATACCGTGCCCCAGAGCACCAAAACTGCCGTCTTTTCGCACAAAAGTCAGTGTACCTATACCCTGCAGGTCATCCTGCACCCAGAGTCCGAGCTTATAGTTTCCCTCACTGTCAGCTACAGGATCAAGCGCATAGGAAATGGTCTCTCCGTCTCGCTGCACCGTCAGCTCAACCTTTTCTCCGTGATTTTCTCTCATGTGTTGAATCAATTCCTGTTTCGTATGGATATCCAGATCATCGATCTTTCGTATATAATCACCGGCTCTGGCGATATGCTCTGCCGGCATCGCTGTCTGCCCGGCACTTTTGTCTATGGCACCGATATCGGCCACCAGGACACCTTTGGTCTGCAGATAGACACCTACGCATTCTCCCTGGATCCATACTTTTTCTTTTGCGGCTGCCGTTTTATCTTTCGCTTCATCTCCGGTATCTGCTGCATGAACACTTCTGCTGCATGCCATCAGCATACACAGCAGAAAGATTCCTGCCAGGCAGATCTTTCTGCCCGTACGGCAACATTCCTCTGTCATCTGATCACATCCTTTCTGAAGCTAAAAAAACTGCAGTATTGAAAGAAAGAGAGTACAGGAAGCTATCCTGATACTCTCTTTACTAGTATGATTCGATATAGGATTTTCAAACTGACAGTTTACGACAGGCCTGGAAAAAACTTCCATTTTACCGTCGGATCTTTTCCTTTGACTGCTCTGCCAGCTGTTTCATCTCCCGGGCATTCTGCAGTACAGCTTCGGTGATCTTTGTACCACCAAGCATCCGGGCCAGCTCTTCGCAGGACTGCTCTTTTGACAGTGCATGTACCGATGTCTGGCTTGTGTGGTCCACCACTGTTTTTTCTATTTCAAAATGCCGGTCTGCCATCGCAGCGATCTGCGGCAGATGCGTGATACATAAGACCTGACAGCCACGGCTGATCAGTGCCATCTTTTCTGCCACTTTCTGGGCTGTACGTCCACTGATACCTGTGTCGATCTCATCAAAGATCAGGGTCCCTGTATGTTCCTGCTCTGCCAGAAGTGTCCGGATGCCCAGCATGATACGGGAAAGCTCACCGCCAGATGCCACAGCTGCCAGCTCTCTCTCAGGCTCTCCCGGATTGGTGGAGATCAGAAATCGCACAGCATCTGTACCGTTTGCTGTAAAATCCTTTGTTTTTGCAAAATCGACAGAAAAACGGACATCATTAAAATTAAGATCTGCCAGATGCTGTGTCAGTTTTTCGCCAAACAGGGCTGCCGCTTTCTTTCTTTCCTGACTCAGTACTTCACTGCTCTTTTCAAGGATCCCTTTACATGCTTTTACTTTTCCCTGCAGCTCTTCTTTATATTCTTCGTAATGCTGCAGTTTTTCCAGTTCAGCACGTTTTTCTTCGACTGTTTTCAGAATATCTTCGATGGAATTGCCGTATTTGCCTTTTAAATGATTGATCAGATCCAGACGTTTCGTCACAGCATCAAACTCTTCGTCGGAAAATGTCAGATCACTTAAATACGCGGACAGATCACGGTTAAAATCGTTTAACAGACTGTCGATATCCCCGATCATCTCAGCAAGCTGGCGCACCTGCTCATCACATGCACTTACAGCCTGCAGCCGCTGCATGGCATGCCCTATGCCTGCACCTGCGCTCTGCATACCCTCATAACCGCAGATCTCATGGACTTCCTGCAGTGCCTCCGTGATCTTCTGGCTGTTAGCCATCCTGCGATAAGCGATCTCAAGTTCTTCATCTTCTCCCACCTTCAGGGAAGCTTCCTCGATTTCCTGGACTTCATACGAAAGAAAATCCTGCTGCCGTTTTTTCTGTTCCTCATCCAGACACAAGGCTTCCAGTTCCTTTTTGCACTGTTGGTACTGTCTGAAATCTTCTGCTGTTTTTTCTTTTAACCGTGTGATTTTTTCACGCCCATAAGCGTCCAGATATGCCAGCTGTCTGTCGGCATACAGAAGTGACTGATGTTCATGCTGTCCATGAATATCCAGAAGATACCCGGCTGCCTTTCTGACAAGTGCAGCGGTACATATTTCACCATTGATCTTGCAGATGCTGCGACTGCCCTGCAGTCTGCGACTGATGATGATCTGACCGTCCTCCGGATCGATCCCAAGTGCTTTGAGCTCTTCTTTAGTTTTTTCATCCTCTGTTTCAAAGACAAGCTCTGCCTGCGCATAGTCCTGTCCCTCCCGGATCACCTCACGGGATGTCTTTTTTCCAAGCGCCATTCCTACCGAACCGATCAGGATCGATTTACCGGCACCGGTCTCACCGGTCAGCACATTCAGTCCCGGTCCGAACTCCACCTCAGCCTCATCGATCAGCGCCATATTTTTCACATGTATATATGTCAGCATCTTTTCTACCGTCCATTCAGCATCTTTTCAATCATTACCTTTACCCGTACAGCGATCTCTTCGGATTTGGTCGCACACATGATCGTATTGTCACCGGCGATACAGCCGATGATCTCACTGATCTGCATCTCATCGAGTGCTGCCGCCACTGCCATAGCCATACCGGAAACCGTATGGATGATCAGCAGGTTCTGGGCTGTATCCATACTGACAAAACCGTTATGCAGTACCTGACTGTATTTACTGCCAAGCTCCTGGTCCTTTGCCCGGTGAAATACATAATGGGACCTGCCATTTTTCCCTGCCGTCTTTGTCAGTTTCAGCTGACGTATATCTCTGGACACAGTAGCCTGCGTGACCTGAAATCCCTCAGCCTGCAGCCGCTTTGCCAGATCTTCCTGCGTTTCGATCTGCTCTTTTGTGATCAGTTCCAGTATTTTGTCATGTCTTGCCAGTTTCATTTTATTCCCCCACACCTGCTGTTTTACAGATGGCGCACACAAGAATGCCCTGCGCCATTCTTAAGCCTGTCTTCAGGTATTGCTCATTTTTTTGCGAAGTGTTTCCAGAAAGCTCTGGTTACTTATCTTTACGATCCGGGTGTTTCTGTCAGCCCTGACGATCTCGATACGGTCTCCCGTTACCAACCGGATGCTGGTATCTCCGTCAAAGGATACCATTCCCTTTTCCTCTTCTCCATCACGGCCGGGGCCAATCTCGACGCTGATCCTGTCTTCTGCGGACAGCACGATACTGCGCGTGTTCAGCGTATGCGGTGCCAGTGGTGTCATCATCAGAAGCGATGCAGACGGTGCGATGATCGGACCACCGGCTGACAGGCTGTACCCCGTAGAACCGGTCGGAGTTGAGATAATGATACCGTCTGCCTTGTACGATGTCAGATATTCATCGTTGACAAAGCTGCGGAAATTCACAACACGAAACGCACCTTCTCTGCCGATCACGATATCATTGAGCGCCAGATCCGCCGCGATCTGTTTGCCTTTATGCCAGACCTCTCCTTTGAGCATCATCCGGCTCTCAATACTGTAATCGTCTGCCATCAGGTGCTCCATCGCCGGAATGATCATATGGCGGTCGATCTCCGCCAGATATCCCAACGTGCCAAGATTGATCCCCAGAAGTGGAATATCCTTGTCCACCACATCCCTGGCCGCCTGCAAAAGCGTGCCGTCACCGCCCAGAACAATGATACATTCTGTGCTCTCCGGGATCTGGCTGGCATCTGTGTAGTGGTATTTCCCCTCCTGGCTGCGCTGTTTGGTATTCATTACCGTGCAGTTGCATCCATGCGATGACAGATATTCCACAATCTGGTTTGTCACTTTGAAATTTTTATCTTTAATATCATTGGTGATGACCGTAAATGATCTCATATGTGTTCCTGCCTTATTTATCCAGTGTGGCATGTGCTGCCTTTACGATCTGATCCGGATCTACCGGAATCTGTTCCTGTACGTAGCCTTCCGGCTGTTTTTTCAGATGCAGCAGATATTCGATATTGCCCTCCGGGCCTTTGATCGGTGAAAATTCCAGATGCAGGATCTCAAATCCGATGGAAGACGCATACTGCATCACGCTTTCGATCACCTCGAGATGTACCGCCGGATCACGGACCACGCCTTTTTTTCCTACCTTTTCACGTCCTGCCTCAAACTGTGGTTTGATCAGACATACGATCTCGCCGTCATCTGCCAGAAGCTGACGAACCGGGAAAAGCACCTTTGTCAGAGAAATAAACGATACATCGATCGATACAAACTGCGCCGGTTCACCGATATCCTCCGGTACGACATACCGGATATTGGTTCGCTCCATACACACGACACGCTCATCGTTTCTCAGTTTCCAGTCCAGCTGTCCGTGTCCCACATCAATCGAATAGACTTTGACCGCACCGTTTTGCAGCATACAGTCCGTAAATCCACCGGTAGAAGCACCGACATCCATACAGACTTTGCCCTCCAGTGTCAGATCAAAGTGTGACATGGCCTTTTCCAGCTTCAGCCCGCCACGGCTGACGTATTTTAATGTATTTCCACGCACTTCGATACTGACCGTATCGGCAAACGTGGATCCTGCTTTATCCTCTTTCTGTCCATCTACATATACGATACCTGCCATGATCACGGCTTTCGCCTTTTCCCGTGATGTTGCAAGTCCTCTGTTTACCAGAAGTACATCCAGTCTTTCTTTCATTTGCTGTTCTCCTACTCAGTACATCTCTTTCGGTAAGCCCTGATCCTGCCTGCCACAGATACGGCATCCATGCCAAGGATCTCCCTTAGCTGTTTTACGCTGCCGTGCGGCACAAAGCTGTCCGGAACCGCCACATGCTCGATATGCACATCTTCTTTTCTGCGGCAGATATAATCGGCCACCTGTTCGCCAAACCCGCCGGTGATCACATTATCCTCCAGTGTAAGGATGCAGTCATGCGTCTCGATCAGCTGATCGATCAGTCCGGTATCAAAAGGTTTGACAAAACGCATGTTGACGACCGTCACGGCTTCCCCGTCGGCTTTGAGCATATCTGCCGCTTCCAGAGCCGTCTCAACCATGCTGCCCACAGCCAGAAATGCTGTGTTCTTACCCAGTCTTAAAATCTCCGCTTCACCCTCATGGATTTCGAGCTGGGCATGATGTATGCCATCCAGTGCTGTACCTCTGGGATAGCGGATCGCTACAGGCCCACGGGCCTGCATGGCGTAGGCAAACATCTTTTCCAGATCCTGCCGGTCCATAGGTGCCAGCACCTGCATATGCGGCATCATGGACAGATAGCTCAGATCGAAACAGCCCTGATGTGTCTCACCGTCATTGCCCACCAGTCCGGCTCTGTCCACAGCAAACACGACATGCAGCTTCTGCATACAGACATCGTGCAGCATCTGGTCGATCGCACGCTGCAAAAAGGACGAATAGATTGCCACCACCGGTGTCAGACCGCCCACCGCCAGTCCGGCGGCAAAGGTCACCGCATGTTCCTCCGCGATACCCACATCAAACACGCGCTCTTTTCCCAGCTCCTGCATATATTTCACACCTGTACCGGATGGCATCGCTGCCGTCACAGCCACTGTATCCTGATGGGAACGTGCCCATTCCTTTAACGCTTTGCCAAACACATCTGTATAATCCGGCTTCTGCTTTTTGTGTTTCAGTTCACCGGTCTCGATCGTATACGGTCCTGTGCCGTGGAAACGGTCCGGATGGCGTTCTGCCGGCAGATAACCTTTGCCCTTTTTGGTGATCACATGGATCAGCACCGGGCCTTCCACGCGGGATGCCTCTTTAAAGATCCGTTCCAGCTTATGAATATTATGTCCGTCTACCGGACCAAGATAGGTGATCCCCAGATTTTCAAACAGCATCCCCGGGATCACCAGCTGCTTGATGCTGCTCTTTGTCTTTCGGATCGTATCCACCATATGCGGACCGACACCCGGCACCCGCTCCAGCGCATGGGTCACACCCATTTTCAGGTCTGTATAGGCTGCCGCCGTGCGCACATTGCCCAGATACATGGACAGTCCGCCTACATTCGGTGCGATCGACATCGTATTATCATTTAAGATCATGCAGTAATTCGTTTTTAATTCGGCTGCATTGTTCAGCGCCTCAAACGACATGCCACCCGTCATCGAACCATCGCCGATCACGGAAAAAACCTTATAGGATTTCTTCTGTATATCTCTGGCACGCACGATCCCCAGTCCTGCAGACAGCGATGTCGTGCTGTGGCCTGTATCAAAGCTGTCACAGGCGCTTTCACCTCTTTTGGGGAATCCGCTCATGCCACCGTACTGGCGAAGTGTAGCAAATCCATCCCTCCGCCCGGTAAGTATCTTATGTGTATAGGCCTGATGCCCTACATCCCAGATCAGCTTGTCCTCCGGGAAATCCAGCACACGATGCAGAGCGATCGTCAGCTCCACCACACCCAGATTGGAGGCCAGATGACCTCCTGTCACGCTGACTTTTTCTATCAGAAATTCCCGGATCTCTTCTGCCAGCAGCGGCAGCTTGTCTGCATCCACCTTTTTTACATCATTTGGATGCTGTATCTGTTCCAGAATCATATGCTTTTACCTTTTTCTCTCTGTCAGGCTTTTCAGAAGCTCTGTTAAGAATATATTTTCACCCGGAAGCGCATCCAGCAGTTTTACGGCTTCCTCTGACAGCTGTCCGGCTTTTTTCTTTGCTCCTTCAAGTCCCCGTAATGTTACATACGTCACTTTATGATTTTTTTCATCGCTGTGGATCGGCTTGCCAAGCTCTGCCGCCGTCGATGTCACATCAAGAATATCATCTTCGATCTGAAAAGCGATCCCGGTCAGATAGCCGATTCTTTCCATCGTCTTTACCGTCTCCTGTGGTGCACCGGCAAGCACAGCACCTATCATCAGTGGTGCTTCGATCAGCCGTGACGTCTTATGTTCGTATATATAATCCAGCATGTCAGCGGATATCGGTTTGCCATCGTTCATGACATCCACGCTCTGACCGCCGAGCATACCGCCGATGCCGGTCTTTTGTGCCAGGATCTTTAAGGCTTCGGCCACCGGCCGGATGTCCTCTGTCATGGCAAAAGCCTGCATCGCTGTCTCATAGGCATAGTTTAAAAGCGCATCACCGCTTAAGATCCCCAGAGCCTCACCGTACACCGCATGTGTCGTCGGTTTTCCCCGGCGCAGATCATCGTTGTCGATCGCCGGCAGATCGTCATGGATCAGGGAATGGGTATGGATCATCTCGATCGCCGCCATAAAAGGCTCACATACCTGCCCTGTTCCGCCGCACTTTACATAGGCTTCCTTCAGAAACAGCGGTCTGAGACGCTTTCCCCCGGCTTTCATGCTGTAATTCATCGCTTCTGCCAGACGGGCTGCAAAGCCTGTCTCCTCCGGCAGGTAACATTCCAGTATTTTTTCTGTACAGGCTGTACGCACAGCCAGCTCTTCTTTAAAATTCACTGTATTCTCCACTCTCGCTGATCTGCAGCATCTTTTTTTCCACACGGTCGATCGTCTCGCTGCAGCTTTTGATCAGCTGCATGCCTTTCTGGTATTCTCTGAACGAATCCTCCAGACTGATCTCTCTGTCTTCGAGATTTTTTATCACAAGCTCCAGTTCACTGAAATTTTCTTCCAGTGTCGGCTCTTTTTTTTCATTTTCCTGCATCTTCATCCTCCCTGCTTCGCTGCAGACGTGTCGTTTGCTGTACCACAGCCTCTATCTGTCCGTTGGTCACGTGGATCGTAACCGTCTCTCCCGGATCTACCTGTTCTACAGATATGATCCCCTTTCCTGTGGGATCAGCTACAAAGGCATAGCCGCGGCTGAGTCTCGCCAGCGGAGACAGACCTTCCAGACGGCCGATATATACCTCCAGACGGTTTCGGGACGTGGTATACTTTTGCTGCATCCTGTACGTCATCCGGCCGGAAAGTTCATCCAGATACTGCTTTTTCTGCTGCAGACGGTTCATCGGACTGGATGCGGTAAGTTTAAGTCTGCGGTGCACAAGCTCCTGCTTTTTGCGTTCCAGTACAGAACACATATCCTGATACAGCCGCTCTTTAAGCTGCGTCAGCTGAAGGTCAAAGGCATGTACATCCATGACAGCCAGCTCCGCCGCCGCCGAAGGTGTGGGTGCACGCAGATCCGCCACATAATCAACGATCGTCGTATCTGTCTCATGGCCTACGGCAGAGATCACCGGTGTCTGACAGTCAAACACGGCTCGGGCCACACATTCTTCATTAAAAGCCCAGAGATCCTCTATCGAGCCTCCGCCCCTGCCGACAATGATCACATCCACACCGGCTCTGTCCAGTGTGCGGATACCACGTACGATGCTCTCCTTTGCACCATCCCCCTGCACCAGGGCGGGAAACAGGATGATCTGTACATAGGGATTGCGCCGTCTGGTGATATTACAGATATCCTGGATCGCAGCTCCTGTAGGCGCTGTGACAACACCCAGACGTCTGACACGCTTTGGAATCGGCTGTTTGTATTCGGGGGCAAACATCCCCATATCTTCCAGCTCCTGCTTCAGCTCTAAAAAGCGGGCATACAGCTGTCCGGATCCCTCCAGATCGATCTTTCGGGCATAGAGCTGGTAGGTTCCGTCTCTCTCATACACACCGACAGATCCGCTGACAACGACCTTGTCTCCGTCCTTCATGCGAAATGCCAGACCTTTTCTCTGTCCGGCAAACATAACACAGCGGATCGCCCCTTCTTTGTCTTTCAGTGAAAAATAGATATGACCGGAGGTATGATACTTGCAGTTGGATACTTCACCGCTGACAGCAATATTTCTGAGCAGGTACTCCTGTCCGATCAGACTGCCGATAAAGCGGTTGACCTCTCCTACCGACCAGGTTCTGTTCATGCTTCTTTGTTCTCACTCTCTTTTACCGGTGCGGCAGCTACCTTACCTAAAATACCATTGATAAAAGCAGCGGAATCATCACCACCAAACTGTTTGCCCAGCTCTACGGCCTCATTGATCGCCACTCCTGTCGGCACATCCTCGTCAAACAGGATCTCATATACCGCCAGGCGAAGGATCGTCAGATCCACCTTGCTCATACGGCTCGTCTTCCATCCTTTGGAGATACCGTTTAACAATGCATCGATCTCTTTTTCTTTGGCAAGTACATTGCCGACCTTTTCTTCCATGTAGGTCTGATCATTTTCGGCCAGACGCTCCATGCTTTCAAAGTACAGCTTTAACTGCTCCGGCATTTCCTCTTTTTCGGTAAACATACTGACAAACAGTAATTTGAAAATATTCTCTCTCAATTCAGTTCTTTTCATTATTTTCCCCATTTCTCATAAAGCATTTTAAAAAAAGAGGGTCCTCCTTTTCTTGCTGCGGGCCCTCTTTTCAATCTCATCTACAGATGCACTATTTAGTCTTGTCAACGTCCACGCCTGCAATACTGATATTCACGTCTGTTACAGTCAGACCGGTCATATTCTCGATTGCTGTCTTTACTTTGTCCTGTACCTGGGCACAGGTCTTTGGAATACTGTATCCATACTGCAGATACAGGTTTAATGCTGCCTTTACCATACCGTCTGTGATCTCGACTCTGACAGCTTTGGCCAGATTTTTCCGGCTCAGTCGGGGAACATCACTGTTTGTGATATGTCCGCTTAAGGTAGACACACCCTCGACCTCTGTAGCAGCCAATCCGGCAATGATGGCAACGACTTCGTCAGCTATGTCAACCCTGCCGATCGACTTGTCGTCATATATCGTATATGTGTCTCTTCCTTCGATCTTCACTTCTGCCATATTGTCCCTCCTGTTGCACTCCTTGTGCGTTCTTTAGTCATTATAGCAAAAACTGCCTCTGAAATAAAGGGGTTTCCTTAGTTTTTGCTGAACTCCGACAGTTTCAGTCCTTCGTTTCTGTCCAGTGTCATACCGACACTCCACGGATTGACAAACAGAAGCAATGGATTGCCTTTCAGATCCATGACTTTCTTCATGTCGCTCGTACCTGTCAGATGCTCCACATCCACCTCATCCTTATTCTCGATCCAGCGGATATGCTCA
>JAHZHB010000090.1:0-720 GCA_019420465.1 Lachnospiraceae bacterium
CCAGACCCTTGGCACTGTGCAATGTCATCAGAAGGACTTTGTTTGTATCCTCATCGTCTTCGTCGATATCGGCCACCAGCGCTACATCTGACAGGAAACCGCTTAAAGATGGATCATCTGCCCCCTGCTCATACGTTACGACCTTCGTGATCAGCTCATTGATGTTGTCGATACGGTTTTTGGCTTCTTCGGTATCTTCTGCCTCCAGATCCCTGACATAACCGGTCTGCTCGATGACTTTGTTCAGCAGCTCTTCCACAGACAGGATAGACACCATGGCTTTCAGACTGTCGATATATGTCGTAAAGCCTTTGATCTTGTCCGCGGCTCGACCAAGTCCCGGTACTTCATCTGCATGACGCATAGCCTCATACAAGCTCATGCCCTGCTCCTGTGCGTATGCCGCTGCTTTGTTTAAGCTGGCAACGCCAATACCCCGTTTCGGCACATTGACAATACGGCGCACCGCCAGATCATCTCTGGCATTATCGATCGTTTTTAAATAGGATAAAAGATCTTTGATTTCTTTACGTGCATAGAAATTCAGGCCGCCCACCAGACGGTACGGTATACTGGCCATGAGAAATTTTTCCTCAAACATTCGGGACTGGGCATTGGTACGGTAAAGAACAGCAAAATCGCTGTACTCTGCTCCCTCGCGCACCTGAGAACGGATCTCACCGGCTACATACTCAGCCTCTTCAAACGCATTCATAAACT
>JAHZHB010000090.1:730-7050 GCA_019420465.1 Lachnospiraceae bacterium
GGAAATGTACCTTTTCCCCTTCAGCCTTGTCTGACCACAGCGTCTTTTTCTTACGACCGTGGTTATTGGCGATCACAGCGTTGGCTGCATTCAGGATATTCTGGGTGGAACGGTAATTCTGCTCCAGTTTGATCACACGGGCATCCGGAAACGTCTTTTCAAAGTCGAGGATATTACGGATATTGGCGCCGCGGAAACGGTAGATCGACTGATCGTCATCACCGACTACGCAGAGATTACGGTATTTCCTTGCCAGAAGACGTACCAGCTCAAACTGGGCTGTATTGGTATCCTGATACTCATCTACCATCAGATACAGAAATCTCTCCTGATAGCTGTCAAGCACATCCGGCTGTGTCTGAAAAAGCTCTACCGTCTTCATCAGCAGATCGTCAAAATCCAGTGCATTGTTCTGTTTTAAGGCATGCTGATAAGCGGCATAGACCTTGCCGATCACCTGTGCATTCCAGTCACCGGCAGCATTTAACAGGTATTCCTCCGGCGAGATCAGCTCGTTCTTGGCAGCGGAGATCGCGCCAAGCAGGCTTCTGTCCTTATAAATACGGGTATCCAGCTCCTGCGCCTTGATGATATCCTTGATCACATGCTTCTGGTCATCGGTATCGTAGATCGTAAAATTTGTATCGTATCCCAGACGGTCGATATATCTGCGCAGGATACGCACACATGTTGAATGGAACGTGCTGACCCATACGCTGCTGCCGTCTGCGGACAGCTGGTCCACACGGTCCCTCATCTCTCCTGCGGCTTTATTTGTAAAGGTGATGGCGAGGATATTCCATGGATTGACCTGCTTTTCTGTGATCAGATACGCAATGCGCTGTGTCAGCACCCTGGTCTTTCCACTGCCCGCGCCGGCTATGATAAGCAGCGGACCCTCGGTACATTCGACCGCTTCCTGCTGCTGCGGATTTAACTGCATATTGTCCTCCCTGACTGTTTTCTTAATTCTCCGTCTGTCTCCTTTCTGTGGCTTACTCATCAGCCACTGTCTGCCTTATCCGGCAGTGCACGAAACAAACGTTCGAACAGCAGTCTTTATTATAGAGGAAGAATAAAAAAAGTGCAACCGTTAGCTTGTAATGCGTGAGCAAAACTTATATAATGTATATGTTTAACGGTTCACACTGCTACAGTGTGCTATATGCCGGTTTCCTATAGGAAATAAGGAAGTTGACATTTACTGCACAAAGAACCGCCGGACAATACAGGTATGATATAACCAGGGGGTATTTTATCATGAGTAAAAAAATAGAATCCACAGCCATGGACCGGCTGTTTGAAGGTATTTTAAGTCTTAAAACCAAAGAAGAATGCTATACCTTTTTTGAGGATGTCTGCACCATCAATGAGCTGCTCTCTTTATCACAGCGTTTTGAAGTAGCCGAAATGCTCCGCAACAAAGTCACCTATACAGAGATTTCCGAAAGAACAGGTGCTTCTACTGCCACCATCAGCCGTGTCAACCGCTGCCTGCAGTACGGCACAGACGGCTACTCTCTTGTACTGGACCGACTGAATGCCAAAGACAAATAAAACCGGAAAGGAATTTATTATGACGATCAATGAAAAAGCATTAAAATTACACGAAGAATGGAAAGGTAAACTGACCACCGAGCCGAAAGCACCGGTAAAGACCCGTGAAGATCTGGCTCTGGCCTACACACCGGGCGTTGCAGAACCCTGCAAAGAGATCGCCAAAGATCCGGAAAAAGCTTACACCTACACGCTCAAACAGAATACGATCGCCGTTGTCTCCGACGGCAGCGCTGTTCTCGGTCTTGGCAATATCGGTGCCAAAGCAGCTATGCCGGTTATGGAAGGTAAAGCCGTTCTGTTTAAGACCTTTGGCGATGTCAATGCCGTTCCGATCTGCCTTGACACACAGGATACAGACGAGATCGTAAAAACCGTCATCAATATCGCCCCGGCTTTCGGTGGTATCAATCTGGAAGACATCTCCGCTCCGCGCTGCTTTGAGATCGAATCCCGCTTAAAAGAAGCGCTGGATATTCCGGTTTTCCACGATGACCAGCACGGTACTGCTATCGTTGTACTTTCCGGCGTGATCAATGCCTTAAAGGTTGTTGGCAAAAAGAAAGAGGATTGCTACATCGTTGTCAACGGTTCCGGTGCCGCCGGTATCGCTATTGCCAAACTGCTGTTAAGCTATGGTTTCAAAAAACTGACCCTGTGTGATTCCAAGGGAATCATCAGCGCAGATAACGACAATCTCAACTGGATCAAAAAAGAGATGGCTGAGGTTACCAACCTCGAACACAAGCATGGTACACTGGCTGATGCCATGGTCGGCGCTGATATCTTTATCGGTGTCTCCGCTCCGGGTTCTGTAACGCAGGATATGGTTCGTTCCATGAATAAGGATGCCATCCTCTTTGCCATGGCCAATCCGGTTCCGGAGATCATGCCGGACGAAGCCAAAGCTGCCGGTGCACGTGTTGTTGGTACGGGACGAAGCGATTTCCCGAACCAGGTCAACAATGTAGTCGCTTTCCCGGGTATCTTCCGCGGCGCTCTCGAGGGTCGCGCTCCGCAGATCACCGAGGAAATGAAACTGGCCGCAGCACTCGCTATCGCCGGTCTGGTTTCTGACGAAGAACTGAATGAAGACTTCGTCATGCCGGAAGCCTTTGATCCGCGTGTTGCTGATGTTGTCGCTGAAGCTGTCAAGCAGCATATTGTAAAATAATGAAAGAATTTCATCCCGGCAGTGTACAACCAAAAAAGTCGTACACCTTTCCGGATCACAGGCGCTATCGCGCTCTGGATGCTTATCTGAAAGAAACCTTTGGCAGGAAAGTATACAAAGTTGCTTTGGACGGTGGCATGAGCTGCCCCAACCGTGACGGCACACTGGGCCATAGTGGCTGTATCTTCTGCAGCAGCGGAGGCTCCGGTGATTTTGCCGCTGACCGCCGGCTTTCTGTTACAGAACAGATTGATGCACAGATCGCCCTTGCCACGCAGGGACGTACACATGCTTCCACATCCTATATTGCATATTTTCAGGCGTATACGAACACGTATGCGCCTGTAGCCGTACTGGAAAAGTTATTCACAGAAGCTATCACCGATCCCCGGATCTGTGCACTGTCCATTGCCACCAGACCGGACTGTCTGCCCGATGAGACGATTAAGCTGCTGGCCCGTCTGCAACAGCAAAAACCGGTCTGGATCGAGCTTGGCCTGCAGACGATACATGAACAGACCGCCCGCTATATCCGCAGGGGATATCCGCTCTCCTGCTTTACAGATGCCATACAGCGTTTGCATTCTGCCGGTCTTTCTGATATTATAGTTCATACGATCCTCGGTCTTCCCGGGGAAAACGAAAACGACATACTGGATACCATGCGTTTTCTCAATATGCAGTCCATCCAGGGGATCAAACTGCAGCTTCTGCATGTACTCAAAGGTACTGATCTGGCCACAGACTGGCAAAGAGGATACTTTGAGGCACTTACGCAGGAGCAGTACGTGGATCTTGTCATTCATTGTCTGGAGATTTTATCTCCCGATATTGTGATCCACCGTCTCACCGGAGACGGACCACGGGATCTTTTACTGGCCCCCACATGGAGTCTTCACAAACGGAGTGTGTTAAACAACATCCTGCATGAGCTGAAAATCCGCGACACCTGGCAGGGCCGGTATTTTTTCAAGTAAATAAGGAGTGACGTTGATGCAAGAAGCTTTAACCTTATACAAACTGATCATTCTTTATGCCCTCGATAAAGTGCGTATGCCAATGACCAATGCACAGATCTGTGATCTGATGATCGACAAGGAATATACAACATACTTCCGTGTGCAGGAGGTACTGTCGGAAATGACAGAAGCACACCTTGTCCATGCAGAAAAGATTCTGAACATGACACAGTATACGATTACCGATGAGGGCGAAAATACTATCGAGTTTTTTTCTCATCAGATTTCCACTGAGATTCGTGAAGAGATCGACCTGTATCTCAAAGATCATGCGATCGAGCTTCGCAATACCGTCTCCCATCCGGCTGACTATGACAGAAATCCGCATCAGGAATATACGGTGAACTGCCGTATGCTTGAAAAAGGACAGGAAATCTTTGCAGTTTCTTTTTCCGTTCCTACAGAAGAGGCAGCAAAAAAAGCCTGCCAGAAGTGGGAATCGGTACATGAGGAGTTGTATGCGATTATGTTGGGAAAATTACTTTAGACAGGACGGACGCCGCCGAAGGGCGGTATAAAAATATCTTTCCGAAAACGCAAACCGTTTTTGAGCGTTTTCGGAAAGATATTTTTATACCGCCCTTCGGCGGCTGTTCGTGACTGGGGCAGGAAATTTTCGGCACATAATGCAAGGTTGGACGTGGTGTGTGGGGAAGGTTATTTAAAAAATGTACATACTGGTATTTGGACTTTTATATTGACTGCGGAAGTCTTCTGTATCTTATTTACAGACTTTTTCCACAGTCTCTGCATAGTATTTATTCGTACATAATACACAGCTTTTAAAAACACGCGCAGGAAAGTTTTTTGCCGAACCATATATAATCCCAACAAAACATTCCTCCAATAACCTTCCCCACACACTCTCCCAGTGACACAAAACATGTAGGATAATTCATTCCGGCAACATCAGCCCGTTCTCAGGAAAAAATATCCTCCGGAAAACGCTTAAAAACGGTTTGCGTTTTCCGGAGGATATTTTTTTTCTGAGAACGGGCGTCCGTCCCTCTATATATTATCCTACATCAGTTTGCGGAACAATTCTTTCAGATCTTCTACGGATGTATCTTTGGGATTGCCCGGACGGCAGGCATCTGCGTAAGCGGACTCGGCAAGGAAGTCAAGATCCTCTTCTTTCAGAGCTTCCAGTTTGGACGGAATACCTACATCAGTTGACAGCTTGCGAACAGCTTCTACTGCTGCTTTTCTGTATTCTTCCTGAGACATACCTGTAGTATCTACACCCATAGCCTCGGCGATATCTTTGAATTTTTCTCCTGTTGTCTCTGCGTTATACTCCATAACGATCGGCAGCATCATAGCGCAGGCTACACCGTGCGGTGTATCATATACAGCACCTAAGGTATGTGCCATGGAATGTGCGATACCCAGACCTACGTTTGAGAATGCCATACCGGTGACAAACTGGCCAAGAGCCATGCCCTCACGGCCGTCCGGTGTGTTGTTTACTGCACCACGCAGATTTTCAGAGATCAGCTTGATAGCTTCAAGGTTCAGGCAATCTGCCAGTCTCCATGCGGCTTTCGTTGTATAGCCTTCGATCGCATGTGTCAGAGCATCCATACCTGTGGAAGCGGTCAGCCCCTTCGGCATACTGGACATCATCTCCGGGTCAACAACAGCTACATCCGGGATATCATTTACGTCTACGCAAACAAATTTTCTCTTTTTCTCAACATCTGTGATAACGTAGTTGATAGTAGCCTCTGCTGCTGTACCGGCTGTTGTCGGAACTGCGATCGTAAATACGGTTTTATTCTTTGTCGGAGCTACGCCTTCGAGAGAACGTACATCTTCAAACTCCGGATTGTTGATGATGATACCGATTGCTTTACCGGTATCCATAGATGAACCGCCACCGATGGTGATCATATAGTCTGCACCGGATGCTTTATAAGCTGCGACACCGGATTTGACATTTTCGATCGTCGGATTTGGCTTGATATCGGAATATACTTCGTAAGCCATGCCCTCTGCATCAAGAAGATCGGTAACCTTGGCTGTTACACCGAATTTGACCAGATCCGGGTCAGAAGCTACGAAGGCTTTTTTGAAACCTTTGCTTTTTACGATGCCCGGAATCTCTTTGATTGCTCCGGCACCATGATAAGAAATACCATTTAATACAAAACGATTAACCATTGGATTTATTCCTCGCTTTCATATTTTATATTGTTATATTAGCACTTTTATTTAGTTATAGCTACCTGTTTCTGAGATTTTTAGAGAATATTTATAAAGTGTTGTGGACTTTATATCTTAAAAGATGGACGCAGGGGAGAAGAAAAATTCTCCCGGAAAATGCAAACCGTTTTTAAGCGTTTTTCGGGAGAGTTTTTCTTCTCCCCTGCTGTGTGTTGGCTGCTCGGAAGTATACATTCTGTCAAACATTTTTTAGCCTGATTTTATTTACTTTTCTGTATTACAGACGGATTGACTTTTTAACAGGGTTTTATTACAATCAAGCTGAATTGTGGTATGGTACATTCAATACCGGACTTAGTATAGAAATAGGCTGTACAGGAGGGTACATATGAAGCGGTATTATG
>JAHZHB010000009.1 GCA_019420465.1 Lachnospiraceae bacterium
GGCTCTTGCAGGAGATACTGCAAAATAACTGCACACCGGATGCTATGCTGTCGAGAAACGTGGGAAACTGCCGGTTTATAGTAAAAAACAGGAAAGTTTTCTTGCAAAAACGGTAAAAATAAGGTATACTCCTGTCTTTAGTAAACGATTTTACCTGTTGACAGTCTGTGTGCAGATGCCAGCAGCAGTTAAGACAAGGATGATGCAGTATGGTTGCCTGGACGAAAGATAAATTTCGCAAATATCCGGATCTCAAAGAGTTTGTATTGTACGCACTGTTTGGCGTACTTACGGTGATCGCCAATATTGGCACTTTTATGGGACTCCGTCATATCGAAGTACCGACAGAGTTTGCCAATGCGCTGGCGTGGCTGATCAGTGTACTGGTTGCCTATATGACGAACCGTCTGTGGGTTTTTAAAAGTACATCGGATAATGTATGGAAAGAGTTCGGTACATTTTTCTTTTACCGTTTTCTGACCGGTATCCTGGATGAGATCATTGTGGTGGTGCTCGTGGAGATGACCGGACCGCCGCTGGCCGTATTCTCAGACAGTATATGGGAGTTTCTGGTAAAGAGCGGTTCCAATGTGATCGTTATTTTGTTAAATTATATATTCAGTAAGAAACGGATCTTTAAGTAAAAGGCTGTTGTACATGTCGTAAGGCGTGTATGACAGCTTTTTTGTATGCATATGAACAGCAGACGGGAATACGAAACCGTCAGTAGACGGATTGAAAGGCGGTTTGTAAAAAAATGGAAAAACGGTGGTGGATTCTGTCATACGAATGAGAAAAGAACAGGACATATTCTTTTGCATGTGCGCATAGATACTAGTAAGCCTGACAGCCAAGCAGTCAGGAGTATTTTGGTGCTTTGCATCCGGAGAAAGCTGCCGGTGGCAGGTCTTTACAGGAGCTGCCGTAAAGCACTGCAGGGAAGGAGCATGCATGAGAAAACAAATGGAGGTTACGGTCTGTACGATCGTCAGAAACAGGATGTACCTGCTGCCCCATGTGTATGAAGCACTGCTGGCACAGACCAGATTTCATTTTGAATGGCTGATCGTTGATCAGGACGGCCAGGAGCATATGGCTATGATGACTAGAACGTGGGATGAGCAGCAAAGTCTTTTTCCGATACGGACGGTAAAGTGCCGGGGAAAAAGCAGAACCAAAGCCCTGCAGATGGCAGTGGATGTTGCAAGGGGCGAATATTTCTGCCTTCTGGAGGCGGAAGAAATCCTCGTTCCGGAGGCTATGGCGCAGATTTTGGACTGGCTGTCCCAGATCAGGGGTAACCGGCAGCTGATCGGTGTCAGTGGAGCCAAATGTTATCTGGATGGCCGGCCGCTGTATAAAAAGGAACCCAGGATCGGTATACGCGGCTATGTCGATGCGACCTGTCTGGAACGGCAGAAGTATGGTCTGGAGCCGGAACGGTTTGATGTGTTTTGCACAGAGGTTTTGCGTCAGTATCCGCTGATCTGCTGCCCGGGAGAAGCAGAGACACCGTTGCAGCTGACCCTGGATGCGCTGGCCATGCAGGGGTACAGAATGCGCTGGTATACAGAAGCTGTATGCCGTGGTGAATATCTCTGCGGGGATGGAACAGAATATGAAAGGCGCCAGGAGAGAAGAAATCCGATGAGCTATGCCATGTTATACAATCACCGGCTTGAGTGCCGTGAACAGCCCTTTTTTGACAGGTTTGATGCGGCATGCCGTCATGTGGCGCTGTCGCTGTATGCGCGTCATCCGGAATATATTTTTAAAAGCTATGATAAAAAGCTGTCTGCGCTGGCCTTTTTTCCGGGAATTTTTCTTGCTATCGGACAGCTGCATCTTTTTACATAATAATAACAGATGATAGGATTCTAATAGTGGAAAAATCAAAATGAATTTGACAGTTTTGTTAAATTAAGCTATAATTTATGTACAGTTATGATGAAGTCTGACAATTTCATCTGCAGTATCAGCTACGGACTATAGCGATTTTGGAGGTAAAGCAGCTTTAAGAAAAGAGTTTATTGGTTTGGATTGAAAAGAGAGGAAAAACAAATGTTAAAGGCAGGCGACTATGTGGTACATTCCATGGAGGGCGTGTGTGAAGTAAAATCTATTGTAGAAATGCCAAAGGGCAGAGAACGGGTCAGCTATTATCAGCTCAGCTCATGGCCGGATGGCAAGACAACGGTATATGTTCCGGTTAAACAGGATCCGGACAGAGGTGCCCGCCTCAGAAACATCCTTTCAAAGGAAGAGATGCAAAAGGTTTTTGACAGTATACTGCATGATGAACAGGATTGGATCAGCGATATTGGTGCCCGGCAGGAATGGATGCTTGGTGTTATGAAGGAGGGCGACCCGTACAAGATGGCGCGTATGACCCGGATGCTGATGAAAAAGGATCTGGAAAAGCCTCTCGGCAGCCGTGACAAGGCAACGCTTCTCACCGCACAGAAGGTTTTGTTCTCAGAAATCGCTATTGTTACACAGAAAGATTATCGGACAGTACTTTCCGGTATCAAGCAGAGTCTTCGCTCTCCCGAAGTAGCTTTACAGCTTATTTAACTGAATATTTATATAAAAACAGCCTTTTTCCCTTAGAAATTAGCTTCTGAACTTTACAAGCAAGAGGTTAGATGATAAAATTTATAGGATTTTGAGATTTCTATACAAAGGAAACAGGCTGCTTTTTTTGCTACGCATATCAGAGGGGTCCGGTGGACGTATTTTGATTGACCGTGATGGGCAGCTGGGGAGGAATACGATGAAAAAAGTTGTAAAGTTCGGTGGAAGTTCACTGGCCAGTGCAGCGCAGTTTGAAAAGGTAGGCAGGATCATCCGTGCGGAAGAAAGCAGACGATATGTCGTACCGTCAGCACCTGGCAAAAGATTTTCTTCAGATATTAAAGTAACAGACATGCTGTATGGCTGCTATGCGAAGGCAGAAAAGGAAGAGGATTTTACGGACGAGCTGGCACAGATCGCTGCCAGATATCAGGAGATCATCGATGGTCTTCATCTGAACCTGTCTCTTGCAGATGCTTTTGCAAAGATTGAAAAGGATTTTAAAGAAAAAGCCGGTATCCAGTACGCTGCTTCCCGTGGTGAGTTTTTAAACGGTATGGTGATGGCAGCCTATCTCGGCTATGCTTTTGTGGATGCTGCGGATGTGATCCGTTTCCATGAGGATGGTACGTTTGACAGTGAGACGACCAACCGTCTTCTGGCTGCTGCTCTTGATAAACAGGATTATGCGGTCATTCCGGGATTCTATGGTGCAGATGAAAAAGGTGTTGTGCGCACGTTTTCCCGTGGCGGTTCCGATATCACAGGATCTTTGGTTGCCCGTGCAGTCAGGGCAGATATGTACGAAAACTGGACAGACGTTTCCGGCTGTCTCGTAACGGATCCGCGTATCGTGGACAATCCGGTACCAATCGAGGTGATCACCTACAGAGAGCTTCGTGAGCTGTCCTACATGGGTGCTTCTGTGCTTCACGAGGACGCGATCTTCCCGGTACGTTCCGAGGGTATTCCGATCAATATCCGCAATACTAATGCGCCGGAAGACAAGGGTACGATGATCGTTGGTGATACCTGCACAAAGTCCGACTATATCATTACTGGTATTGCCGGAAAGAAAGGCTTTGCTTCTATTACGATCGAAAAAGATATGATGAATGCAGAGGTCGGTTTCGGACGTAAGGTTTTACAGGTGTTCGAAGAGAATGGTATTTCCTTTGAACATATGCCGTCCGGCATCGATACGATGACGATCCTGGTACATGAGACAGAGTTCGAAGAGCATGAGCAGAAGGTGCTGACCGGTATCCAGAAAGCGGTTCATCCGGATCATGTATCTCTGGAGCCCGATCTGGCGCTGATCGCTGTTGTTGGCCGCGGCATGAAATCTGCCCGCGGTACAGCAGGTCGTATCTTCTCCGCACTGGCCCATGCCCGTGTCAATGTCAAGATGATCGATCAGGGTTCGAGTGAGTTAAATATCATCATCGGTGTGGAAAACAACGATTTTGAAACGGCTATCCGTGCGATTTATAATATTTTTGTACTGTGTAAATTATAAGCAGGGGGATTTTACCTATGAAGAGAGTATTACTGAAATTAAGCGGCGAGGCACTTGCCGGAGAAAAGCACACAGGCTTTGACGAGCCGACAGTCACTGTTGTGGCAAAACAGGTCAGACAGCTGGTAGATGAGGGTATCGAGGTTGGTATCGTGATCGGCGGTGGTAATTTCTGGCGCGGACGTACCAGTGAAACGATCGACCGTCCGAAGGCTGACCAGATCGGTATGCTGGCTACGATCATGAATTGCATTTATGTATCTGAGATCTTCCGTTCTGTGGGTATGCAGACGGAGGTGATGACACCGTTTACCTGTGGTGCATTTACCACTCTGTTTTCCAAGGATGCGGCTGTAAAGGCTCTGGAGGAGAAAAAGGTCGTATTCTTTGCCGGTGGTACGGGACATCCGTATTTCTCCACAGATACTGCAACAGTTCTGCGTGCGATCGAGATCGAGGCTGAGACGATCCTTCTGGCAAAGGCGATCGACGGTATCTATGACAGTGATCCGAAGACAAATCCGCAGGCGAAAAAGTATGACGAGATCTCTATTCAGGAGGTTATCGACCAGAGACTGGCAGCTATGGATCTGTCTGCTTCCATTATGTGTATGGAAAACAAGATGCCGATGCTCGTATTCCTTCTGAATGAGGAAAACAGCATTGTACGTGCAGCAAAGGGCGATATCAACGGTACAAAGGTAACCGTATAATAAAGGACTGTGGACTGACAGGACCGATTTAAGGAGGACGATATAATGAACGAAAAAATTAAAGTATATGAGACCAAGATGGGCAAAACGATCACCAATCTGGAGTCTGAGTTCGGCGCCATCCGTGCAGGACGTGCCAATCCGCATGTACTGGACAGACTGACGGTAGACTATTATGGTACACCGTCTCCGATCCAGCAGGTAGCCAATGTATCTGTACCGGAACCGCGTATCATCCAGATCCAGCCGTGGGAGAGCAAGATGATCAAAGAGATCGAAAAGGTGATCATGACATCTGACCTGGGTATCAATCCGACAAACGATGGCAAGTCTATCCGCCTGGTATTCCCGGAGCTGACAGAGGAGCGTCGTAAGGATCTGGTTAAGGATATCAAGAAAAAGGCAGAGGCTGCCAAGGTAGCTATCCGTAATATCCGTCGTGATGCCAATGATATGTTAAAGAAGCTTGGTAAGACGGATGATGTATCTGAGGATGAGATCAAGGATATGCAGGATCAGGTACAGAAGGTGACGGACAAGTATATCAAGGAAGTTGATGAGATGACAGAGGTGAAATCTAAGGAGATCATGACTGTTTAATCTTTGGGGAAGGGACGTCCAGCCGATGTCCTGCAAGCTGCTCATATGTCTGTATGTCTGCGCGCTCCGCCTGCGCCGGTCCGAGCCTGTAGTCTCGGACTCTTGCTCGGTAAAGTCGCTTGCATACATACAGACATATGAGCAGCTTGCAGGGCATCGGCTGGACTGTTTTCCTGGTAAAAACAAAAACAGTCAGGACGCTGTCTGGCGTGTATGTATATGGGAAAACAGGAAGTATATGGTAGAAATATACTGTATGGAAAATATTTCCCAAAATGCAGGCGCAGGGTGGATGGAACTGATGTGAGTATACAGATGGAAAACAGGATGGAGATGTAAGGAATGGTAGAGGATAAGGAGTTAAGGATTCCGCAGCATGTGGCGATCATTCTGGACGGGAATGGCCGGTGGGCCAAGGCTAAGGGGATGCCGCGGTCGTATGGACATGTGAAGGGGTGTGACAATCTGGAGAAGATAAGTGATGTGGCTATTGAGGTTGGCATCAAGTATCTGACGGTGTATGCGTTTTCCACGGAGAACTGGAAACGGTCCAGGGAGGAGATCAACGGGCTGATGAAGCTGTTTCGCCAGTATCTGAAGAAGTGTAAAAAGATGGCGGACAAGAATCATATGCGGATCACGGTGCTGGGAGATCCGACGGCGTTTGATGAGGATATTCAGGAGAGTATCCGTGAGGTGCAGGAGTATTCGGCGCAGTATGATGAGCATTTCTTCCAGATCGCTTTAAATTACGGCAGCCGGGATGAGATCAAAAGGGCGGTGAATAAGATCGCGGATGATGTCCGTGCCGGTAAGATCGAGGGTGAGATCTCGGAGGAGATGATCGCATCGTATCTGGATACGGCGGGACTTCCGGACCCGGATCTTCTGATCCGTACGAGTGGAGAGCAGAGGCTGTCCAATTATCTGCTGTGGCAGCTGGCATATACGGAGTTTGTGTTTACAGATGTAGCATGGCCGGATTTCCACAGAGAGGAGCTGATGGATGCGATCCGTCAGTACAATCACAGAGACAGAAGATATGGTGGGGTGAAGTAAGATGTTTAAGACGAGACTGATCAGTGGTATCGTACTGGTGCTGATCGCGCTTCTGACGATCTGTTCCGGCGGTATTATTCTGTTTATGACGCTTCTGGCCGTATCTATGATCGGTATGCAGGAGCTGTATAAGGTGATGAAGGTGCGCGAGGATTCCTTTACGGCGCTGGAGATTGCCGGATATCTGGGTATTGTCGGGTATTATCTGTGCCTGTGGTTTGCCCCGGAGTATCAGCTGATGGAGCTTCTGGGCTCTCTGGTACTTATCATGTTTGTCTATGTGTTTACCTATCCGAAATTCCATGCAGAACAGATCATGGCGGCGATGTTTGGTATTCTGTATGTGGGCGTGATGCTGTCCTTTATTTTCCAGACCAGACGGCTGGAGGGCGGTGCCTACCATGTATGGCTGATCTTTTTTGCTTCCTGGGGATGCGATACCTGTGCATACTGTGTGGGTAAGCTGATCGGCAAGCATAAGATGACACCGGTATTAAGCCCGAAGAAATCAGTGGAAGGGGCTGTGGGCGGTGTTGTTGGTGCAGCCTTACTTGGCTGTATCTATGCATCAGCAACAGGCAGCAAGATCTGGGTGTATGCGCTGATCTGTGCTGTAGGTGGTCTGATCTCCATGGTCGGTGATCTGGCAGCATCTGCGATCAAGAGAAATCAGGGCATCAAGGATTATGGTACACTGATCCCGGGACACGGTGGTATTCTGGACCGGTTTGACAGTGTGATCTTTACGGCACCGATCATTTATTTCTTATGCCTGACACTGATTTAGAAAATTAGAGAATTTTAAGAATTGCTACACAGGATAGTCTTATTTGCAGACTATCCTGTTTGTGCGATAAAGGGAAGTATTAGCAGATGAAAAAACAGATATCCGGCTGCAGCAGAGAGCGTATGACATCATTTTAAGCTTTTTTCATGGAAAAAGAGTTGTTGAGAGACATGGTTATAGAGTATGATATACAGTATAGTCAATCATCCTGCCGGTACGATGTTGTTGCCAGCGCAGGAATATAGGTTGGTACTACAGGAAGTATAAAAAGCAGGATATCTGCAATGCAGAAGAATGAATGGAGAAAAATATGCGAAAAATAGCCATTATGGGTTCTACCGGTTCAATCGGTACCCAGACACTGGAAGTTGTAAGAGAGAATAAAGATATAGAAGTTGTCGGACTGAGTGCCGGTACCAATATCGATCTGCTGGAAAAGCAGATCCGTGAATTTATGCCAAAGCTGGCAGTTATGGGAAATGAAAAGCTGGCAGAGGAATTAAAGACCAGGATTGCCGACTTGCCGGTGAAGGTAAGCTGTGGCATGGATGGCCTTCTGGAACTGGCTGAAATGGAAGAAAGCGAGATCCTGGTGACAGCCATCGTTGGTATGATCGGTATCCGTCCGACGATCGCTGCAATCAAAGCGGGCAAGGATATCGCTCTGGCAAACAAGGAGACACTGGTTACGGCCGGCCACCTGATCATGCCACTGGCAGAAGAATACAAGGTGCAGATCCTGCCGGTGGACAGTGAGCACAGTGCGATCTTTCAGGCACTGCACGGGGAAAACCGTGCTCAGGTCAGCCGACTTTTAATCACGGCATCCGGTGGTCCGTTCCGTGGAAAAAAGACAAAGGATCTGGAACATGTGACAGTACAGGATGCGCTGAAACATCCGAACTGGGCTATGGGACGTAAGATCACGATCGATTCTGCCACACTGGTCAATAAGGGACTGGAGGTTATGGAAGCCAAATGGCTGTTTGGGATGGATCTGGATCATATCGATGTTGTTGTACAGCCAAAGAGTATCATTCACTCCATGGTGGAATTTATGGACGGTGCGGTGATCGCACAGCTTGGTACGCCGGATATGAAACTGCCGATCCAGTATGCCCTGTATTATCCGGAAAGACGATATCTGCCGGGAGAGCGTCTTTACTTTTGAAGTGCCGGATATGGAGACGTTTAAGGGACTTCCGCTGGCAATGGAGGCTTCCCGAAAGGGCGGTTCTATGCCTACGGTCTTTAATGCGGCTAATGAACGTGCGGTGGCGGCTTTTCTTGATGAAAAGATCCGTTTCTTGGATATCTATACACTGATCGAAGAAGCTATGGCTGCACATACTGTAATTGCGCATCCGGATCTGGAACAGATTCTGGCAACGGAGAAAGAGGCCGAAGCGTTTGTCGATGGATGGATCGCCAGACAGTAAGCGTTGCTGCACGATGCAGGTGTGTCTGCAGGAAAGGGTGCGTCTGTGCGTGTATGGCGCATAAACAGCGGCAACAGACAGAATAACAACAGGAGGCATACTTGATTTGAGTATTATTTTAGCAATTATTATTTTCAGTGTACTGGTTTTATTCCATGAGTTTGGTCATTTTCTGTTTGCAAAACTCAGTGGGATAACAGTTCTGGAATTTTCACTGGGAATGGGACCGAGACTTTTCAGCTTTACAAAGGGTGGAACGGTGTACAGCCTGAAGCTTCTGCCGCTGGGCGGTTCCTGTATGATGGAAGGCGAGGATGAGGCAGAGGAAGGTCCGGGATCGTTTAACAATGCACCGATCTGGGGCCGGATCGCCACTGTGGCAGCAGGACCTTTGTTTAACTTTATTCTGGCCTTTGTGGTATCTGTCATCGTTGTAGGTATGACCGGATACAGTCTGCCGACAGTGACCGCTGTCACCGAAGGTTCGGCAGCAGAAAAAGCGGGATTGAAGGAAGGCGATCTGATCACTTCTTTTAATGGCTATGGAACGTCGATCACGAATGATCTGTATACCTACCTGTCTATCGAAGGTGTCAGTGCAAAAGAAATCGAAGTCAAAGTGAAACGTGACGGCGAAAAACTCACACTTCGCTATACACCGGACAGCCAGATCCGCTATATGCTGGGCTTTACCTATTATCAGAATGAAGATGAAGCACAGATCGGTTCTGTGACGCTGAACGGTGCCATGTACAAAGCCGGTCTGCAGGCCGGTGATGTGATCTGCGAAGTTAACGGCACCGTGATCAATACCGGTGCCCAGCTGCAGGCCTATATGCAGGAGCATCCGTTAGACGGCTCCGAGATGGAGATCAGCTATATCCGTGGAAGCAAGGTCAAAACAGCGAAAGTAACGCCTGAGGAAACGACATATGCTGAAACTGGTTTTTCCTATAATGGGGCTTATGAAAAGGGTGGTGTGCTGGCTACTCTCAAATATGGCTTTATGGAGATGAAATACTGGATCAAGACGACGATCCTGAGTCTGAAAATGCTGGTTACCGGTCAGGTATCTGTCAATGAACTGTCCGGCCCTGTCGGCATCGTGACGACGATCGACACGTCCTATAAAGAAAGCCGCTCCTATGGACTGGCGGCTACCGTAGCGACTATGCTGAATATGATGATCCTGCTTTCGGCAAACCTCGGTGTCATGAATCTTCTGCCGATACCGGCGCTGGATGGCGGACGTCTCGTATTTCTGGTCATTGAAGCGATCCGGAAAAAGCCGATCAACAGAGAGATCGAAGGACGGATTCATTTTACGGGATTTGCACTGCTGATGCTTTTGATCTTGTATGTCAGTGTGCATGATGTGATGAAGCTGTTTTAGCATGAGAAACAGAGCCGATGGCATGGCAGGCTTTTGCTCACTTGACTTGATGTGACCTACAGTTTATACCCCACTATACCCTTAAGAAAAAGAGTATAATGGGGTATATTTATAGATAATACATGGTTTCTGAATAATGCATATCGGATGAACCAAATGATATGCCATATTCAGTATCGGAAAAAAGAAAAATCTTCACAAGGGAGAAAATAAAGAATAGCTATGCGCCAGTTGAAGCAAGGTACAATGAAAATAAAAAATGCCATGGCCTACACAACAGACCACAAATTCACAAAAGCAGATATTTACATAACAGGCGAGCGAATCACCGGAATCACACCCTGTAAAGAGGATGTTGTCGAAGATAAAAAAGATACAGAAGCGGTTAATGAAATGGATGCCACCGGTCTGTACGCTATTCCGGGTCTTGTAGATATCCATCTGCATGGTGCTGCCGGATATGATGTTTGCCATGCGGATGAAAAGGAGCTGGAGCGTATCGCAGAGTATGAGGCATGTCATGGTATTCTGGCCATCTGTCCGACAACGATGTCGTACAGTGAGGAGATACTTGGAAAAATCATAGATAAAACAAGGAAGTATGTTGATAAACCGCACCATGGGGCGGATATTGTGGGACTTCATATGGAGGGACCGTTTATCAGTCCTGAAAGAGCAGGTGCACAGAATCCTGCATATATCATGCCACCGGATATACAGATGTTCGGGCGGCTGCAGGAGCGAAGTCATGGACTGATCCGGCTGCTTGACATGGCGCCTGAGATGGACGGGGCTCTGGAATTTATAGAAAGTTGCAGAGATATAGTGAGAATTTCTCTCGCCCATACCGGCTGTACTTATGAAATCGCAAAAGAAGCGTTTGCTCTGGGGGCCAGTCATATCACACATCTGTATAATGGAATGCCGGATATAGGGCACAGAGAGCCGGGACCGATACCGGCAGCGGTCGAAGCGAAAGCTATGGCGGAGATTATAGCCGATGGGATACACAATCATCCGGCAGCTGTGCGTATGGCCTTTGGACTGTTTGGTGTAGACCGCATGATCCTGATCTCAGACAGTATGGAAGCTACGGGGCTGCCGGACGGAAAGTATCGACTTGGCGGACAGAGCGTGACGGTACAGGGGAAAAAGGCGGTCCTTTCGGAACATCCGGAGACGATCGCGGGCAGCGTGACGAACCTGTACGACTGCATGGTCAACTGTGTACAGAAGATGCAGATCCCGCTGGAGGATGCCGTTCGTGCCGCAACAGAGAATCCGGCGAAAGCGATCGGTGTGGATGCAGAGTACGGAAAAGTGGCACCGGGATATTATGCGAATCTTGTACTGATGGATGAGAAAATGCGGATACAGAAGGTAGTGCAGAAAGGGACAGTTTTAGCGTATTGGTCTTGACAATAAGTGAGAACATTATTGTGTTGACGGTTATACAAGACTAACAAAAATAGGACAGATAAAGGTGTTTTTCTGAAAAGATTGTCATAAAAAGTGGACATATCTAAAACCAAACGGGTCCGTATGATCTGTAGTTGAAATGCAAGGCAAAGAAAGAGGCTGCTGTGCGCAGTTGCATGTGCAGTCTTTCTTTAAAAATCATGCTTAGTTAAAACTAATAAAAGTAAGCAATACATAAAAAAGAGAAAACAGTAGATGTAATGTAGCGTGAAACAGAAAAGGAGTGCAGTATGAAGAAAGAGAGTTCGCTTGCAAGACTTTTTGCGTATGCGGGAAACTATCGTTACCTGGCGGTTCTGTCCTGGATACTGTCGGTGATCAGTGCGTGGATCGCTCTGGTACCTTTTTATTACATCTGGAGAATTATGAAAGAAATACTGGCTGTGGCTCCTGAGTACAGTAAGGCGCAGCATCTGGCCGATTACGGATGGGCAGCGGTCGGTTTTGCCTTGTTGTCTATGGGTACCTATATAGGCGGACTGATCTGCTCGCATATGGCTGCCTTTCGTGTGCAGGCGCAGATGCGTTCGGACATGATGCACCATATCGTGACCCTGCCGGCCGGGTTTATGGATAAGGCGGAAAACGGAAAAATCCGTAAGATCGTCAATGAATGCAGTGCCTCCACAGAAACCTATCTGGCACACCGGTATGACGTGGATGCCGGACAGAGCATTGACGGAGCCAATGTGCGCGTGAAAAAAACGTAGAGGAACTGTTTAAAACCACGGTAAGCGACTACGATACGGTGCAGGCAAGAAACACGGCTGTCCATATCAGTTTATATTGGTTATTTTGGTTTTCTGGTAAGATGGTTAATTTGGCTATGGCTTTGTCTGTTTTTGAAAATCGTATTGGCATACAGATGTTGTTGAATTCAATGCTGAATCTGTCGGAAACATAAAGAAAACAACGGAAAAGAGACTATTAGTCAA
>JAHZHB010000091.1:0-3100 GCA_019420465.1 Lachnospiraceae bacterium
GCCCTGAATCCCAACCTTTTGACGAGCTTTGGTTCAGAGGGAGGTCCGGAACTCTGGAATGCCGTATTCCTGGCTACCTGTCTGGCTTCTGCAATCGGTACGATCGCTATGGCCTTTCTGGCAAACAAGCCGTTTGTTATGGCTCCGGGTATGGGCCTGAACAGCTTCTTTGCTGTTGTTGTTGCTAATATCGTTTCCATTACAGGTATGACCTATGTGGCATCCTTCCAGGCTGCACTGTGTATCATCCTTGTAGAAGGTATCGTCTTTCTGATCCTGTCTGTATTAAATATCCGTGACAAGATCGTCGAGGCCATTCCGCTGGGTGTACGTCTCGGTATCGCTCCGGCCATCGGTATCATGCTGTTAAATATCGGCCTTGGTTCCAATGCCGGTGTATATTCTGAAAACGGCGGACCGTTCTATGTTATGAAGGATTTCTTCGGTTCCCTGACACCGAGTCTGGCTCAGACAAACATGGGCGGCGGCTATACACAGATGGTGCTGACTGTTATCACAATGTTTGTCGGACTGTTTGCCATCATTATTCTGGCACACCATGGCTTTAAGGCTGCCGTACTGATCGGTATGTTTATCGCCTGTGTAATCTACTGGGCAGGAGAGGCACTGTTCCTTGGTACCAATCCGTTCGCATCCCTGGCAACAGCTTCCTTTATCCCAGCATTTGGTGATATGGCATCGACCACACTGTTTAAGTTCAACTTCCCGGGATTCATCGAGATTGGCTGGTTTACAGCGCTCACGCTGGTTATCACGTTCTGTATCATCGATATGTTTGATACCATCGGTACACTGGTTGGTACAGCTTCCCGTGCCGGTATGGTTGACAAAGAGGGCAATATGCCGCAGATGAAGGAAGCACTGCTTTCCGATGCTGTCGGTACAGTAGCCGGTGCCCTGACAGGTACTTCCACAGTCACCACATTCGTAGAGTCCGCTTCCGGTGTAGCTGCCGGCGGACGTACAGGTCTGACTGCTCTGACAGCCGGTATCCTGTTCCTTGCCAGCATATTTATCGCACCGATCGCAGCTATCATCCCGGCTCCGGCCACAAGTGCTGCCCTGATCTACGTTGGTGTACTGATGCTCAGTGGTCTGAAAAAGATCGACTTCGACGACCAGAGCCAGCTGGTTCCGGTAGCCCTGATGCTGATTTCCATGCCGGTTTCCGGTTCCATCGGACACGGTATCGGCCTTGGTCTGATCTCTTACACCGTTATCAAAGTCTTCACAGGAAAGGCAAAAGAGGTATCCGTTCTGACATATGCGATCTCCCTGCTGTTCCTGGTGAAATTCTTCCTGGTAGTCTAAGGGCAGAAACGTATAGCTATAGCTTAAGCTGTGATATATAAGCTGTGTTATATATGCTGTGCAGCTGAAGTCATGATGAAACATTTCTGCAGACGACAGAATATCTGAAATAGTGAGAAGACTGAAATAATAAGAAGACTAAAAGAATAAGAAAACTCAAGTAATGAGAAAACCAATAACTGACCTGCGGGGATGGTTATTGACAGATGAGCTAATAAAGTGCTGTGAAGTCATGGAAAAGATGATTTTACAGCACTTTTGCTGTCAGAGGCTATTTGGAAAGTGAAAGAGCAACGGAAAGAGAGCGAAAGGGAGAATCTGGTGCTTTTTTCAGGAATGCGCGGGCGTTTGACGCCGGAAACGATCGCTTGTCTCTTCTCCGGGGCTTGCTTCATGGCATTTCAGCCAGATATATCCCCGGAATAGCCAGTTGATGTAGTTCCCGTGGCTCAATTTCCACTTTACAGGTCGAAACATCCCCGGAATAGCCAGTTGATGCAAAATCCGTGGTTAGATTCTCACTTTTTAGTCTAAATCAACCCCGGAATAGCCAGTTGATGTAAAATCCGTGGTTAGATTCTCACTTTTTAGTCTAAATCAACCCCGGAATAGCCAGTGAGTGTAACTTCCGTGGCTCAATTCCCACTTTTCAGGCAGATATGGCCCCGGGATTGGCAGTGTGAATTATTTTCGTGGTTGGTACTAAAATTTAGAAATATAAGGGTGGTTGAACTCAAAGATTCATTTTGGGTTGAGAAGAGATATAGCATTCTCAGGCTATGAAAACATGGATATCTGTAGTAAAATGAGAAAAATAAAAGAGTGGATACTTATTCGCTATAGCAAGGAGAAACTTAATGAATACATTTGAAAAGATGACACTGGAAGAATTAAAAGCTGCCCTGGGGCAGATTAACACACAGATGGAAGCCTTGGAGGCAAAAGAGCCATCTAATGAATCAAGCAAAGAGCATAAAAACTGGGAAGCAGAATGTGAAAATCTGGCTATTCAGTCCGAGACTGTAATGACCTGGATTGACCGTCGCATGTCGGATGGATTATAAACAAACAAAAAGTACAAGCCAACGTTGGTTTTACAGATAAGAAATCATTTTATAGGTAAGCAATCATTTTGCAGTCAATAAATCATAATATTTTGTTTGATTTACTGTGATGCTGTGTTAAAATGTAAAAGAACATGAAAGGCTTTTGTACGAAACCTTTGTGCTAATCGGGAGAAAACAGAAAGAATAAAAAACGTTTGCAAACAGAAGTTTTCGAAGATAAAAAAAGTAGAAGAATATATTTACAGAGTTGAGGAGGAGTATGTGATGAGTATGTATGTAACCTGTCTGGATCTTGAGGGAGTTCTTGTACCGGAAATCTGGATCGCATTTGCCGAGGCCAGCGGTATTCCGGAGCTGAAAAAGACGACCAGAGACGAGCCGGATTATGATAAATTGATGAAATACCGTCTGCAGATCTTAAAGGAACATGGTCTTGGCTTAAAAGAGATTCAGCAGACCATCGAAAAAATCGATCCGATGCCGGGCGCCAAAGAATTTCTGGATGAACTGCGTGACTGCTGCCAGGTCATTATCTTAAGTGATACGTTTACACAGTTTGCTGCTCCGCTCATGAAAAAGCTGGGGATGCCGACAATCTTCTGCAATACATTGGAAGTAGCAGGAAATGGTGAAATCACCGGCTACAAAATGCGCGTAGCCCAGTCAAAGCTGACAACAGTCAAAGCTCTGCAGACAGCCGG
>JAHZHB010000091.1:3110-8341 GCA_019420465.1 Lachnospiraceae bacterium
ACCATTGCAAGCGGCGACAGCTAAAACGATCTAGGCATGATCCAGGCAAGCAAGGCAGGATTTCTGTTCCGCAGTACGGAGTCGATTAAGAAGGACCATCCGGAGCTGGCTGCGTATGAGACGTATGATGAGCTGCTGACGGCTATTAAGGGGGCTATGGACTAGAAGTGGCAAACAGGATGAGCTTGTCGAGTTTGTATGGCATCCTTGTCCGCCACGGCTCCCCTAAAAGTGGATACTGGCAAGTCATAGAGTGCAGTGCAAAGCATGATGAAGAAGCCAAATGACATTACTTAAACATGAGGGCATGTGATCCTTGTCAAAAATATTAATCAACCGCACCCCGAGGGAAAAATCCGCACGTTTTTACAAAAGCTGTAGATTTTTCCCTCACTTTGCTATATACTGTATAAGAAATCCGGGCAAAAGACACACTTTTTGCCTTTTTTCGTATGAAAATGTATGTTTGAGGATGAGAGAATGAAGATAATCATAGCAGGAGACGGTAAGGTAGGACAGACTCTGACGCGTCTTTTGTCAGGTGAAGGGTATGATCTGACGCTGATCGATACGAAACAGAATGTACTGGAGACGTCGCAGGAGCAGTATGATGTCATGATCGTGCATGGCAACTGTGCGACGATGGATATCTTAAAACAGGCCGGTGTGGCCGAGGCGGATCTTCTGATTGCGGCGACCGGTGAGGACGAGATCAATCTTTTATGCTGCATGACAGCACATTTCATGAACGAAAATCTGCATACGATCGCCCGTATCCGCAATCCGGAGTATGCGGATCAGATCTATGCAATGCGGAGAAACTTTGCTTTGTCAATGATGGTCAATCCGGAAAAGCAGGCAGCAGAAGAAATCGAGCGTATGCTGCGTTATCCGGTATCGCTGAAACGTGAGACATTCCCGCGGGGACGTATGGAGATCATTGAATTAAAGATCAATGCAGGCAGCAAATTAAAAAATCTCAGCTTAAATGATCTGAATTCTGTGGTTAAATGCAAGGTTCTGGTCTGCAGTGTTATCCGTGGCGGCGAGATGATCGCACCGTCCGGTGATTTTATTCTGAAAGAGGGCGACTGTATTTATGTTACAGCACCGACAGACAATCTGACCCATCTTTTGAAAAATCTGGGTATCATTACCCATAAGATCAAAAACGTCATGCTCTGCGGCGGCGGCCGTGTCAGCTATTATCTGGCGAATCGACTGTTAAGTGCAGGAATTCGTGTGCATATTATTGAAAGAGACGAGGTACGCTGCGAGGATCTGGCGAAGGTTCTGCCGAAGGCGGATATTATCTTTGGTGATGCGACGGACCGTGATCTGTTAGATAGCGAGGGACTGGCGAACTGTGATGCACTCGTTACCCTGACTGGTATGGATGAGGTCAATATGGTTGTTTCGATGTATGGTTCCAACTGCGGCATCGATCAGGTCATCACAAAACTGAGCCACGAGGGAAACAGTACCCTGCTTGACAGTCTGTCTCTTGGTGGACTGATCTGCCCGAAGGATCTCTGTAGCAATACGATCGTACAGTATGTGCATGCGCTGGACAACCAGACAGGAACAGCACTGGCTGTACACAGCTTTGCCGGAGGCAAGGCAGATGCTATGGAATTTATCGTGGATGATCAGACGAAATACTGTCATACACCGCTGAGAGATATCCGGATCAGGAAAAACACCCTGTTAGTCGGTATCAAACACGGCCCCTTAACAGAAATCCCCAATGGTGATTCCATGTATGAGAAAGGAGATATTCTGATCGTCGTTTCAGGTGCGGATGAGATTGAGCGTCTGAATGACATCTTTGAATAGGCTTACGAGACATGAACTATAGAATGATCGGACGTTTTATGTCCAGAATCCTGATGCTGGAAGCTCTGTTTATGGTGCCGCCCTTTGGAATCTGTCTGTATGACGGGGACTTTCGGACGGGAATGGCTTTTCTGATCAGCATCGTGCTGGCCGTTGTGATCGGCGGCATCCTCTGGCTGATCGGGAAAAAGGCAGATACCATGTTCCAGAGCCGTGAGGGCTTGGTATGTGTGGGTTTAAGCTGGATCGTGCTGGCGATGATCGGCGGTCTGCCGTTCTTTTTATCAGGAGAGATTCCGAATTATATTGATGCGCTGTTTGAAATCGTATCCGGTTTTACCACGACAGGAGCATCGATTCTGACCGATGTAGAAGCATGCACACGCGGTATGCTGTACTGGCGAAGCTTCAGCCACTGGCTGGGCGGCATGGGTGTGCTGGTTTTCCTTCTGGCTGTGGCAAGGACCGGGCAGAAAAAGCAGGGCTTTACCATGCATATCCTGCGTGCGGAGAGCCCGGGGCCGAATGTAGGCAAGCTTGTGCCGAAGATGAAGGAAACTGCGCGCATTCTGTACATTATGTATATCGCTCTGACGGTGCTGGATATAATTTTCCTGCTGGCAGGCGGTATGCCGCTGTTTGATTCTATGTGTACCGCTTTTGGTACGGCTGGTACAGGTGGTTTTGGTGTCAAAGCTGACAGTATCGGCGGGTACAGTCCCTATCTGCAGAATGTCTGCACCATCTTTATGTTTCTGTTTGGTGTGAATTTCAGTTGCTACTATCTGGTGCTGATGAAAGAGTACAAGAGTGTATGGAAAGATGAAGAGCTGAGACTCTATATCGGCCTGTTTGTAGGAAGTATCGCACTGATCAGCTGGAATATCTTCGGCATGTACGATACGTTGGGAGAGACGGTGCGTCATGCGGCATTCCAGGTATCGAGTATCATGACAACAACAGGTTTTGCCACGATAGATTTTGACCTGTGGCCGACGTTTTCCAAGGCGATCCTGGTCTGCCTGATGTTCTGTGGAGCATGTGCGGGCAGTACCGGCGGTGGTATCAAGGTGAGCCGTGTGCTTCTGCTTGGCAAAAGCCTGAAACGCAATATCCTGCAGATGCTGCAGCCGAGAAAAGTTATGGTCGTGCGTACAAACGGGCAGAAGGTGGACGAAAAGGTTCTGAGCAACGTTAATGCTTATCTGGCTGCCTATGTGATCATCATAATCTTAAGTTTTCTGGCGGTTTCGCTGGACGGCTATTCGATAACAACGAGTTTTACATCTGTGGTTGCCTGCTTTAACAATATCGGCCCGGGTCTTGAACTGGTCGGACCGACGGGAAGCTATGCAATGTTCAGTGGTCTGTCAAAGATCGTACTGATTCTGGATATGCTGGCGGGGCGTCTGGAAATCTTCCCGATTCTGATTCTGTTTACCGGCAGAGCATGGAAAAAAATGTAGAGGACATAATATACTGTATGAAAGATAAGATATTAATGGGACACAGCATAGTGGGAAAGGCAGGTCTGCACCAGATCGGTGCGTACACGGTCCGTCCGGGTGTGTATATGGTAAATGGAGTATATCCGCTGGAAAATGGTGTGAATTTTACGATTTCGACCCACGAGGGAACGAGCTGTGAGCTGCTTTTGTTTAAACGCAGAGAGGAAGAGCCGTTTGCTGTGCTGCCGTTTCCAGAGTCCTACCGTATCGGCGATACTTACTCGATGTTTGTGTACGACCTGAATATTGAAGACTTTGAGTATGCCTACCGTATTGATGGCCCATATGATCCGGCAAAGGGACTTATTTTTGACAAAACAAAGCTTTTGCTTGATCCGTATGCACAGGCTGTCACCGGGCAGCAGGTCTGGGGAACACAGCAGACAGGTGCTTACCGTGCCCGTGTTGTCGAGGATAAGTTTGACTGGGGAGATGCCAATCTTTTAAAAAGAGAGCTGGCCGATCTGGTCATCTATGAGCTGCATGTCCGTGGATTTACGATGGATCCATCCTCAGGCGTAAAACACAGAGGAACCTTCCGTGGCCTGATGGAAAAAATCCCGTATTTAAAAGAACTGGGCATCAATGCCGTGGAACTCATGCCGATCTTTGAATTTGACGAGACCAGCAATGCCAGAGAGTATGAGGGGCATGAACTTTTAGAATGCTGGGGTTATAATACTGTCAGCTTTTTTGCACCGAATACCAGCTATACGTCTCGACCGGAGCATAACTGTGAGGGATATGAGTTAAAAGAGCTGATCAAAGCTTTCCACGATAATGAAATCGAGGTCATTCTGGATGTTGTCTTCAATCATACGGCAGAGGGAAATTTTGACGGTCGTATGTTCAGCTTCAAAGGCATCGACAACCAGATCTATTATATGCTGACGCCGGAAGGAGAGTACTACAATTTCAGTGGCTGCGGTAATACGTTAAACTGTAACCATCCGATCGTGCGCCAGATGATCCTGGAATGTCTGCGCTATTGGACAATCACATACCGCATTGATGGTTTCCGCTTTGATCTGGCCAGCATTCTCGGCCGTGGCAAGGGTGGTGAGCCGTTGAAAAATCCGCCACTTCTGGAGATGATTGCCAACGATCCGATCCTTCGTGAAAGCAAGCTGATCGCGGAAGCCTGGGATGCCGGCGGTCTGTATCAGGTTGGTAAATTTCCGGCACATAAGCGCTGGGCAGAATGGAATGGCAGATACCGTGACTGTATCCGCGGCTTTTTAAAAGGCGATTTCTGGGAATCCTGGAAAGCGGCCTGGAGTATCGGCGGTTCCGGTGATCTGTACGGTGTGATGCCGAAAGAATCCGATACAGACTATGATGCGTACAATTCCTGCGTGAATTTTATTACCTGTCATGACGGGTTTACTCTGGCTGATCTCTATGCCTACAATGAAAAGCATAACGAATGCAACGGCTGGAACAATACAGACGGTGCCAATGATAACCGCAGCTGGAACTGTGGTGTGGAAGGGCCTACGGATGATCAGGAGGTTATGACGCTTCGAAAACGAATGATCCGCAATGCCTGCGCTGTGCTGATGTGCAGCCGCGGTACGCCGATGTTTCTGGCCGGAGATGAGTTTGGCAATACACAGAATGGCAACAATAACTGCTATTGTCAGGATAATGAAATGTTCTGGCTGGACTGGACAAAGCTTGAGAAAAACAGAGAGCTTTTTGCATTCTTTCAATATATGATCGCGTTCAGGAATAAGCATGAGATCATCCGCAAACGTCTGCCGGATGCGCATTGCGGTATGGCACCGGTGCATGCGCATGATGTCAATGCTGACAATATCAATCTGCCGGAAAATGCCCGTACGATCGGTATGAGCTTTGCCGGATACGATGAAAAGATGGGCAGAG
>JAHZHB010000092.1 GCA_019420465.1 Lachnospiraceae bacterium
TTACCAGTTTATGCGGCGGCTGCAGAAAGAAGGGCTGGTCACATTAAAAGAACTGTTATAACCCCGGAATACAGAGAGAAAAGAGGAAACCTGCAGCCATTTTCTGCCTGTTTCCTCTTTTCTCTGTCTGTTGTTTATATTTTAAAAACGCTTATCCTTTACAGTCCTACATGTGTGGCAAATTTTTCCTGAAATTCCAGATCCAGCGTTTTTCCCTTCTCCTTCTGTTTTCTGGCCAGCCTGGCCTTTGCTGTATACAGGCCATACTCATGTGCTTCACACATTTCACGATAAGAGGGATCCTTCTTTTCGAACTTCTCATTCCGCGGAATGGGAACATTCTGTTCCACCAGAATGTCCTGCACCTTATGGATATCCACGGTATGTGCTGTTGCACCATCCTGTACTGCCACTGCAGCTGCAACACCTGCCGCCTGCCCTGTTCCTACACACTGTGGAATAAGATCCAGCCAGTCAATGGCGATTCCATCCGCAGAAAAATGGCGTCCTGGAACCAGAAGGTTCTCCACTTCTTTAGGGAGCAGAGACCGGTAGGGAATCTCCACCGGGCCACAATCATTGATCTGGCAGATCGTCGAATGCCAGGCGATGACATCCTCATGCTGTAAAGCATAGGCAAAATCCGCGGAAGTCATCACGTACTCTCCGGTCAGCCTCCGGGAAATGCGTGTTCCCAGCTGTGGTGCAATATCATACAGATATGCATGTTCAAAAGCCACCGGACATGCCTCTTTTATATAGGCCAGCACATCACGAATCGTATCTCTCGTTTCCATTTCTGTTTCTGTCTGATCCTTCACCTTAGAGCAGTCCCTGTTTTCATGCCAGTTATTAACCCAGAAGATCGTCGAATCATTACTCGGAATCGGTATCGAACGGAAACCTGCCCTTGCTGCCATGCCCTTTCGAAGTGCCGCATAGGCTTCCGGATGCGCCTCTCTCCATTCTGCAAAAGCAGGTACGTTGCATCCACCAATCCGCCATACCAGTGCTGTCGTATTGGCACGGGTCACTTCATCGGACATACTGCTGTAGGAAGCACCGGCCCGGGAATAAATATCGCCATCGCCCGTGGCATCTATAACGATCTTTGCCAGAATCGCTTTACGTCCTTCCTTGGATTCGTAAATGACACCCTTGATAACGCCATTTTCCACAACAGGCTCACATCCCATACAATGGCACATAACATGAATGGCATCTTTGTGCTCCAGCAGCATCTTGTCAAGCTCTATTTTCAGCTGGTTTGGCTCAAAATACACTGACCGGACCAGGCAGGAAGGCTTTGCGCCTTCATATCCACCTCTACTTACGCAGTCCATCTGTGTTTTCCATCGCTGCAATAATGCCGGATCCGAGCTTCCAATCTCATCCAGTGAAGGCGCCGTTACAGCTCCGGGAATATTTTTCAGCCGTTCAAACCATTCCTCCTGCAGCCCTCTGACAAACGGTTTATCGTACCAGGAAAGATTGGGAACCATGATCACGTAACCGCCGGTTACATCTCCGCCCATATATCCGTACCGTTCCAGAAGTATGATATTTTTTGCTCCTGCCCTCGCTGCTGCAACAGCCGCTGAATGGCCTGCTGCACCACCGCCAACAACCAGGATATCGCAGGATGCTTCCACATCGAGTTCTCTTGCTTTTTCAAGTATTTTTTCTGACATACTGCTCCTCCCATCGTATGATATTTCTACAGAATATAGCCAAACAGAATGCAAACTGCACTTGCAACTACAATGTACATAAACATCGTAATCACACCCTTGGTCCAGATAAACTTATTTGTCATTTCCTCGCGTCCCAACAGTAAGGAGGCATAGGCAATCGCTCCATAGGTAAGGAATGCACACATAGCAGACAGAATCGTTGCCACTGCCAGTACTGTCGCATTTCCCTGTCCTGCCAGTTGCATACTGCAGGCGATCGGGATACATACGGCGTTGATCGTAAAGCTGACTGGCATGCCATTGGTAAAGTTGGTGAAAATCGTAGAAACAGCAACACAGAGAATTACCATAACCGGCCATGTTGCGCTGCCAAGAACAGGTGACAGCCCTGTGGAGATTGCTGCCTTGATGCCAAGGTCATCTGATGCGATTGCTGTACCAAGGATCGTAAAGCATCCGGCTACCGCTACGATGCCCCACATCGTCTTGCTCTGCAGAAGCTTCACACCGTTAATATACGGCTTGCCCTCTCCCGTGCGCATAAAGCACAGAACAGAAAACAGAACAATCCAGATCCATGTCGTACCTATCTTGGAATAGAAAGCAAAAAATGCAGAGTTCTTCGGGATAACCATACTTAACAGAAGGAAAATAATACCAAACAGCATAAAGCCCAGAAGTGTTTTCTGTCTGGCGTTCATTTTCAGATCTTTTTCTGTAAAATTCAGCTTGTCCCTGTCAAAATTACCGAGCTTTGACAAATCCGTTTTCCATATAAAGCGCATAAATACAATATACAGTACAATGAACAAAACAACAACCAGTGTGGCTACGCCCAGATAGATGGCATTGTTAAATTCCAGGCCACTGGCCTCCATGATACCGCTGATGATTGCGATGGATGAAAGATGCACACCCTTAAACGGCAGGATGTATGCGCCCATCGCCGCCAGATATAATCCAAGCAAAAGCTCCCGCTTCAGCTCGCTGTCTTTGCCGATATCACACATCTCACATACACTGTCCAGTATAGGATAGAACAAAAGAAGCATCGTGGTCGGACTGCTTACCAGCGCTGAACAGACCAGCATGGTCATAAAAAGCACGGTAATAAAACGTACAGGATGTCCCTGCAGCCCTTTAATTCCCAGAACCTTTCTGGCCAGTACACTGACTGCACCTGATTCCGTTACCGCACCTGTCAGAGCCATAACCCAGATGATCTGCTGGATTGTTGCATTTCCGAACCATGCACTTAAAACATCCGAGGCCTTCATATACTCACAGATGACCAGAGCAAAAAGTCCGATAATCGAAGGCCAGAACGTGTCCCCGGTAGCCAGAATAGCAATCAGAACTCCAAGAAAGATGCCAAGCACGGAAATTCCTACCGGTGTGATCCCTGCAAAAGCAGGCACCACCCTGCCAAAGCCAAAGATGAGCACCAGTGCTATTACTGACCAGACATAATACGTTGCATTTGATTTCCTTGTTTCAGCCATTGTTTCCTCTCCTTTCACTGTAACCTTCCTGTTACAGAACCGTTTTTCTTATCTCCACTATATATAACATTTTATGCACAGTAAAGTAGATATTCCGGCCTATCCGTGCTATAATCAGCACGGATGGAAGGAGGGATTTTCTATGGTCTATGATAAAAAACAGCAGTACTTTCTGAAGGTCTGCGAAACGGGAAATATCACCACGGCAGCAGAGGAGCTTTTCGTCTCACGCTCCGTACTGTCCCGCTCCCTGCATGAGCTGGAGCAGGAATTTGATACCACACTCTTTATACGTTCCAAACAGGGTGTCGAGCTGACCGCCAGTGGAAGAATCATCCGCAATATGCTGCAGGCCTTTGCTGCCAATTACAAATATGCCAGACGACAGCTTGATGAGCTGCAAAAGCAGACCGTCGCAGACACCATTCATATCGGTGTCACACCGACCAACAGCCTGTCCAGCTATCGGCGATACCTGCAGTTTTTCATGGAAACACATCCGGAAATCCGGATCTCCATTGAAGAACACAGTGCTTTTGATATCTGTAAGCTTCTCATGGAGCATACACTGGACGTAGGTATCTCTCCGGTCATCTACGGTGCAGAATCTCTGGATACCTTTGTCCTTCATACAGATACCCTGATGCTTGGTATGCGGAAAGATGACCCGCTTACGCAGAAGGAAACCATCGGACTTGCTGATCTGCCCGGACTTCCCCTCGGCTTTCTGACTGCAAGGGTTCCCATGGAGGGCATTATCAACGAATACATGGATGCCCAGCACCAGAAGCCCAATATCGCTATCCGCACCACAGACAAAGAGCTTTTGTATGAAATGACGATGCAGGGCAGGGTCTATCCCTTTCTGACCACGGATATGATGGCCAGCTGGAAGGATATCTGTTATCGCAGACTGAGCTTTATTACCCCCAGTACGATCCGTCTTCTTTGGGCTGCATCTACCAAACAGCGCCCTGCGGTCAACATTCTCATCGAATATTTTATGCAGATGAAGGCGAACGGCTGACCCTCGCATTTCTGTCCAACCGTACACAGAGCTGCTTCAACAGACTGCTCTATCACAGGTATGGCGGCAAAAAAGGACAGTACCTCTATTGTGCACTGTCCTTTTTTGCTTCTGTCTCATTTTCCATCTGAGCCTTTGCCTTTTTCCCCACACGGGAAGACACCTGCATGATGCTGGCCCTGGTGATCATGCTATTACCAAACTTTGCCCGGATCGCATCCACGGCCTCGTCCACCTTTTTCTTCTGCTCCCGCTTTTTCGGATTCTCAAATAACGACATCTGTACAAATTCATCCTCGGAAAGATTCGTCAGTGAAACACCGATCAGGCGAAGCGGCTGCTGCTTCCAGCTTTCTTTAAATAGCAGTTTTGCGGTCTGATAGATCTCATCTGTCACGTCCGTGGCATGGGACAGTGTGCACTGATGCGATCTGTTTTTAAACTCCAGTGTTCGGAAAGACACCGCAACACAGCTGCATTTTTTCCCTGCACGACGCATCCGGGCAGCTACGATATCGCACTGGCTTAACAGGATCGGCCAGACCTGTTCAAAGGATACGATATCCTCATCAAACGTTGTCTCCACACTGATTCCCCTGGCTTCCTCTCTCTCGGCTTTTACCGGGGAATCGTCGATCCCATTGGCCGACAGATACAGGGCATGACCGTTTTTTTCTCCCAGAAGGCGGCAGACATCTCTCTCATCTGCATGAGCCAGATCCCCGATCGTCCGGATTTTCTGCTGCACCAGTCGCTTTTCCGAAGCTTTTCCGAGGAAAAGCAGATCACCTACCGGAAGCGGCCACATTTTCTGCTCTATTTCCTCCGGATAGAGCGTATGCACCTTGTCCGGCTTTTCAAAATCTGATGCCATCTTGGCCAGCAGCTTGTTGACAGATATGCCCACGTTTACGGTAAACCCGAGTTCTGTCCGTATTCTGTCTTTGATCTCGTGCGCTGTCGCCACGGGATCCGGATAGATCAGCTGTGTTCCCGTCATATCCAAAAACACCTCATCTATGGAAAACGACTCCATCACTGGTGCGTAGGAAGCACAGATCTTTTTAAACGCTCTGGAGCATTTGTCATACAGTGCAAAATCACCGGGAACACAGACCATCTGCGGGCATTTGCGAAGTGCCAGTGCCATAGGTTCTCCGGTCTGTACACCGTATTTCTTTGCGGGAATCGATTTGGCTACCACGATCCCCGTTCTCTTTTTCGGATCGCCGCCAATGCATGCGGGAATCTCTCTGAGATCCGGCATGCCCAGCTTTACACGTTTTGTAGCTTCCCAGGACAGAAAGGCACTGTTGACATCGATATGAAAGATCAGCCGCTGCATATCCTGCACCTCCTTTATGCCGTTTTTTGTTATCTGCCTTTTTATGTCTTCATTATATAAGAAAAAACTGCAAAAATAAACAAACTATGTCTTTTCCTCTGTACAAAATGTATGTACAATAGAAAAAGATCTGTCCCACTGCTTTTATGCTGCCTCTGTGCGTTTTCTGTTACAGAGGTTTTTTAAGGACAGCTATCTCAGAAAGGAAAAACAGATATGAAGAAAAACTTCAGACTGTCGCTTTGTCTGCTCGTGTGTTTACTTTTTACACTCACAGGCTGTCGTGTTTCCGGAAATACGATACGCTTTGGTGCAGCCGACATCGGCGGCATGTATTACACCTTTGCCAACACGTTCTGTGAGCTGGCAAACGAAGAATCCACAGAGTACACCTTCGAAGCCCGTACTACAGCCGGATCCAATGCCAATCTACGGCTTTTATCCGACAATTACATCGAACTGGGTATTGCCCAGGCTGACCTCCTGGATGAGGCATACCAGAAAAACCCAAACCTGCGGGCGATCGCCGGTCTTTACCCCGAAGCCTGTCAGCTTGTTGTCCGGGCTGATTCCGATATCCGGACACTCAACGACCTTTCCGGTCATACCGTAAGTATCGGTGCAGAGGAATCCGGCACCGAACTGAATGCCTCACAGATCCTTGCTTTTGCCGGACTTCCCGCATCTCTTGTAAAGACCAGAAATCTGGACTATATCGAAGCCGCCCGGGAACTGGAGGATGGCAAGATCGACGCTTTCTTCTGTACCGCCGGACTGACCACCACGATCATAGATGAGCTTTCCAGAGAATGTGATATCCGCCTGATCTCCATCGATGATAACGTTATCGACAAGATGCTCTCCTCTTCTGCGGCCTACAGTCGCTATACCGTTCCTGCGGGAACATACCATGGACAGGACGAGGACGTCATCACGATTGGTGTAAAATCCGTCCTTGTCACTTCGAGCTCTCTTTCCGATGACGTGATCGAACAGCTGACACGTATGCTGTTTGACAAAGCAAAGGAATTACAGTATTCCATTTCCCTGGACCTTAAGCTTAACGAAGAGTTTGCCGTAAACGACATTCCGATTCCTTTCCACTCCGGTGCGATCGCTTACTACGAGGCCAAGGGAATGACCATTGACTAACAGACAGAAAGGCTAAACATGAAGATTCAATTAGATATGTACCAGACACTGGCGATCGCCGTGCTGGTGCTCTTACTCGGCACATTTTTAAAGAAACGTATCTACGTTCTGGAGAAATTCTGTATCCCCGCCCCCGTCATCGGTGGTCTTTTATTCGCCATCATGACCTGCATCTGCTACAGCACGGGAATCGCCGAATTTTCCTTTGATGATACACTCCGTGAGGTCTGCATGGTATTTTTCTTTACCTCTGTAGGCTTTCAGGCGAACCTGAAAGTCTTAAAAAGCGGTGGAAAATCCCTGATCATCTTCTTAGGACTGGTCATCTCACTGATCCTGTTACAGAATTTTACCGCTGTCGGTTTATCGAAACTTCTGGGACTTGATCCGCTCATCGGTATATGTACCGGCTCCATCCCCATGGTCGGCGGACACGGTACAGCCGGTGCTTTCGGCCCGGTACTTGAAGATTTTAACATCACCGGTGCCACAACGATCTGTACCGCAGCAGCTACCTTCGGTCTGATCTTTGGCAGTCTGGTAGGCGGCCCTCTGGGCAAACGCCTGATTGAAAAACACGATCTTTTAAAGACCGCTATCCCGGAAGATGACAGCCTTCTGGTCGAGGATGAAAAGAAACATGAACGTCACACTACCATGTACCCGGATGCTGTATTCCAGCTGATCCTGGCCATCGGACTGGGCACGGTATTTTCCATGTTTCTGACAAAAACCGGTCTCACCTTCCCGATCTATATCGGTGCCATGCTGGCCGCCGCGCTGATGCGAAACATCTGTGAGTACACCAGCATTACAACGATCCATATGGGTGAGATCAACGATATCGGTGGTATCAGCCTCTCCCTGTTTCTGGGTATGGCCATGATCACACTGAAACTCTGGGAACTGGCTTCTCTTGCTCTCCCGCTTGTCATCCTGCTCGGTGCGCAGGTCATCTTGATCTGTGTATTTACCTACTTTATCGAATTTAACATCATGGGCCGGGACTATGATGCCGCTATATTAGTTGCCGGTACCTGTGGCTTCGGTATGGGTGCCACCCCCAACGCCATGGCCAATATGCAGGCCGTATGCGAAAAATATGTACCTTCGGTAAAAGCCTATCTGCTCATCCCGCTGATCGGCAGTCTGTTTGCCGATTTTCTGAACAGTCTGGTCATTACGTTCTTTATTAATATTCTGTAGTCTGGAGGAGTTTCGTATGTTAGAGAAAATTAGACAGTTTTTTGAAATAAAAAGAGAACAGCATAAACAGAAATATGATGTGACACTCGATAACGTAGCTATTCCTGAAATTCACACAAATAAGACACCGGAACACGATACGGACACCACCGAAGATGCACCGATCAGTTATGACAATGTAGCTATACCTGAAGTGCATATCCGAAGCAAGAAAAAGCAGTAAAACAACAGCTGCAGACAATAACGGCTTCTGCAAATTTATGTTCCTGTGCAGAGCATATGTAAAATAACCTCTGTGGGACACGTTCCAGTCCCGCAGAGGTTATTCTTATCTTTCCCGGCAGTAAAAACCTGCCAGTCACATTATTTTATTCTTGTCTGTTATCTTAGCTTTGCTGCAAATACAGCCACTGACCGCGGCTTCATATTAAATCCGCCATCGATCCGCACAGCCTCTTCCTCTGTATAACAGTATTTTCCTTCATGATCTCCGTAGGTATTGACATACAGATACCATGCCATATGCTCCGGCAGTCTTGGCAGGGTC
>JAHZHB010000093.1:0-5917 GCA_019420465.1 Lachnospiraceae bacterium
CACACGGTAGACCAGACGCAGGCGTCCGCCTTAGGCATCAATCTCGCATAAACTGATCGGACGCGGCAGCAGGTGTGCCCCATCCTGACAGTATACAGATACAAACTGCCCCGGTTTTGCCTGTGCAGCGATCTGGTCTGTCTGCAGCCACAGACTGTATATATCTCTGGCAATACATTCCTGACTGAGGACCGTACATGTTTCTTTTACTTTCATTCGTAGACTCCTTTTATGTTTTGAGAAATTATCTCATACTATTTTGCTGCTTCCAGAGCTCCCTGAATATCCGCCTGCATATCCAGTACGGCCTGTCTGGATGCTTCTGCATAGTTTTCAGCGCCAAATTTCGCGTATTTCTCCTGTTTATAGGCAGCGATAATGCCACGGGATGAATTTACGATAGCGCCCAGTCCGTCTTCATTAAAGAAATGTACGAGATCAGCGCCCTTGCCGCCCTGTGCGCCGTAACCCGGTACCAGGATAAAGGACTTCGGCATGATTTTTCGCAGTGTTTTTCCCATTTCCGGATAGGTAGCTCCGACTACAGCACCGACATAGCTGTAGGTATCTCCCATCAGCTCCTCGCCCCAGGCAGCTACCTGTTCGCCGACCAGCTCATACAGCGGGCGTCCGTCGATCAGGCGATCCTGGAACTCACCACTGGACGGATTGGATGTCTTTACGAGAATAAACAGACCTTTTTTCTCTTCTTTACAGATCTTCATGAAGGGCTTTACACCGTCAGAGCCGAGATACGGATTGACTGTGACAAAATCCTCATGAAATCCACTGTAACGATGGCTGCCTACCTGCACCTGACCCAGATGCCCCACAGCATAGGCCTCCGATGTGGAACCGATATCACCTCTTTTGATATCTCCGATCACGACCAGGCCTTTTTCCTGACAGTAGGAAACAGTCTTTTCAAAAGCTTTCAGGCCTTCGATACCAAACTGCTCGTACATGGCGATCTGCGGTTTTACAGCCGGTACCAGATCGTATACGGCATCCACGATGCCTTTATTATACTGCCATACAGCTTCTGCAGCGCCTTCAAGTGTCTCTCCGAACTCGGCAAAAGCTTTTTTCTGGATATGCTCCGGAATATAGTTTAACATCGGATCAAGACCTACTACGATCGGTGCTTTTGTTCTTTTAATCCCTTCAATAAGTTTCTGAATCATTTCTTTTGTCCTCCTGCTTATTTTGCTTCATATACGATGCAGCCATCGCAGACTGTCATCATGACTTTTCCTTTTACTTTACGTCCGTCAAAAGGTGTATTTCTTCCCTTGGATGCAAAACTGTTCACATCGATCGTGTACTCAGCTTTCGGGTCAATGATAACCACATCCGCAATCTTTCCTTCGGCCAGGGAACCCTTGTCGATACCAAGGATCCGGGCCGGATTGTAGCTCATCTTTTCAGCCATCTGCATCGGTGTCAGAATACCGGTATCCACAAGCTCTGTCACTGTCAGTGCCACACTGGTCTCCAGCCCGACGATACCGAAAGCGGCCTTTGTAAGATCGCTGCCCTTTTCTTCGCAGGCATGCGGCGCATGGTCGGTACTGATCACTTCAAATGTACCGTCTTTCAATCCTTCGATCAGTGCCTCCCTGTCGGCCCGGGTACGAAGCGGCGGATTCATCTTGTAATTGGAATCACCGGCAACGATATCCGAAGATGTCAGTGTAAAATGATGCGGACATACTTCTGCGGTAACTTTATATCCCTTTTTTCTGGCCAGACGAAGCATCTCAGTCGCACCCTTTGTCGAAACATGGCACAGATGCAGGCGGCATCCGGTCTCTGCGGCCAGAAGAATATCCCTGGCTGTGATCGTATCTTCCACACTGTTTGTGATTCCCGGAAGACCAAGCTTCTCTGTATATGCATCCGCATTCACGCAGCCACCGTTGACCAGGCTCTTATCTTCGCAGTGGTCCAGGATCACCATGTCCTCCTCTGCCGCGATTTCCATAGCCTGACGCATCAAAAGCGCGTTCATCACGGATTTGCCATCTTCACTCAGCGCCGGTACTCCCGCCTTTGCCATAGCGCGGATATCCACAAGCTCTTTGCCCTCCTGGGCGATCGTTACAGATCCTGTCTGGATCACGTTGACACATGCCATGGCTTTGGCTTTGTTGTTTACATAGGATATGCGGTCAGCTCTGTCCATGACCGGCTTTGTGTTTGGCATGGCTACGATCGTCGTAACACCACCGTGTGCCGCAGCTTTTGCACCGGTCTCCACATCCTCCTTATAGGTAAGCCCCGGATCTCTCAGATGCACATGCAGATCAATAAGCCCCGGCATCACATAACAGCCTCTGGCATCGATCACACGGTCAGCTTCTTTTTCGGCATATCTGGCTGTAATCCTGTCATCTTTGATATACAGCGTCTCTGTCGCATCCCGGCCTGTTGCCGGGTCCAGGATCCGTCCGTTCTTTATGATCAGATTCATAGCTCCTCCTGTCAGCTGTACAGCACAGCGCACTGTACAAAAAATACATTTTCAAATCGTATGTTCACTTTCATACTGTTTCTATCATACACGAAATCTTTATTGAAATAAACCCCTTTTTTCCTTGACTTCTGCATGGGTAAAAGATATAATCACGAATATAGATCGGTTGTTCAATGTAATAGATTCACTAGTTATTAGAGATTATATTATATTCGCAATATAATCTGTGATAACTGGTGTTTTTTTATCCTGTTTTACAGAGCACCGGTAATATCTATTTTCTAATTTCTATGGAGGTAACACTATGAACAAGGGAACTGTTAAATGGTTCAACGCAGAAAAAGGATACGGCTTTATCACAGGCGAGGACGGAAACGATGTATTCGTACACTTCTCCGCTATCGTAGCTGACGGATTCAAATCTCTGGAAGAAGGCCAGGCCGTAACTTACGATTTAACTGAAGGCGCTCGCGGTATGCAGGCAGCTAACGTAGTTAAATGCTAATTTCTGCCGTTTGTGTAGAGATATAGTAAAAAAGGGCACTGACGGTTACAGTCAGTGCCTTTTTTTATGTTTTGGCCATGCCTATCCATATTCCCTGTTTTCACACAGACATAAAAAATCCCCGGCAGGAAGGATCTGGCTGTAATCCTTTCTGGCAGGGATTTTCTTTATTCCTGTGTTTCAGATGCTGTGGATGTCTCTCCGGCTTCAGGTGCTGCAGATGTTTCTTCAGTTTCAGATGCTGCAGAAGCCTCCTCAGTTGCAGAAGAAGTATCTGCTTTGGCTGCACTTCGCACATTCTGTGCATACGAATCCATCGCTTCTGTATTTACCTCGTACACTGTGGTTTCGGATGCTTTCTGCTCTGCTGCCTTCTGGTAGATGGAAAAACCACACCAGACAACCATCGCACACAGCACCAGCCCCGTCAGTCCGTACTCGATATTGCGGATGATCTTTTCTTTTTTCATCGTCTTTTCACGATTATTTTTTTCTTTTTTATAGCGGTCAACCTTTTCCTGACTCATCTTTCTTCTCCTCTGTTTTAAAGTCTTTAAGCAGTATACACCATTTTGCACAGCTTGTGAAGTCCCGGTGCAACAGCTTTCACAAATCCTTCACACCTGTGATATGAGCTATACCACCAGCACCACGCCACCGTCATTGGCATACATGCTCGTGACACCTGCCGCAGGTACAACGATAACCTCCGGGATCAAAAGCAGTTTTTTCATCTCTTCTGCAACCATCAGCGCACGTTCCTCACAGTTACAGTGAGCCACAGCCGCTCTTCTCACAGAGCCCGGACGGACATCCTTTGCTGCGATCGCACACATCAGCTTTAACGCCTTATTGGCGCCTCTGGTCTGATCAAGCTGAGCGATCGCCCCCTCCGGGGTGGAGCCCATGACCGGTTTGATCTTTAATGCAGAAGCCACAAAAGCCTTGATCCTGCTGAGACGGCCATTTTTCCTGAGCGTATCAAGATTATCCAGAACAAAAAACGTATGCTGCTGTTCGATATAAGCTTCTGTACCGACAACGACTTCATCAAAAGAAGCTCCCATCTGTTCCAGATCCTGAATATTTAGCCCGATCAGCGTCTGACCGACAGACGCACTGCGGGAATTAAAAACATGACACCGGCAACCCGGATTTTCATCCTCAAACATTCTGGCTGCCAGAAGTGCGCTGTTATAGGAACCGCTCAGCTCTGCAGAAAGCGTCACGATATACACTCTGTCTGCCCCCTGACACGCCTGCAGATAACAGTCCGGAGACGGACAGGCCGACTTTGGGCATTCTTCACAGGCGGCCACTTTTTCCAGGAAATCCTTCTGATCAAAAGTTTCATCATCTATGATCTCCACATCACCCACGCGAAGCGTCAACGGTACAGAAACAATATGTGGATCTTCTTTCATCTGCAACGGCAGATCGCCGCAGCTGTCTATAATAATTCGATATTCCATGTGCATTCCTCTTTCTTCACACAACAGGTTATATATAACTATAGTATAGCATATCAGCCTTTCGGATGCAAAGCAATCAAAATTTGTCCCCTTGAGTAAACATTGATACACATGGCACTCAAAAAAGCCGCGGACCGGTTTCACCGGTGTGTTCTCCGCGGCTTGCTTTTTCAGCTGTATATATTATCTTTCTTCGATCGGTGTGAAATCCTCGTGATGACCCACATATTTGTATGCCGGACGGATGATCTTTCCGGCATTTAAAAGCTCTTCAAGACGATGTGCACTCCATCCTGCCATACGTGAAATGGCAAAGATCGGTGTAAACAGCTCTTTCGGAATATCCAGCATAGTGTAAACAAAACCACTGTAGAAGTCCACATTGGCACAGACATTCTTAAACAGCTTTCTGTGCTCCATGACAAGCTGCCCGGCCAGTCTCTCCACCAGCTCATAGAGGGCAAACTTCTCCATCTGGCCCTTTTCTTCGGCAAGTTTTCTGGCATATTCCTTTAAGATAACCTCACGCGGGTCAGACAGCGTATAGACTGCATGTCCCATACCATAGATCAGTCCGGAATGGTCAAAGGCTTCCTTGTTCAGGATCTTTTTCAGATATTCGGCTACCTCGTCTTCATTCGTCCAGTCTTTGACATTGGCCATGATATTTTCAAACATATCCTGTACCTTCAGATTGGCACCACCATGTCTCGGTCCTTTAAGGGAACCGATCGACGCAGACATCGCTGAATAGGTATCCGTACCGGAGGATGTTACCACATGATTGGTAAATGTGGAGTTGTTACCACCACCATGCTCCGCATGAAGCATCAGTGCAATATCCAGAACCTTCGCCTCAAGCGGTGTGAAACACCCGTCATCCCTTAACATCAGAAGGATATTCTCAGCAATAGAGAGACCTCTCTTCGGATTTCGGATCAGAAGAGTCTCATCCTTGCGGAAATGACGATAGGCATGATAAGAATAGACAGCAATGATCGGCATCTTGCCAATCATCTCCAGAGACTGTCTGAGAACATTTTCCACTGAAATATCTTCCGGATTCTGATCATAGCTGTACAGTGTCAGTACACAGCGCTGCAGGGAATTCATAATATTGGCATTGGACGCTTTCATAACAACATCACGGACAAAACGACCATTCAGATTCTGCAGATCAAACATCACATCCAGAAATCTTCTCAGCTGTTCCTGCGTCGGCAGCTTGCCAAACAACAGCAGATATACAGTCTCTTCAAAACCATATTTCCGTCCGTGCAGCCCATTGACCAGATCCTGGATATTGATACCCTGATAATACAGCGTACCTTCCGACGGAATCCGACGGCCATTGATCAGCTGGTAACCATTGACATCCGAGATTTCTGTCAGACCGGTCAGTACACCTTTACCGGCAGAGTCACGCAGACCTCGTTTTACATCATATTCAATGTACAGATTGGG
>JAHZHB010000093.1:5927-15260 GCA_019420465.1 Lachnospiraceae bacterium
GTGCAGAAGCTCCTGCTCTAACGATACGATCTCTTCCTCAAGTACTTCTGCATTTTCCTTTTTCTTCTCTTCCATATCTCATCCTCCTCGCTCTGGACATTATACGATATCATATCTGTCTTTTCAATCTCTTTTGCACTTTTTTATGGTTTATCTTGCATATTTTTCAAAAAAAATACAATTTTCGTTACATTTTATCTTATTTTTGCAAGTTTGTTTGATATTCCGAACAAATACTTTTACACTGCACAGCGTGTACATTCCGTTTCGCACTCCAGTATACAATAGGCAAAGAAGTACAGATTTCCGGCACACCACACCCGCACAGCAACAGAAGTTTTATCTGTCCCTGCTCCCTGTTTTCGATTGACACCCCACACTCCGATGTGATAGATTAGGTGTCAGAAAGGAGCTATCACTATGCTTGCACTTCAGATACCCGACGTCAAAACCTTCATGTCCCAGCTTCTGATCGGAGACACCTTTGACACTTTCCTCTTAAAAGAAGCAGAGATCACCACCTCCGTCACCCATTCCATCGACGGCCTGTTACATCCCGCTTTTTTTGATGAAGCCGACTTTTCCGACGATCTGATCGCATGGAAAGACATCAAAGCACACTGCTTTTCCATCATCCGCGGAAAACGCACTCCTCTGCACTTTTCCTTCGTTTTCCGTCTTAACAAAGCCAACATCCAGAAACTGCTCGACCAGTACCGTCTCGACCTCTTACCCGAACAGGTAGCCGGTCTCTACTTAAACTGCAAATTTGACGGCAAACGCCTCCTGTGCACCTCCGGCAGTGCCCTCACCATCTTCACCCTCGACAAACGCCTTGACCAGCTCTGGGACGACATGCTGATCCACTTCTTCAAACAACACAAAATCTTCTTCGTCCAGTCCTGATCCATTCCGCCTGTCACCTCTGGCCTTCCCTGTCCATCCTTTCGGCAAAATAAGTTCTCTACAGCATCGTTCATGCAAATATAACGTAACATTTCGCCAAAGATAGGGTCCCCGCCTGCAACCGGACCCGGCAATATATGTACAATTCAAGCGACTTTGCCGAATCAAAATTGGTCCACTGGACCAATTATTGATATGCATGGCAGTAAGAGTCCGAGACTACAGGCTCGGACCGACGCAGGCGGAGCGCAGAATTGTACATATATTGCCGGGTCCGATTGCAGGCGGGGACCCGTCCGTCCTATTTAATTTACGACTTCTTATTTCGTCAACAGCATCATAATCTCATTGCTGCGTGCCACAAACTTCGTCATCTCATCCGGAGTCAGCGGCTTATGGCTGATCATTGCCAGATCATACAGCTGTTCACAGATCATCGGCACATGCTCGCCATCCTTATGCTCAACCACATACTCGACCAGCGGATGATTGGCATTCAGCACCAGAGTCACACTCTCGCCACCGAACATTGAAGAATCCATGCCGTACATTCTCATCATATCCTGCATACGGCGTGTTTCCTCACTTAAGGTCACCATAGCAGAAACATTGGCATTTTTCAGTCTCTCGACCTTAACTTCCAGCTTGTCATTGTTTAACGCTTTCTTAAAGATCTCAGACAGTGTCTTTGTCTCTTCCTCAAGATCAGCACCGTCACCGTCCTTGAAGTCCTCTGTCAGATCAGCATCGATGCGCTGGAAATGAACCTCCTGGTTTTTCTGTTCTACATGGCTGATAAATGCTGTATCAATATTGTGTTTCAGGATATAGGCATCCTTTTCTTCCTCACGGAACATATTGATATACTGGCTCTGCTGTACCTCATCTGTAACATAGAAAAGTGTTGTCTTCTCCGACTCTTTCTCGCCTTCGTCCTTCTTTTCGTCTGTTGTCTCAGCCTCTTTTGTCTCCTCAGCGGTCTCTGTCTCCGTTTTTTTGTTCTCAGCGATACAGTCAGCCAGAGTCAGATATTTGCCATCGATATTCTTAAACAGCACATAGTCCATCATCTTGTCAGAGAATTTGGCATCCTTGATGCAGCCGAATTTGATGAACGGGCTGATATCATCCCAGTATTTCTCGTAGTTCTCACGGTCTGTTTTGCACATACCGCTTAACTTGTCAGCGACCTTCTTGCTGATGTAATCGGAGATCTTCTTTACAAAACCATCGTTCTGCAGCGCGCTACGGGATACATTAAGCGGCAGATCCGGACAGTCGATCACACCCTTTAACAGCATCAAAAATTCCGGGATCACCTCTTTGATATTATCGGCGATAAATACCTGGTTGTTGTACAGCTTGATGGTACCTTCGATGGAATCATACTCTGTATTGATCTTCGGGAAGTACAGAATACCCTTTAAGTTGAACGGGTAATCCATGTTCAGATGAATCCAGAACAGCGGCTCTTTGTAATCGTTAAATACCTTACGGTAGAATGCCTTGTATTCCTCTTCTGTACATTCGTTCGGATGTTTCATCCACAGCGGATGGATATCACTTAAGGATACCGGACGCTTGTTGATCTTGACTTTATCCTTTGCCGGGGAGATCTCTACCGTCTCTTTTTCACCGTTTTCGTTTTCTTTCTCTTCTGTTTTGGCTTCTTCGTGGATATGCTCTACAACAACATCGCTGTCCAGTAGCTCGGACTCATCGATCGTCTCGTACTCCTGCTCGGCATTGGCTTTTGACAGATAGATATCTACCGGCATGAAGGAACAGTATTTTTCGATAACTTCACGGGCACGGTACTCGTTGGCAAACTCAAGACTCTCTTCATTCAAAAACAGGGTAATGCAGGTACCTACGGTATCCTTGTCACCGTCTTTGAGATTATACTCTGTACCGCCGTCACATTCCCAGTGAACCGGTGTGGCCCCTTCTTTGTAGGACAGGGTATCGATGTGGACTTCGTCTGCTACCATGAATGCAGAATAGAAGCCCAGACCGAAATGACCGATGATCTGATCCTCGTTTGTCTTGTCTTTATATTTTTCCATGAACTGTGTAGCACCGGAAAAAGCGATCTGGGTGATATATTCTTCGACTTCGTCAGCCGTCATACCAAGACCGTTATCGATAAACTTCATTGTCTTTGCTTCCGGATCTACGATAACCTCGATCTTTGCCTTGTAATCGTCAGCAAACTGGTATTCACCCATTACCTCCAGCTTTTTCAGCTTGGTGATCGCGTCACAGCCGTTGGAGATCAGCTCACGCATAAAGATATCGTGGTCAGAATATAACCACTTTTTGATGATCGGGAAAATATTATCGCTGTTAATCGACAGATTGCCATGTTTTTCTGCCATGTCACTCACACTCCTTTATCTTTGCAGAACTCTTATTTCAGCGGGACCGTTATCCGTTTTCATATCCAGTCAGACGGTCTGCTATCTGTTCTGTTCTTCTTATAACAGGTAGTTTAGTACGACAGTTTTTATTTGTCAAGAAAAAATCAGCACTCACTTGCGTCGAGTGCTGATTTTTTATATTCTCTTTATAATTTACTACCATATTCATGAATCAGATCGTTCACTGGACCAATTATTGATATGCCTGGCAATAAACCTCTCTTCCGATGCCGGTTTTCCATAATAATACCCCTGGAAGAAGTCCGGCTGCAGTTTTCGGATATAATCTGTCTCCTCCAGTGTTTCCACGCCCTCCACGCAGACCAGAAGTCCCAGTTCATGTGCCAGGGTGATGATGCTTTTCATCAGCGTGTAATCAAACTGGCTATGCAGCGCACGTACGGTAAAGGAACGATCCAGCTTGATCAGGCTGGGATTCATCATGGAGATATTGCTGAAATTGGAGTATCCTGTGCCAAAATCATCGACAGCGATCACAAATCCCTTTCGCCCCATCCGGTTCCAGATCCTCCGGGTGATCAGATTGTTGTCAAGCAGCTGGCTTTCTGTCATTTCCAGAATGCAGGCACTGTACTCGAGCCCATGCCGGTCCAGCGTATCCTGCAGATCCTGATGGATGCCACTTTTCCGGAACTGTACCGCTGACAGATTGACTGATACCTTAAAATCCTTTCTGTATCTGCGGCATTTCTGGCACAGGCTGACACTCTTTTCGATCAGCCAACGGCCTACCGGCACGATCATCGCACTCTTTTCCAGAATAGGAATAAACTCTGCCGGGGAGATCGGCTCGCCACTTTCTCTGGTATAACGCATCAGTGCTTCAGCAGCATAGAGTTCACCGGTTTCTGCATTGATGATCGGCTGATAGTAGACATCAAATCCGGCAAAATTATTTTTGATCGAACGCTTCATCTCCTGCAGGATCGTATTATTCCGGAGAGCATTTTCGTATTCCTGATGTTGAAACAGATAGCACTGGTTCCTGCCCAGATTCTTGGCCCGGCCGAGGGCAAACTGCGTCCGCTTCATCGCCTCATTATAATTACAGCCGTCCAGCGCATCAGCACTGACAACACCACCGGAGATCGTAAAGATCACATCATAGTTCATCCCCTGTATCATGGCATCAATACTCGCACGGATCTGATTGTAAAACGCCAGTGCCTGATCCAGCGGCGCGCGGTCATACTCCACTACGATAAACTCATCTCCCGGCATTCGAAAGATCTGCTGTGTTTCAGACAATACCTTTTTGATGGATAATGCCGTGCTGCGCAGGATAAAATCTCCACACCGGTCGCCATACTGCTCATTGATCTCACGAAACTCATCCACATCGATGCGTAAAAGATATCCCTTAAATGCCTGACGAAACTGCGTATCATACAATGCCTCAAAAGCAGTCTCTCCCAGAAGTCCGCTGACATTGTCCGCGATCTGTCTGGCTCCGATCTCATTGATACAGCCCACCAAAAACAGCGGTTTACCGTTTTTGCCACGGATCACACGCCCCTGACAGTTGATCCATATCGGCTGATGGCTGCGGCTCATCCAGCGATAGCGCATATTATGCTCATCCTTAAGTCCCGCGGCCAGCGCCTTAAACTCCTCTAAGATAGCATCCAGATCTTCCTCGTATACAAACGTCCGGAAAGTTTCCACCACATTGGTAAATGTACTGGACGGCAGGGCAAACCGGCGCGATGCCATTTCAGAGATGTAATAGACATCCTTGGTCAGATCACAGATATACAGATAATCGTTCATACATTCCATAAACTTTCTCAAAAGCGTCCGCAGCGTAAGGAAAACATCCGGATTCAGCATCTGTTCTCCAAGATAAAAAGTCTCATCTTCCTTTTCCGGCTCCTGTATCATCTCCGGTGTATAAAATGTATAGCACTCCCTGCCTCTTCTTTTGGATCTGTACATCGCCTGATCGGCGCAGTAAAACAGCCGGGCATATTCCCGTCCACAGTCCTTTGTCGTACTGATGCCCATACTGACACTGACATAAAACCCGTTATAGGCATGGCACAGGGTATGAAAAATGCGATCCGCCACATGGTCCGGGTATTCCGGCAGTTCCATAAACAGGGCAAATTCATCACCGCCCACGCGCACCGCAATATCCTTCATCCGACAGGCCTCCAGTAAGAGTCCCGCCGTTTCCTGCAACAGACTGTCACCAAACTGATGCCCGTGTGTATCATTGGCCAGTTTAAAACAGTCCACATCAAACAAAAGCAGCATATACTCCTTTTCCGGATGTGTCAGCAGTCTGTCACGGATCATCATCTCACCACTCACATGGTTTTTCAGGCCGGTTAAAAGATCCATCGTAGCCTGCTTTTCATACTCCTTCGAAGCCATCTCCCGCTCATGCTGCCTGGTCAGATCCTTGATACATATCAGTCCATAGACCGACTGCGTCTTTTCATCCCTAAACATCTGTACCGTCTTACTGACCCACAGACTGCGCTTTCTTGTATCCTTTGTCGCATACTCCACCGTCACACTGGTCATGCCCTGTTTAAAAAAATGCAGCAGTTTCGCGCACGTATTCAGCCTGCAATACGCACTCATCGTCTCCTCCGACACCCTGCGCTCCCAGCGCAGACAGTATTCATTGTAGGAACACGGCACCACCAGAGATACTGTCGGAAGTACATTTTCTTCCCCGTACTCCATGCTCTGCGTAAACTCCTGCTCGATCCGGTCTCTGGTAATATTCACCTGATACACCACAGCCGAATCATTCAGTACCGCCTTACGGTACTGCTCTTCATAACGCATACCTTTCCCTCTCTTTTTCTTTTGTCATCATTTTTCTTCCTTTTTCTACCTTATAGAGTACTCCATTTACCTGTATTTTTCCAGTAAAAATCTCATTTTGTCAGAAAGTTTTATTTTTTTTCGACCTGCCTTGCATACATTTTTGTATTTCCTCAGTGATCAGTTTTCGTCAAAAAGACACCCCACACAGTTACTTCTCTTTCAAGCGACTTTCCCGAGCAAGAGTCCGAGACTACAGGCTCGGACCGGCGCAGGCGGAGCGCAGAAAGAAAAGTAACTGTGTGGGGTGTCTTTTTGACGGAAACGTCCGTCCCTCACAACTGTATTTTTCAAATACTTTCAGTCAATGCTTATATTTTAAACCTCAAGAATCAGATAGGAACCATCGCCCACAGCGAACACCTCCGAAGCCTCCAGAAGGTCATCATCCGACATACCGTCCACATCTGCCCCCGCTGACTCCATATATTCCCGTACTTCCTTCACCGAATCAACGACAACAGCCATACAATCCTCCAGAAACTCCTCCGCTTCCTCATACGTCTCAGCCACCGGCTCATCGTAAAGCTGTCCCTGATTCTTCAGAAATGCCAGAATGCACTCTTCACTGTATTCCATACTGCATACCTCCATTAGATAAATTCATCATTCAGAATCCTTCGCAGCCCGTTTTCCACCGTATCGGTATGACGCGTACACATCTCATAGACACCGGAAACCGCCGTATCCATCGTCACCGGCATACCCACATAGGAAAGCATCTCCATATCATTAAAATTGTCCCCAAAGGCCACACACTCATCCGGTGCGATCCCCAGTCGTTTTAAGATCCTTTCAAGCCCCGTACACTTATTCACATGAAGCGGCATCATATCCAGCCAGGCATTTCCGCTGGTCACAACATGTACCCTGTCCCCATATGTCTCTTTCCAGTAATCAGCATGTGACTCTATCCCCTCAGGTGCATAAACAGAGATCTTGAAATACGGCTCTGCAGTAGCAAAAATGTCCGGTACGACCGTGACATTGTTTTTAACCACATCCCGCATATGCACCACATAGGACGGATCCTTTGGCATCAGATAACTGGTGTGTATCCCTGACAGCAGGATCTCCTCACCCGGGCGGCTGATAATGTCCCGCATGATCCTCTGTCCAAGCTCCCTGTCCATCAGCTCCTGATGTAACATCTCCTCCTGATAAAAGCTCAGACAGCCATTTTCACAGATATAGGCGATCTCCCCTGCTACCGGCGCAAACAGCCTGAGCTGATTATCATACTGCCGGCCGCTGGCCGAAACAAAGCAGATGCCCTTTTCCTCCTTCAGTCTGTGAATCAGTCCACACGCTTCCTTTGTCAGGCTCTGTGCCCCATGTAAAAGCAGCGTACCGTCCAGATCACTGGCTACCAGTTTAATCATATGTATTCTCCCTCTCGGGCTGCTATGCCCATATTATATACGTATTTTATACGCCTGCAACCAGGCAGACGCATTTTGCGCTCATTATACAATATTCCAGCGCTGAATTTGTCAGTTTTTCCCAATCTTTTTTCTTGACATTTTTGAAAAAATCACATTTGTTTCCCAAAAGCACCCTCGACACCGTCAATTACAGAATGGCCGCAAACAATGCCGTTACCGCATCTTTAAGCTGCCCGGACGGAATCGTTGCATACCCAAGCAGCAGACCGTTTTCTTCTGTATCCGGCTGCGTCTGTATGCTGTACTGTGTCAGCTGGCTGATATTTATCCCGGCGTCCCGTGCTCTTTTTTGCATGCTGCCCACATCTACCGGCTGCAAAGGTTTAAGAAGCATATGAAGCCCGGCATTTTCACCATAAACCCCAAATACATCTGTATAGCTTTGCAGTATCTCCACCAGATGGTCATGCTTTTGCTTGTAACAGTTTCGCATCCGGTTCAGATGACGTTCAAAATAACCCTGACGGATAAACTGCTCCAGTACCTTCTGATCTATTCTTGAAACTGTAGTGGCAAAACACTCCGCCCGCTGATGATACGCCTCCAGAAGCGTCTTTGGCAGCACCATATAACTGATACGGATCGACGGCGCAATAGATTTCGAAAACGTGCCCAGATAGATCACCTGCTGCCCGCCATCATACCCCTGCAGCGCAGGAAGTGGATGTCCACTGTAACGAAACTCACTGTCGTAATCATCCTCGATGATATACCGCCCCTTCTTCTCCCTCGCCCAGCGTAGCAGAGAAGTTCTTCTCTCCATCGTCATCACCGTACCTGTAGGAAACTGATGCGACGGCATCACGTAGGCGATATCTGCTCCGCTGGCTGCCAGATCAGCACAGTCCATACCGGAAGCATCCATGCCCACAGGCACCACCGGATATCCCAGCATTCTGAAACAATTGCCGGCACTGACATATGTCCAATGCTCCATAGCAATCCTGTGCTCCCTGCCCAGAATCACTGAAAGAAGGAACAGAAGATAATCATTTCCTGCTCCGATCACGATCTGCGAAGCCGAGCACTCCACGCCACGCGCATAATGTAAGTACTCACGCAAAGCCTCCCGAAGCCCCGCTTCCCCTCTGGACTGTCCCTGTGTAAACATATGCTGCTCCGTATCCAGAAGCGCCGCCTTTGTCAGTCGGTTCCACACTGCAAAAGGAAACCCCTGTGCATCGATCCCATTCACTGAAAAATCATACCGCCAGGATTTCTCCTGCGGCTTCGAATCCTCATCCTGACCTTTAACCTCCTCATCCACCGGAAGCTCATATAACGTCTCCACATCGCAGACAAAAAAGCCCCTGCACGGCACAGGCACAACATACCCCTCATCCTGCAGCCTCGCATACGCCAGATCTACCGTACTCCTGCTCACCTGCAGATGCGCCGCCAAAGCCCTCGCCGAAGGCAGCCTTTCCCCCGAAGAAATATCCCCCGCCCGGATCTTCGCCCGGATATCCGCATAAATCTGCTCATACAGCGGACTCTTCTTATCATTCTCCAGCAAAATCGTCAGTTCCCTCACAGCTTACGTCCGTCCTCTCGCTAAAAAGTCCATTTTTTCTTCTGTTGATAATTGCCTGTCACATTATAACATCAAAGTCAGGGAGTGTGAGACTTCCGTTCGCTCTGGCATATCTGCTGTATTTTAAGCGACTTCAGCGAGTAAGAGTCCGAGACTACAGGCTCGGACC
>JAHZHB010000094.1 GCA_019420465.1 Lachnospiraceae bacterium
ATTCGCAGTACCTGCACAGTGATATGACGGTCCAGATGAACCAGACGCAGATGCAGCTGGTATTCTGTTTTGCAGCGGATCAGGTGCCGTAGGATCAGGGCTGCGGAAATATACTGGGATATGATACTGGCCAGTGCCACACCGGCAACATCCAGATGCAGTCCGATCACGAAAAACAGATTCAGGATGATATTGATCACGCCGGAGATGGCCAGATACAAAAGTGGCCTTTTCGTATCTCCGACGGCGCTTAATACAGCATTACCGTAATTATACATGGCCAGCGCCGGGGAACCGCACAGATAGATCGTCAGATACAGTGTGGCGCCGTCGATCAGCTCATCCTTGGTTCCTAAAACAGCAAGGATCGGATGTGTGAGAAAAAGTCCGAAAACCAGAAGGAGCAGGCCGACTGCCAGACATAAAAGCAGAGAGCTGTGGACGGCTTTTTCCACACGGGTATGGTCTCTGGCTCCGAGATAGCGTGCCGTGACGGCATTGACACCGCCGGACATACCGAGCAGAAGACCGGTCGTCAGTGTGACGAGTATTGTGGTGGAACCGACGCTTCCCAGTGCGATCGAACCTGCAAAATGTCCGACAACAGCGACGTCGGACAGATTGAACAGTACCTGCAGGACATTGGAAAACATCAGAGGAATACTGAAAAACAGCAGATTTTTCCCGAGTGGGCCATGACACATATCCATGGCCTTTGATGTAGATGCTTGCATAAAATCCCCCATAAAAACATAGTTGTTTACGATATATACAGTATCTGCATCTGTCAGACCGGACAGAGTGGTGACAGTATGCAGAGATGAAATGGTCGTGATAACCGTTGCTATTTTAGCAGAATACAGGAAAAATTCAATACAAAAAACGGGGAAAAACAGAGAAAAAAGAAATATTGTATGCTATACTGTGCAGGATATAAAAAAGAAACAAGAGGAAAAAGATATGCTGTTTGAACCATCCTATATAAAAGATTTTCACTGCACTGCGTCTGCCTGTCAGGATACGTGTTGTGCCGGCTGGGAGATCGTCCTTGACGAAGAGGCACAGAAACGATACAGAGAGGTGAAAGGTGCGTTTGGAAAAAGGTTGAACCAGGCGATACAGACAGAAGACGGCGAGGCATACTTTGCCCTGACAAAGGAAAAGCGATGCCCGTTTCTGAACAGGGAAGGGCTTTGCGATATTTTTCTGGAGCTGGGAGAAGAGGCACTGTGTGATATCTGTACGGAGCATCCGCGTTTTTATAACTGGATCGGAGATTATACGGAAAAAGGTCTGGGACTTTGCTGCGAAGAGGCGGAGAGACTTCTGTTTGCCCACAAAGAACCACTGGAATTTGTCTGTACAGAGGGAGAAGCGGGCGAAGCGATCTCAGAAGATCTGAAAGCCCTGTTGCAGATCCGGCAGGAGGCTTTTGGAATCCTGCAGGACAGAACACTGTCGTTTAAGGAGCGTATAGCGGAATTTAAAGCCTTTATGCAGCAGGTACAGCTGGTGCTCGATGGTGCGGAAACAGAGGCTGCAGAAAGCAGTGAAACAGAATGTGCAGAAACAGTGTTTGATCCGGATGATGGAAAAGGTATGCCTGTGCATTTCCCTTCTCCGGAAAAGATCAGAGCGATCCTGGACTTTTATCATACGCTGGATTTTCTGGACCCTGCATGGAAAGGGCTGGTTTTGCAGGCAGAAAAGGACGCCGACGGGATCGCAGAGAATGGTGAAGCACTGTTGGCTGCGGATACTGACAGAGTGTATGAATGGGAACATGTGGCTGTATATCTGCTGTTCAGATACAGCTGCGAAGCGGTTTATGACGGAGATCTTATGACCCGTGCGGAATTTGTCTGTCACAGTCTGGAACTTCTGTCCATACTGGCGGCAGAGATGGCGCTTTCGGACGGTTATACGACAGAAAAGAGGGATCATCTGCTGCGGATGTTCAGCCGGGAGATCGAATACTGTCCGGAAAATATGGAGGCTGTATGCGAGGCTGTGCGAAACGGGCAGTTTACGGATGGGCTATAAGGTGGTGAACGCACAGAGCTGACAGGCGGACTGCGCGAAAAACAGCAGGTGCAGTCATCACATAAAGAAAAAGGACAGGAACAAGGGTGTATGGAATACAGAATTTCTGTCAGGGATCTGGTGGAGTTTATATTACGAAGCGGTGATCTGGACAACCGGCAGGGCAGCGGACCGGACAAAGAGGCCATGCAAAAGGGCAGCCGTCTGCACAGAAAGATCCAGAAGGCACAAAAGAGTAATTATCAGAGTGAGGTCAATCTGTGTTATACAAAGGAATATCCCGAATACAGCATCCGCCTGGAGGGAAGAGCAGACGGTATTCTGACAGAGGATGACGGGAAGACAACGATCGATGAGATCAAGGGTATGTACCGGGATGTGACAAAACTTACAGAGCCTGTGGCGGTACATCTGGCGCAGGCAAAATGTTACGCGTATATGTATGGAAAACAGACAGAACCGGAATCGATCGGCGTGCGCATGACGTATGCCAATCTTGATACGGAGCAGATCGTATATTTTGACAGTGAATACAGCTGGCAGGAGCTGTCTGCATGGTTTGAGGATCTTCTGGAGCGCTATCATGTCTGGGTGGAATTTTCCTGGCAGTGGCGAAAGACCAGAAATGCGTCGATGCAGGGGCTGGAATTTCCTTTCCCCTATCGAAAGGGACAGCGGGAGATCGTCAGCAGTGTATACCGGACGATCCTTCGGAAAAAACAGCTGTTTATCCAGGCCCCCACAGGTGTGGGAAAGACAATGTCCGTACTGTTCCCGGCGCTGCGTGCCTGTGGTGAAGGGGAAGCCGAACGTGTCTTTTATCTGACGGCCCGCACGATCACCAGAACCGTGGCAGAGGATGCGGTACAGATCTTAAGAACCAGAGGACTGCGCTGTAAATCGGTGACACTTACGGCAAAGGATAAGCTCTGTGTGCTCGATGAGGTCGACTGTAATCCGGAAGTCTGTCCGCGGGCCAGGGGACATTTTGACCGGGTCAATGAGGCTGTCTATGAGCTTTTGACCACCTGTGATGCCATAGACCGGGAGACGATCCTTTTACATGCTGAAAAATGGCAGGTATGTCCGTTTGAGATGATGCTGGATGTCTCGGTATGGGTGGATACGATCATATGTGACTATAATTATGTACTTGACCCGCGTGTGCGTCTGAAACGCTTTTTTGCTGACGGAGTACAGAGTCCGTCCATCGTGCTGATGGATGAGGCACACAATCTGGTGGACCGGGGCCGGGAGATGTACAGTGCTGTTTTATATAAAGAAGACGTGCTGGCGGTAAAGAAACTGGTAAAGGCCCGGCGGCCAAAGCTGGCCAGACTGCTCGAAAGAGTCAATAAGACGATGCTGGGGTATAAAAGAACCTGCGATACGTATGAGATCCTTGAAAATCTCGGCATGCTGCCGATCAGCCTTTTGCAGGTGACAGGGGAGATGGAGGACTATCTGGAAGAAGAGCATGACAGTGCTGTGCGTACAGAAGTACTGCAGCTGTATTTTGCGATGCTGACGTTTGAAAATATCTATGAGCTTTTGGATGACAGTTATGTGATCTACAGCCAGCATGATCCGGATGGTCGGTTTAAAATCAAGCTGTTCTGTGTCGATCCGGCACACAATATCCAGAACTGCCTGGATCAGGTTAAAAGCAGCGTGTTCTTTTCCGCAACGCTTCTGCCGGTACAGTATTATCGGCATCTGTTCAGCACGAGAACGGATGACTATGCTATCTATGCGGAGACTTCGTTTACGCCGGAACAGAAAAAACTTATGATCGGCCGGGATATCAGCAGTAAATATACCAGGCGCAACCATGCGGAATATGTAAAGATCGCCACATATATCCATGATCTTACGGCGGCCAGAAAGGGCTGTTATATGGTCTTTATGCCCTCCTATAAGATGCTGGAGGATATCGCGGATGTTTACGAGGAGCAGTACGGGCAGGAAACAGCATGTGAGATCCTCCGGCAGAGCCAGTCAATGCGCGAAAGTCAGAGAGAGGAATTCCTGGCCTGCTTTCAGGGGAAAAGACAGCGTACCCTGATCGGTTTTTGCGTGATGGGCGGGATCTTTTCGGAAGGGATCGATCTGGTCGGCGACAGACTGATCGGCGCTATCATCGTAGGTACAGGCCTGCCACAGGTATCCAATGAGAGAAAAATTCTCATGGATTATTACGATAAGCGCGGAGAAAACGGCTTTGATTATGCGTACCGGATCCCGGGAATGAATAAGGTGCAGCAGTCTGCCGGAAGGGTGATCCGCACGGTGGATGACAGGGGGATCATAGCGCTTCTGGACGAACGCTTTCTCTACCGTGAATCACTGGATCTGTTCCCGCGGGAATGGTTTCCGTATGAAGTCGTGACAAAGGAAAATGCCGGAGAAAAGGCGGCTGATTTCTGGATGGAAAATCAGTCATAATATGGTATAGTAAAGGCAGATACTTATCGTAATGAGACATCCCCGACAGAAAGGAGACGGCTTATGAGAAAAAAACAGATACTTTTTTTGGGTGCTTTTCTTGGTATTGTTTTACTCGTCGGATGCGGGCAGAAGGCTGCATCCGAAACGGTGGTATCGGATGCGGCATCTGGTGCTGTACAGGATGCAACAGAGCAGATATCCGTTACGCTGGTAAATGCCAGCAATGTGTATATCAAGGAGGTCATATTTTCAGTGCCGGAGGATGAAAGCTATGAAGGGTATGCAGCTTTGGGAGAGATTGACGGACTTGAGCCGGAGGATACGTATACCGCCAGTATTCCGGTATCCGATCAGAACTTTCAGATCGAGGCATACGATGATGCATGGGACCCTCTGTATGACGGTACATTGCAGGGAACAGTAGATGACGGCAGTATCGTTGTGCTTTTGCCGGAAGATAACGATACGCAGATGATCTATGAGCCGGGAACCGATGTGGAAGAAGCCAGAGCAGAAGCGTCTTTGGCGTATGGTGCAAAGGTAGCTGCCACGCAGGAGTATGTGGAGCAGCAGGAAGATGCCCTGGCCAATCAAACGGATGCCCAAAATGACCAGCTTCAGCAGGCGGCAAAGGAGCTGGGCTACGAATCTGTGGAAAATATGCGTTTTATGACACACGAAGGGTTCAACAGAGATGATGCCGAATTCTGGGAGATTGTGGGGTACTGGTATCCGGATGGAGACGCAAACAGTCCGACGTATTTTGCTGTAGATAACAGGGATAATCTGCGGTGGTTCCGGTTCGATGAAAAGAAAGGCGACGTGGAAACCGGAGTGGACACGGTAAAGACGAAGGTGTTAAAAACGTACACACTGTACAGTGAAAAAAAATTTACCATAAGCGGTGATGTGATCCGGTTTGAAGATGATGACACAGAATACTGCAGGGGAACCTATTAAGGTGAACGTTGGCAAGCTGTTCTGGGCCAGAAGGAAAGTTTGTATAATCTGCAATAAAAATGCAACTACATATCGTTAAATATTTAACAATATGCGGATAGATGTTTCTGTTCAAATTGCGTATACTGTTTATGGAAAGAAGACAACATATCTTTCCAGAAGTTACCCGCAGGTAGTAAATACAACAGGTAAAGGAGAAACAGTATATGAAGATTTTATTTTACGGAACCAAGAATTACGATGAACAGTTTTTTGAGCGTCTGCTTCCCTCTTATCCGGAAATTACCATAAAATATACAGAGGCCAATCTGCAGGAAGAGACTGCAGTGCTGGCAGCCGGCTTTGAAGCAGTATGTGCCTTTGTCAATGCAGATATCAGTGCACCGGTGATCCGTGTACTGGCAGAAAAAGGGGTAAAGCTGGTGCTGATGCGCTGTGCCGGTTATAACAATGTTGATGTAAAAGCAGCAAAAGAGGTCGGGATAACGGTTATGCGCGTGCCGGGATATTCACCGGAGGCTGTTGCAGAGCATGCGATGGCACTGGCGCTTACAGCCAACCGTCACACGCACAAGGCTTATATCAAGTGCCGTGAAAACAATTTTGCCTTAAACGGTCTGATGGGCGTAAATCTTTTCCACAAGACAGCCGGGATTGTGGGTACGGGAAAGATCGGTGCCGCGATGGCCCGGATCTGCCGTGGTTTTGGTATGCGCGTGATCGCCTATGACTGCTACCAGAATCCAGAGCTCGATTTCGTGGAGTACGTTTCACTGGATACACTTTTGAAGGAAAGCGACCTGATTAGTCTGCACTGCCCGCTGACGGCTGATACGAGACATATGATCAATGCCGCATCCATCCGCAAAATGAAGGATGGTGTGATCCTTGTCAATACTTCCCGCGGCGGTCTGATCCGGACTGAAGATCTGATCGAGGGTATCTGTGATCACAAGTTCTTTGCCGTCGGACTGGATGTGTATGAGGAAGAGACGGACTTTGTCTTTGAGG
>JAHZHB010000095.1 GCA_019420465.1 Lachnospiraceae bacterium
CCAACAGACAGGTGCTGTCCATGCAGGATTAAGGAGGTTTGCTATGGGTGAAGCTAAGGAGAAACATAAAACACCGGAAGAACGCGTGATCATGCTTTTGCAGGAGAGAGGACTAAAGATCTCTACCGCAGAATCCTGTACAGGAGGTGCACTGGCTGCCACGCTTGTAAATGTTCCCGGGGCCTCGGCTGTTTTCGAAGAGGGGTACATCACCTATTCCAATAAGGCCAAGAGAAAAAATCTCGGTGTAAAGAAGACAACTCTGAAAGAATATGGTGCTGTAAGCAAGCAGACAGCCAAAGAGATGTGCTGTGGCTGCCTGAAAGCGGCCAAAGCGGATGTGGCTCTTTCTGTGACCGGTATTGCCGGTCCGGACGGCGGTACAGAAGAAAAACCGGTTGGTCTTGTCTATATTGGCTGCTGTTTCCAGGGTAAGACTAAGGTCATCAAATGTCAGTTTGAAGGCAGTCGCAGCGAGATCCGCGCGCAGTCCGTACAGGAAGCACTTGCGCTTGCAGAGCACTGTATTCTGGCCAACTGATCAGTTCTTTTTCTGAAATCTGCGCATCACCTGTGTAAAGAGTGCAAGCTCCGCAGGTGATGCGTATTCTTTTAAAACAAATATAAGCGTATCCAGTTCCACTGGGGTGAAATTAAGCTGCAGGCTTTTGGGCTGCCGGATCATGGTGCTTAAGGTCTGCAGCTGTTTTGCTTTATCGGTCTGATCGGTAGCGTCAGCCAGACTTTTCAGCCGGTTCAGCTTTTCGCGGGGAATCTGTGCAAGTCTCTGATCGTCGATCCATCCAGGTTTCATTATCCATCCTCCTTATTTTCCATATCCTGTGACTGCATCAGCTGGATCAGCTGAAACATATCCATCATCTGTGACACGCTCTGCGCGAGCTCTTTTCCTTTGCTGCCGCCGTACAGTTCCAGATCTTTCAGAAGCCCGGCGGTATCGGGTGCCTTCCTCTGTGTACTCATGGCCCGCAGGGTATCGTCGGGGGCGGGATACATCTGCAACACATGGACAAATTCCTGCCATTTGGTCATCGCAGCGAGCGTCTTTGCCTCATTTGCCGGCAGATAGGGAAGTATCGTCTTTAACATCTGCATACGGTCATCAGAGACGATGCAGTCTAAAGGTGTCATAGGGATAGGTGTTGAATCGTCCATAACGTTTTTTTATTACTGTATGTATCCGGTCGGCTGTTTAGTAGCAGATTCGGTCTTTTTTTCATATACTGGGAAAAAGAGATGTTTTATGTCGAAGCAGCGTACACGCTTTGTTGAGGAAGCCGATACAGTTTATGAAATAGATGAATACTGCTTGAAAAAGAAAGGAAAGAAAATCCCTGTACAAAACACATTCGCTCTCACAGAAAAACAACAGAAAAAGAAGGTACAGAAAACCACGCCCGGATAATGGCGACAGCCTTAAAAGGCTGCATTGTCTGATATGCAGGCAAAAACAGGCGACAGCTCATAACTGCCGCCTGTTTTTGCCTTGCATATCAGTAGCTGGTTCAGAGAACCAATTGGGATGCTGTTTGCACCGGAAATAAGCGGGGACTGCCCGGGTTTTCCGGTGCTACAGCAGTGTTTTTTCAGAAGGGTCAGAAGCCGCCGCATCCATTGCCGCAGCAGCACAGCAGCAGGATGATCCACAGACAGCTGTTGTTCTGGTCAAAACCACATCCGCCACCACAGCCATTATTGTTACCGCAGCAGCTGAAAAGAACCAGAAGAAGGATCAGAGTGGAGCAACAGCTGCCACCGAACAGATTGGAGATACCTCCGGAATTTTCACATCCGCATCCACAGTTTGAAGCTGCTAAATCGCTCATGGTAAAACCTCCCATTTTCTATACACTTCATAGTATGAAAAAGAATCAGAAGTGTGCCTTTATCATTCAAGAAAGCGAAAGAAACTTTCCTGCAGATCCAGATAGCCATATCCGGACTGGGGATTGGGGTACACGCTCCGGTAGGGCCTTGACAGACCTTTTAGCATAAAGGTGAGGATGTCCCGGGTGGAGAGGTTTCTGGGCGGAGACAGTGTACGGCCCCACTGGGCGATGAGAACGGCGGCTCCGGCGGTCAGGGCAGCGGCGGCACTTGATCCTGTGACATATACATATCCCCGGATATAGGAGGCTGTGAGAAGGTCTTCTCCGGGAGCGGCCAGTGCAGGTACCTGTTTTCCGGAAAAGGTAGTGCCTCTGCCTGAGGCGCTGAGCGTTGATGTGTTGGCGGTGAGTGCTGCTGCCGCAGAAAGAACGGCTGTTGTGTTGGCCGGCCCCATGGCTGTGGTAAAAGGATCCGGTTTTAGAAACCGCACACGGCCATTCAGTGTTTCTTCCGGAGGGAGCCACAGATGCAGATGGGTATCCAAAAGGGAGAGCTGGGTACAGGAAAGTGTCCATATTCCGGGAGCAGGGGTAAAAAAACGAAAGTACGCCAGCTGGTTTCCACTTTCACTCCGGAAGGTTTCATAATGGATCTCCACGCGGGAGCGGTCCAGCGGAAAAGTCAGATCCTGACTTCCGAGACGGGGAATGAGTCCACTGAGGCTGTCACCGGACGGGCTTGTGAGCGACAGCCGGAAAGAAAATACAGGCAGTGCCCAGAATTCCATCGAAAAGGCCGCTGTGTTTTCTCCAACCAAAAGCTCGGTGACAGCCTCTTTTGTGTCCTCATAGGCAGCGATAGCGTGGTGGTGCTGCCGGTCTGCTTCATTTCCTGTGCCGGTGACGAAGCATATACCGGGAGAGTCGGCATAATAGGCGATCGTGCGTTCCAGTGCACTGTCACCGTCGTGCGGGCCCTGCCATGTCTGCAGTCCGAGACAGATCACCAGCGGCTTTTTCTGTTCCTCCGACAGGGTAAGAAGCCAGGAAATGGCTGTCAGGATATCCGTTTCCGCATAGACTTCGGCATCCGCAGCCAGACAGGCCTGGGAGAGCAGCCACGGTTTGGCCGGCTGTAGCTTTACCATGGCGATATCTGCCTGCGGTGCTGCTCCTGTAAACATCTCTTCACTGTTTTCACTGCCTGCGGCAATGGCAGCCAGTGCCGTGCCATGCCCGGTGGTGTCCCGGCTATTCACGATCGTATAGGGATCTTCGCTTTGCAGGGCTGCATTGATCTCAGCCCTGGTGTACACGGTACCGTAATGAAAAAAAGATGACGAAGCAGAATAAACCGTCTGATCCCATATGGCCAGTATCCTGCTTGCCCCGCTCTGATCCAAAAACGCCGGGTGTGTATAGGAAATCCCGCTGTCGATACAGCCAAGAATAACTTTTTCACCGTTCAGCGCAAGGCTGCCGGCGAGCTGCACGGCAAGGATCCCTGCATTTTCCAGTGCCAGCAGTGTCTGGGGCAGATACAGCTTTGGCAGCAGTGTATACCGGGTGTCATCAAGAATACTGTCAGACAGCGCATTAAGGGGATACCAGATCTGCTTGTATAAGGGATTGATATCCTGATAGGGAATACCCTCACGGTCCAGATAGCTGTTAAAGGCTTCTGACTGGGTGTTGGACAGAAGAAAATCTGCATATTGCAAATCGATAGCATAGTTCATGGTGAGTGCTCTTTTCATGTTTTCTCATACTATATGGTAAAAGACAGCAAGGTAGACTTTCAGTTATGGTTACAGACGCCTATCCAGGGGTGGTGCTTCTGGATTCCGGTATAGATCCGCACCCTGATCTGACGGGCTGCGTTCGTTTATTTATAGATTTTCTGGATCACAGGACGACACTGTATGACGATTATGGCCACGGCACACATATTGCCGGGATCATAGCAGGAAACGGTCAGATGTCCGCAGGGCAGTATAAGGGAAAAGCACCCGGCTGTCCTTTATATATTCTGAAAATACTGGATCACAGAGGCGAAGGCAAAAGACAGCATGTAGAGGAAGCACTGGACTGGATCTGTGCGAATAAGAAGAAATATGATCTGGGGATCCTGAATTTTTCTCTGGGTGCAGGACCGGGAAATCACAGCAATTATCAGGCAATTCTGGAAATGGCCGACCATATGGTCGAGGCGGGGCTGGTCGTGGTAGCTTCTGCAGGAAATCTGGGGCCTGCCAGTGGTTCTGTTACAGCACCTGGTGGCAGCAAAAAGGTGATCACCGTGGGTGCCAGCGATATGCTGACAAAGACGACGGTGTATTCCGGCCGGGGGCCGACCAGAGAGTGCATCTGCAAGCCGGATATCGTTTTTCCGGGAAAAAGGATCGTCTCATGTGCTGCGCGCTGTGAGAACAAAGGCTGGTACTGCACCAAAAGCGGCACATCCATGTCGAGCGCTGCAGTGGCAGGGCTCTGTGCCCGGCTGATGGCCAGATATCCCACGGCCGGACACCGGGAGATCAAAAATTCCATGCGCTATTGCTGCAAAGACCTGCATCTGGACAGAAACACACAGGGCTGGGGACTTTTGTGGCCGGAATGGTTTCTTGATAAAAACCCGGTCCTCTGACTTGTAAACCTGGCAAAAAATTGCTAGTATAGAAACAAAAAGGATACCTGGCCGAAGAAAGGCAAAAGGAGGAAACCATGACACAGGATAGGAAAAAAACAGCGCAGCTGATCGCTGACGGAAAAGCCGTACTTGGTATTGAGCTTGGCTCTACCAGGATCAAGGCTGTGCTGATCGATGAAGCACATCATCCCATCGCACAGGGAGGCTTTGGATGGGAAAACCAGCTGAAAAACGGCATCTGGACGTATGATCTGGATCTGGTATGGCAGGGCATTGAAAGCTGCTACAGCGACCTGAAAAAGGATATACAGGAAAAGTATCATGTCACACCGACTTCGTATGCGGCTATCGGTTTTTCTGCCATGATGCACGGTTATCTGGTATTTGACAGCAAGGACCGGCAGCTGGCCGAGTTTCGTACCTGGAGAAATACGATCACAGCGGATGCCGCCGCACAGCTGACTAAGCTTTTTGCCTACAATATCCCGCAGCGATGGAGTATCGCCCATGTATACCAGGCTATA
>JAHZHB010000096.1:0-1340 GCA_019420465.1 Lachnospiraceae bacterium
TGTACCGCCTGATGGAGAGCGTCAGAAGCGGTGTGGCGGGAATTCACAGTTTTAAGGATTCCGGTATTCAGGAAATCAATGAGCTGCACGATGTGATCGAGCATCTGACGGATACACAGAAAAAAACACAGGAAGAACTCCTTGAAGAAAAAGAACGATACCGGATCGCTGTAGAAAGCTCGCAGGATATGTTCTTTACCTATGACTGTGCCGGACAGATCGTGGAAATCGTAAACAGCAGGTATTACGATGGCGTATGGGACTGCAGGGAATATCCAGAATACATTGACGGAACGCTTATTCATCCTTCTGACAAAAAACGTCTGTACAGAGAGATCGAGCTGGCAGGTGGCAAGCTCGACATAGAATTTCGCATGAAGTTTCAGAGTACAGGTGAGTACCGCTGGGTAAATCTCTACGGTACATCGATTATGGATGAGAATGGAAAGATTCAGCGTCTGGTGGGCAGTGTCCATGATATCCAGCAGAGAAAGTTTCTGGAAAGAGAACAGCAGAGAAAACAGTTCTACGATCAGACGACCGGATATTACCGTCTGAAATATGGTATGGAAGCGATTCGCTCTGATATGAAATTATATTTTGGCGGTATTCTTCTGCTCATGGAGATTCAGGATTTTACAGCGATCAATGAAAAATACGGTCTGATCTTTGGGGATATCCTGATGGAGCAGCTGGCCAGGATCAGTCTGGCAGTCAGTAGGGAGAATGGGTATGAAAAGGTGATCGGTATCCGTGCAGGAGCAGCACAGCTGATTCTGTGGGTGCCAGTCTGCCAGGCTTCGCAGGCAGGCAGGATCGCAAAGCAGATCCGTTACCGTTTTGACAGTCTGACCAAAGAACAGTATCTGTCATTGGGACTCCATTTTGGTGTTGCCCGGTTTGAAAGGGCAATGTCAGTGGAAACAGGTCTGCAGCACGTAAAAGCAGCACTTGTGGCATCCAAAGGCTCGCATGAGGCACTGGCTGTGTATGAATGGCTGACACCGGAACAGCAGGCAGAGGGAGTCAATCTGACCTTTGGTGAGATCATATCCATGGGACAGATGAAACAGCTGGGACTTTCCTCGCTTGCTATCAATATGTTTGACCGTGGAGGAAGCCTTATGGTCATTCTGGATGTACTTGCCGTAAAGATCAGTGAGCAGTACAGTCTGGATAATCTGGTGATCACACATTTTGACCAGGAATATCTGGCCAACAGTCTGTATTACCGCTGGAAAGAAGACGCACACGGCACAGATGTTTTACATTGTACAGTTTCGCAGTACCGGGCCTATATAGAAAACAAGGCCATGCAGGAAATCAAGAGCTTTGATGAA
>JAHZHB010000096.1:1350-9039 GCA_019420465.1 Lachnospiraceae bacterium
CTTTTGCACCGAGACAGACGGGTGTGCTGTATCACATGGCGGATCAGGGGGCCTATGCCGGAAGTATTCTGTTTGTGGGACTCGATACTTCTGTACTGAAGCAGGAAGAGGAGCGCAAGCTGTTCACTGAGATCGCCTCGGTGGTGCAGAACCGTATCAATCTGCAGCGTCATGACAAGTCGGCACAGGCAAAATCCGATTTTCTGGCACGTATGTCGCATGAGATACGAACGCCGATGAATGGTATTATCGGTATGACAGAGATCGCCCTGAAGGATGGACAGACAGAAAACCACAGGGTAGAATGCCTGAAAAAGATCCGCAGTTCGTCCAATTATCTGCTGGGACTTTTGAATGATATTCTGGATATGTCCAAAATTGAGAGTGGAAAGATGCATCTGGTGCTTGAAAAACATGACCTGCGTTTACTGCTCCAGGATCTGGAAACGATCCTCAGTGGCAGGATCATTGAAAAACAGATCCATTATGAACAGCAGATCGAGCTTATCCATACGTGGTTTGTCTGTGACGAGCTGCGACTGCACCAGATCCTTGTCAATCTGCTGAGTAATGCGATCAAGTATTCTCATGATGGTGGCCATGTCACCCTTCGTGTAAAGGAAACCTGCATGTCTCAGGAAAGATCAAAAGTATCCTTCGCTGTCGTGGATGACGGTATAGGTATTGCAAAGGATAAGCAGCAGCTGATCTTTAAACGCTTTGAACAGGCGGATGATTCGAGACTGGCACGTACACAGGGTACGGGACTCGGGCTTGCCATCAGCAGCCATCTGGTCCATATGATGGATGCGGAGATCGAACTGGAAAGTGCACCGCAAAAGGGCAGTACATTCAGTTTTACACTGGAATTGCAGCCGGTATGTCGTGAACAGACGGTACCGGTCAGACGTCCAAAACAGATCAGTTTTGAAGGAAAACGTGTACTGGTAGTCGAAGATAATGCACTGAATATGGAGATCATCCGTACCTTGCTGGAAGAAAGAAAGATCACGGTTGAGGAAGCACATGACGGACAGGAAGCTGTAGACTGTATCCGTAACTGTACAGAAGGTTATTATGATCTGGTTCTGATGGATATTATGATGCCTGTACTGAATGGTCTGGAGGCAACACAGGTCATCCGTCGGATGGACAGAGACTACTGCAGGCAGGTGCCGGTGGTCGCTATGAGTGCCAATGCTTTTGATGAGGATATCCGGCAGTCCATTGCCAGTGGTATGAATGCACATCTGTCCAAGCCGGTCAATCTGCAAAGACTGGATGATATGCTGTACAGATTTCTGGGCGGACAGACGGAAACATAAATTGTCTGAAATGATCTGATTATTCAAAAAAATAAGAAAAAATAAAAAAGTTCAAAAAACATGTTGACATTTCTGTTGGCTGATGGTATAGTACTACTTGTCGTTCGGGTTACCGATCAGATATGCGGAAGTGTCGGAACTGGCAGACGAGCAAGACTAAGGATCTTGTGAGCATTGCGCTCGTGTGGGTTCAAGTCCCATCTTCCGCAGTGAGTGAAAGGAAAGTCTTAAGATTTAGGACTTTCCTTTTTTGCATATATAGAACAAAAGTTAAAACGAAAGGAAGTATAGTTATGCCCTGTACAACGATACTGATTGGAAAAAAAGCAACCTATGACGGATCGACCATGATGGCGAGAAACGAGGATTCGGGGTGGGGATCCTTTGACCCGAAAAAATTTATCGTAGTGACGCCGGATAAGCAGCCGCGTCATTATGTTTCCGTACTCTCGAAGGTAGAGATCGACCTTCCGGATGATCCCATGCGTTATACGGCGATGCCGAATGCACTGCCTGAGGAAGGCATCTGGGGAGAAGCCGGATTTAACGAATGTAATGTGGCGATGAGTGAAACGGAGACGCTGACGTCCAATTCCCGTGTGCTGGGAGCAGATCCGCTGGTACCGGGAGGTATCGGTGAGGAGGATATGCTGACGATCGTGCTTCCCTATATTCGCAGTGCGAGAGAAGGTGTGCTCCGCCTGGGTGCTTTGCTGGAAGAGTATGGTACATATGAGATCAATGGTATCGGATTCCAGGATCTTGATGAGATCTGGTGGCTGGAGAGTATCGGCGGCCATCACTGGATCGCCAGACGTGTACCGGATGATGCGTATGTGGTGATGCCGAATCAGCAGGGCATCGACAGCTTTGACTTTACTGATGCCTATGGCGAGAAAAAATCACATCTTTGTTCTGCAGATATGCTGGAGTTTATACGAAAGTATCACCTGGATCTGTCCATGGAAAATACCGATCCGGCTGACCAGACGGATTTTGATGTACGTGCCGCTTTTGGCAGCCATGATGATGCAGATCATGTGTATAACACACCGAGAGCATGGTATATGCTGAAATACTTAAATCCCAATACCTGCGTATGGGAAGGCGAGGGTGCTGATTTTACACCGGAATCGGACTTTCTGCCGTGGAGTATGGTGCCGGAGCGAAAGATCACACCGGAGGATATCAAATACGTGCTGTCCTCGCACTATCAGGGGACGGATTTTGATCCTTACGACAGTCATGGGGATAAGCGTCTGCAGGGCAAATACCGTGCGATCGGTATCAACCGTAATAATTTTGTCGCTATCACCCAGCTGCGTCCGTATATGCCGGAAGAGATCCGGGCCGTTGAATGGATCGCTGTCGGTTCGAATGCCTTTAATGAGATGGTGCCGTTTTACGGAAATGTCAATACAACACCAGACTATCTGGCCAATACGACGGCCGAAGTCACGACAGAGAATTTCTACTGGAACAGCCGCCTGATCGGTGCACTGGCGGATCCGCATTACAACAGCTGCAGTTCCCATATCGAGCGGTATCAGCTGAAAGTGCGTTCCCTGGGGCATGAAATGCTGCATCGCTTCGATGAGGTGTATATGGCGAAGAAGCCTGCGGATGTTTCTGCCTATCTGGAAGACTGTAACAGTAAGATGGCAGATATGGCAAAGCGGGAGACGCAGGCACTCTTACAGAAGGTACTGTTTACCGCCAGCAGTAAGATGAAAAACGCATTTTCACGCTCGGATAACTGAAAAACACCGAAGAGGTCCGAAACAGATGCTGACTGGCATATGCTGTACATAGATAAAAAATCCCGGATGAGCTGTACACGACAGTTCACCCGGGATTTTTTCATTAGAATAAAAAGATTCAGGGGTCGATGATCAGCATCCCCTTGGAAGGTTCCGGGGTCATAGGCTGCTTCTGTTTATGGGAAAGTACCATATCATACAGGATATCACTCTGCCAGAAACAGTCTGTTCTGGAGAGGGATGTGATCAGCGGCAGATTCCCTTTTTCGGAAATGGCAGATAAAAGCGGCAGAGCCGATTTCCTGCAGCCAAGTACCCGTACCTGCCCGATCGGCTGCGGCTCTTTGAGATCCAGAAGGATTTCACACAGGGCGCGGCGGATGCGGCTGTGGGTATAATTTTTGCATTTTACGAGGTCGGCAAAAGTCGAGAAGGACTGCATACGGTACTGGTGCCTCTTGATGCGTCTGGCCAGATCCGGGGAAATGCTCGGAGACAGCGTAAGCTCTTCCTCTGTCTTTTTAAGGATCTGGTAATGCAGCAGTTCGGAAAAATCGTCTTCACCGAGCAGAGCATGCCTTTGGCAAAGACCGGAAAGCACATCCAGCATATCCTGTGGCAGGGCACCGGAAAGTGAAGACAGACTGCCGGAAAGAGCCTGCTCTTTCAACAGCTCGCGCCGGATGCTGCTGGCACTGGAAAAGCCGATACTTTTAGCAGGGGTAAAGAGCTTCTGCTCATTATAGTCGGCACCGAGACGCCGGATGATGACCGGCTGTATGGCACTTTGCCTTTTCTTCAGGGCTTTGAGGTATTCAATACCAAGGATCGCATTGGGGGAAGAAAAGATATCCGCATGGATTTTTGGAATGGCAGCAGCGCGCGCCCGGGCAAAATTCTGCCCTTTGGCCAGCTGGCTTTTCAGCTGCTCTTTGTATTCTTCGGATTCCTCCAGAAGAAAATCGGCCAGAGAGGAAAGCTCTTTAAGATCGTCCGTCTCCGCACCGAAGCTTATGCAGTCGATGATCCCCAGACGGTCCAGTATCTCGACCGCACCGCGTGAAAATATCTCGGCACTGCCGACAGCATACGATACCGGAAGCTCCAACACGAGGTCGGCACCGTTTCGCAGAGCAGAAGCAGCACGCAGATGTTTATCGCAGATGGCCGGTGTGCCGCGCTGGACAAAGGAGCCGCTCATGACAACAACAATATGGTCAGCACCTGTTTTTTGGCGTGTCTCTTCTATATGATAGGCGTGTCCGCTGTGAAAGGGATTGTATTCTGCGATGATACCGGCTGTCTTCATGGTGTCCTCCTGTTGAAAAATAGCTTTGCTGTTATCATAGCATCAGTAGAAAACAGACTGCAATCTTTTCCTGAAAAAGGCAGGCAAATTTTCTGAAAAAAGGAATATTGTACGGAAAAATGCACAAGAGAGAGAGACAATGTACGGGAATTTCCGGTACAATTCACTTGCGAAAGTGATTTTATAGGGGTATAATTTTACTATACGGGCGTTTGCCTATGTCAGATGCCCCTATGGACGGATTACATACGAAAGGAGTCATAAACAAATGGGTTTTATTGACACAATCAAAGCAAGAGCTAAAGCAGACATTAAGACAATCGTTCTTCCGGAGACAGAAGACAGAAGAACATATGAGGCAGCAGCACAGGTACTGAAAGAGGGTATCGCAAAGATCGTTTTAGTAGGTTCCGAAGAGGCTGTAAAAAAAGGCAGCGAAGGACTGGATCTGACAGGTGCTGTTATCGTTGATCCGGCTACATCTGACAGAACAGAAGCTTACGTTGCAAAGCTTGTTGAGCTGAGAAGCAAAAAAGGCATGACACCGGAGCAGGCAAGAGAGATCTTACTGAACCAGTATCTGTACTACGGTGTTATGATGGTAAAGATGGGTGATGCAGACGGTATGGTATCCGGTGCATGCCATTCCACAGCAGATACCTTAAGACCGTGCCTGCAGATCCTGAAGACCAAACCGGGCACAAAGCTCGTATCCGCATTCTTCCTGATGGTAGTACCGGACTGCGAATTCGGTGCTGACGGTACATTCGTATTTGCAGACAGCGGATTAAACCAGGATCCGAATCCGGAAGAGCTGGCAGCTATCGCAGCTTCCTCCGCTGATTCCTTCAAGACACTGGTACAGAAAGAGCCTGTTGTGGCTATGCTGTCCCACTCCACAAAGGGCAGTGCAAAACATGCACTGGTTGACAAAGTCGTTGAGGCTACAAAGATCGCCAAAGAGCAGAATCCGGAGCTTAAGCTTGACGGTGAGTTCCAGCTTGACGCAGCTATCGTTCCGAGCGTAGGTGCTTCCAAAGCTCCGAACAGCGATGTTGCAGGTAAGGCAAACGTTCTGATCTTCCCGAACCTGGATGCAGGTAACATCGGTTACAAGCTGACACAGAGACTGGCAAAAGCAGAAGCTTACGGCCCGATCACACAGGGTATCGCTGCACCGGTCAACGATCTGTCCAGAGGATGCTCTGCTGAGGATATCGTTGGTGTAGTTGCCATCACATCTGTACAGTGCCAGGCTGCAAAATAATCCGGCATCGTTTATAAAAACGGCTGTCACTGACAGCTGCAGATAAAAACATATATCAGGGATATCCTGCGAAAACGATGGCGCTTTCACAGGATACCCATAAAAAATCAGGAGGATTTTTACAATGAACGTATTAGTTATCAACTGCGGCAGTTCTTCTCTGAAATATCAGCTGATCGACTCCGAGAGCGAAAAAGTACTGGCAAAGGGTCTGTGCGAGAGAATCGGTATCGACGGACGTCTGACATACCAGAAGGCAGGTCTTGACAAAGAGATCACAGAAGCTGCCATGCCGACACATAAAGAAGCCATCAAGATGGTACTGGATGCCCTGACAAATGACAAAACAGGCGCTATCAAGAGCCTGGATGAGGTTGGTGCTGTAGGCCATCGTATGGTACACGGCGGTGAGAAATTCACCTGCTCCGCAGTGATCGATGACGAGATGATCAAAGCTGTAGAGTCCTGCAACGATCTGGCTCCGCTGCATAACCCGGCTAACCTGATCGGTGTAAATGCATGTAAAGAGCTGATGCCGAACGTACCGATGGTAGGTGTATTTGATACAGCTTTCCATCAGACAATGCCGAAGGAAGCTTATCTGTACGGCCTTCCGTATGAATATTATGAGAAATACGGCGTTCGTCGTTACGGCTTCCACGGAACCAGCCACAGCTTCGTATCCAAAGAAACAGCCAAATTCCTGGGTCTGGATCTGAAAAACTCCAAGATCATCGTATGCCACCTGGGCAACGGTTCTTCCATCTCCGCTGTAAAGAACGGTGAATGTGTAGATACATCCATGGGTCTGACACCTCTGGCAGGTCTGGCTATGGGTACTCGCTGCGGTGATATCGATCCGGCTATCATGGAATATATCGCCAACAAAGAGAACCTGGATATTGCAGGCGTAATGAACGTACTGAACAAGAAATCCGGTATGCTGGGCGTTTCCGGTGTATCCAGCGATTTCCGTGATCTGGAGCAGGGAGCAGAAGAGGGCAACGAGAGATGCCAGATCGCTCTTGACATGTTCGCATACCAGGTAGCTAAATTCATCGGTGCCTACACAGCAGCCATGAATGGTGTGGATGCGATCGCTTTCACAGCAGGTGTTGGTGAGAACGGTCCGGATACACGTGCCAAAGTTATGGAACATCTGGGATACCTTGGCGTTCAGGTTGATCCGGAAGCAAATGCAAAACGTGGCGAGAACAATGTAATCTCCACACCGGATTCCAAAGTTAAGGTTTGTGTCATCCCGACCAACGAAGAACTGGCTATCTGCCGTGATACAGTAGCACTGGTTAAATAAAAGACCAAAAAAGTTACAGATATTTGCTCCGTGCGGTGCAGACCGCACGGAGTTTTAGATTAAATGTAAAGTATCAAGAAAAATTACTTGACAAAGCGTAAAACTGACGCTATACTAATCAAAGTGTGATTAGGAGACGATTATGCTTATTGATCTGACAAAGATTTTATCTCAGGAAAATATGACGCAGGAGATGGAGGTTCCGCTGGAACTGACACATTTTAAACGTGCAAAAGGCGAGCAGTATAAGCTTGTCGAAAAATCCCCTGTACAGCTTACTATAGAGCATGAGAAAGATCAGGTGCTTAAGATTACCGGACAGTGTTCGGTGACGGCTACAGCGGCTTGTGCCCGTTGCCTGGCGCCCGTCAGAGTGGCTATCGATCTGGACTTTGAGCATCGTGTGGATGTGATGCATCTCGACGAAGACGAAGATGAGTCTGAGATGATAAACTGTATCACGGAAGAAAAATGTCTGGATGTGGACCGACTGGTGCATAATGAGATTCTTATCCATTGGCCGCTTAGAGTACTCTGCAAGGAGGACTGTAAAGGCATCTGCACAGTATGCGGACAGGATCTGAACAAGGGACAATGTTCCTGCAATCAGGAAAGCCTGGATCCCCGCATGGCAGCATTCAGAGAAATATTCAGTAATTTTAAGGAGGTGTAGTAATGTCCATCTGTCCAAAGAATAAATCATCCAAAGGTAG
>JAHZHB010000097.1 GCA_019420465.1 Lachnospiraceae bacterium
CACACTGGATCAGATTGCCGAAGCCGGTCTCTGCAGCAAACGTGAATGCAACCGTACCTTCAAACAGCAGCTGCACACCACACCTTTTGAATATCTGCAGCAGATCCGGCTGCAGAAAGCCTGTTACTATCTGGTCAATACCAGCCATTCAATCACCGATATCAGTGTTTCCTGTGGTTTTGGCGGAACCAGCTATTTTATCAAAGTGTTCAGAGAACAGTTCGGATATTCTCCGAAAGAATACAGGAATAATTTTCAGACGTATACACCGACGAACTGATGCTTTTTTATACAAAAAGGGGTATGGAAAACTGTCATCTTTCTCAGTTTCCCATACCCCTTTTATCGTCTGCGTTATATTTTCGCTGTCTTATTCTTCTCCTGCAGTTTCTTCCGGCAGCATATGATTCGGATATTTTTCAATCTCGTTAGCCTGCTTGAAAAATGAAACAATACAGATACCAACGACAATCATAACCGGTGCACCTAAAATGACATACATCGCTTTTACTGCATTCACACCGTCTGTCGCCACGGTGGTATACGCTGTAGCCGTAATCAGAAGACCAATGATGATTTTAAATTTTTTCGGTGCTTCATCATCTACGGTCAGACCGTGCACAGACATTGTAGCGAGCACTGCCGCAATTGGATCAGCCATCGTTGTAAACGATCCGATAATAGCAAGAATAAATACAATCTGTACAATTTCACCCAAAGGCAGCGAATTGATAATCTGATATACGGTTGCCTGCATACCTGAATTCTGTACCATAGCCCACACATCCATCTTTCCGCTGGTCTGCAGACTGATCGTCTGACTGCCAAATACACCAATCCAGACAATACAGAAAACGGAAGGAATCAATACATTAACTGTCAGAAACTCTCTCAGAGTTCTTCCCTTGGCCATTCTGCAGAAGAACATGCCGAATACCGGACAGTAAAGAATAAAGGATGACCAGTACTGTACAATCCAGTCTGCATACCAGGTATCATCTGACAGTGTATTGTTGATGACTGTTTTAGATCCCCAGCTATCCAGCAATTTTCCTATAGACTCTGATGCCAGCTTACCAATAAAAGCAGTATCACCAAACACAAAGACATAAACCAGAAGTGCACAGAAAATAAAGAATGTCACTGTAGATACGTACTTCAGTCCTTTATGGATGCCTGACACACTCATAACAACAAACATAATACCGATAAAAGCAGCAACAAGCAGGTACACCATGTTAGACTGACTGATGCCAAATGCAGACTCCAGACCGGCTCCAATCTGCATCAGACCAACACCCATCGAATTTGCACAGCCACCCACCATGGCAAAAATCATAACAGCATGGATCAGTGTTTCCAACCACTGGTGTCTTCCAAATACGGGGTCCAGAACTGCATTGAATCTCAGTTTTTTCCGCCGGTTATACACAGCTACAGTAAAAGCCACGGAACAGACGGCATACATGGAGAATTCCACAAATGACCACTGCCACATAACCTGAGACACAGAAAATATAGCAGCTTCTCTTGTCGCCGGATCTGCACCTGCATATGCCGGTGGTCCGAAAAAATTATACAACGGTTCTCCCATTGCCCAGAACAAAAGTCCCGTACCGATACTTCCACAGATTGTCATGGCAATCCAGTTAAATCTGCTGAATTCTGGTTTCGCATCTTCTCCGCCAATCCGTATGTTGCCATATCTGCTGATCAGAATAAAAATAATGATCAGAAAACAGACTAAGGCAAACAAATTGATGATCCATCCCACATAATCTGCCATACCATACAATAACGAATTTAAGATGGCGGCCATCTGTTCCTTAAAAAATATACTGACGATCAATAATGCAATCAAACCGATACATGCCGGCCAGAATGCCAGACTGTTAACTCTTCCTTTTTCTTGTTCTTTTTTTATATCGTTCATTTTTCTCCCTTTTGCAGAGCACTGTTATCCTTCTGCTTTTTTCAGTATTTCCACTGTTCCATGTGTTCCATCTACCCGAATCCAGTCACCGTCATGTATACAGTCAAACGGATTTTCTTCTGTTTCTACAACAGCCGGAATGCCAAGTTCCACAATACAGGCGGCACATCGTGAATCCAGTTTCTGAATTACCCATGCAACTGGTACATGTCCCGCTACTTTTGCCGAATAAAAATGGCTGGCCCAGCCGTTACTCCCTTTTGCACAGGGAAGGATCAGGATTTTTCCCCCTATATAAGCGCCACATTTGCTGTTAGCCTCTTCTATAATGATGCCCGTCTTTTCATCCAGACCGGCCCAGCCCTGTACACTGTCAGGCAAAACCAGTGCTTCACCTTCTGCAACTCCATTATAAGCGCCTCTTCCTGTGAGTATTGTTTTTTCCATCAGAATTCTCCTTTCCAGTATCCTGTGACTGCCGCATCGATGCATTTGTAAATATCGCCGTAATAAATCGGTACATGTTTTGCCGGATCAAAGCTGGAATGCATATAATGTCCCTGTTTTCCTGAATCTGTCACCAACGCATTTACATGTCTGAAAGCTATCGGGTCCATAACCAGAGGGCAGCTCGAACACATCAGATGACCACCAGCCTCTTCTATCGTTGCCAGAAATCCACTGGCCTTTGCCATTTCTCTTGTTGACATGTCTGTCCATACGGAGAATTCCACACCTTCTGCTATAGTCTTGCCCTTCAGATATTCGGCTACCTGCTGGATATCTTCCAGACTGTAATGTGGACATCCGAGAATCACATAATCTATCTTTCCGCTGCCTGCAGAGCATATCTGGCGATAGGACTCTTCATAATCCGCCTGTGTGATCGTAAATTCACCGCGCAGTTTCTTATTACCACGGGCATCTTCCAGACTGCGTGCCTCAGGAGTGACCCCCACAATATGACACATTTCACAGGCGCTTGTCGTTGCCATAGCGGTGAAACACTGTTTCAGCTTTGTGAGGTTCGGACGATGAAATTCTCCTGTCAGTACCGGTACACCGTGCGGCGGCAGCATGCGTCCTACCGTGTAACCAATCACATCCCAGTCAAGACGTGTCTCCGATTTGCATTCTATATGAAATACAGTATCTGCATAACGATTCTCCGGTAAATAAAATCCCCATTTAGGTGCACGTCCACAAATGGATATCCATGTAATAGCTTCTTCGCCATCTGCATTACATCTTGCGCCAAAAGCTGAATTACTCATCGTAATATTGCTGGATTCCGAAGTTACAACATATTCCCCCATCAATGGTACCCAGCCATTCAGATACGGTGTACACGATCCTGCAATACAACATCCCGCATCCAGTGTTCTCTTCAGATACGCTGTATTTCTGTCAAACAGTTCTTTTGGGAGTCTGTTAAACTTGTAATCATACTGATCACAGGGAGCAACACATGTCTGGCAATAACAGTTATCTGCGAATTTTTCTATAGGCACGATTTCATCTGTGCATAAATACATTTTCGAAAAAATCTCATCATAATTATCCGATTTACAGGTTTCCAGATAGGAATGTGCCCCAAAATACAATGTCGATTTGGATATTTCCACCAGCTCATCCGCACCTACCACCTGCGCATACTTTAATACATTTTCCAGTGCTACCTGTTTGAATCTTCCATATTTACCATCCAGCATGTCCTGTTCATAAGCTGTAAGTCTCATTTGTTTTTCTCCTTTTATTCACTTTCTTCCTTTTACCCCAACACCCAGTTCTCTGAGATACCGGATACTGTCCGCACATGCTTTCATTTCCCGTTTTCTTGCAACATCCAGATCTTCCCCTTCATACTGCAGGCAACATTCATTCTCAAACGTTATCCGATCCATGGGAGAAAGTTCTCTGAACTGTTTTAACATCAATGGTACATCCATTGATCCCTGGCCAACAGCGCCTCCAACCGAATGAACTCCCATCAGATCACACGTAATCCGGTCATCACTGAAATGCGTATAAATAGAATACGGCAACATTTTCTTTATACAGTTTTCCGGCTCTTCCATCACATACAGAGGATTCATCGTATCCACACATGCTCTGACACAGGGATGATTTATTTTTTCAATCAGCCATATTACTTCATCAGCAAATGTGTCCGTATGATTTTCCAGAGCAAAACGTATATTTCTGGCCTCCAGCAGCGGAAGTGCCTTTTGGAACTGCTCCCATCGATGTTGCAGCTGTGCCATAACCTCAGGACAGAACCTTGACCCATAAAGCTTTCGCGGTCTTTTTATATCCAGACCCCATTTCACGATATCCGATCCCAGATGTCCGGCGATTTCTATCGCCTCTTCTATCGTCACATTGCATCTTGGATCTACGTCATCAAAAGATGCATTAAAATCCAGAATCAGATTCCTTTTTTCAGCCTCTCTTCTGATAGCATCCAGTTCAGCTCCTCTGGTTGTCCCCAGATCCACTCTGGTCACATGCAATCCGTCCAATTTCCACTCAGCTGCCAGATCCATCAGCTCATACAGACTCATCTTTTTCTCAAATTTAAAGTTTTCTATCCCCCAGCTTGAGCCAAAGCCCCAGAAATGCAACGAATATGTATGCATCAGCAGTTTCAGTGGTCTGTTTTTATCTGTCTTCAGTGTTTCCATTTTGTCCTCCTCCTTGTTTGTCCGGAGTATATATTGTCTTTATTTTTCTATCCGTACACTGGATTTCCCTCCTTTTCCCGTTTCTTTCGTATATATGAATTATCCCTTATATTTTTTTCTTTTTATAGAGACTTCTAGCCACATATTATAATTTTCCGGCCATCAACATTAGATATGTTTGGCCATTTTCCATACATTTTTACCAAATTTTATATTTTTCATCTGCTTTTTTATAAGTATATGGCCATCCGTATGATATATCTGGCCTTTCCATTTTTCTCCTGTTTTCCATTATTATTTCCGTTTCTTCATGTTTTTTCTTTTTTTATATCTCAGTATTTTCTCTGTGTTTTATATTGCAGTATATGGACAACTATTCTTCTGCATGTTAAACTGAATAAAAACTGATTTTTCTTATTTCGTCAGGAGGTTATAATAATATGGCCAAAAAGTGGGAAGAATATTTTGTAATCAACGGTAATACACTCGAAGAATTAAACGCTGCTACTTCTCCTGGTTTTCCTTTTTTTTCTGAATTTTCCGCACGGGAATCCTATCCCCGTGGTACATATCCCTGGCACTGGCACACCACTGTCCATTTTTTCTACGTAACAGAAGGCCGGCTTAAATATCACACAACTAACGGTGCCTACATCTTTAAGAAAGGACATGGTGGCTTCATCAATGCCAATATTCCCCATATGTTGGAATATCCCGATGACACCCCTACCTCCTTTTTTTACTGTATGTTCAATCCGGAACTGATCGGCGGAAATCTGCGAAGTGACATTATGTCAAAATATGTTCGTCCTATTACAGATAACTCCGACTTCGATATTTTTCATCTGGACTGTGACAACCCTGATCATGCTTCCATCCTGCGTCTTCTTAAAGAAGCTTTTCGTCTGTATGATGAAAAAAATCCGCATTACGAACTGCTTATATCTTCCAAACTTTTTGAACTCTGGGCACATTTTGATGAAGTAACCATCAATTACAGAACAAATCTGATCGGAAAGATGTCTTCTCATCGCATCAAGCTGATGATCACGTATCTGAATGAGCATTTTATTGAAAAGGTCAGCCTTGACGATATAGCAGCCGCTGGCATGTGCAGCCGCAGAGAATGTAACCGCGCTTTTCAGACTCAGTTACATACAACGCCTTTTGAATACCTGCTTAATATTCGTTTGCAACAGGCCTGTCAGTATCTGGTTAATTCCAGTCATTCTGTCACAGATATCAGCATTTCCTGCGGTTTTTCTTCTACCAGTTATTTCACAAAGCTGTTCAGAGAAAAATTCGGCTGTTCTCCAAAAGAATATCGTAAGCATTTTCAGATTATCTGATATGTCAAAATTGGTTCACTGAACCAATTATTGATATGCATTGGCAATAAAAAGCTGTCATCGACCTCTATCGGCAGATGACAGCTTTCCCTTCTATACTTCTTCAACTGTATCAACTTTCTCTCTTCCCAGAGTGTAACAGATATCAATACAGACAGAGGCTGCGACAGAATACAAAATCGAATAAAACAGTGCTGATGCAGCATGCAGCAAAGCCATACCGGTAATATAGATCACGGCATCCGACAAAAACATGACCAGTGTGACATTCATTCCCTGAAAATGTGATTTCAGCACACGCACAACAGCTGTAGTGCCTCCAACGCTGCCTCCGACATGCATGATCAGTCCGCAGGCCACACCGTTTACAGCGCCTCCAACGGCAACCAGAGCGATTCTGTCATATCCATATATCATCGGTGCGTGCGGCACCAGCAAATTGATCATTATGGCAGACGAAGCCAGTACACCGGCTGTATAGATCAGCACCTTTTTACCAAATCTGCAGACACAGATCAGCAGAATGGGAATATTCAGCAGCAGATTGACTGTTCCCACCGGAAAATGAAGTACTTTATACAGAATCTGTGCCATACCGAGTGTACTGCCGGGAACGATACTGATATGAGCAATACAGGCTGACGACACCGCATACAGTACACTGGCAATACACAGTACAAAAATCTCGTTTCGCAGCTGTTTTTTTTCAGATGTCATGACGTTTTCCTCTCTTTTTCTTTCTCTTTCCCTTTGCAAAAAATGCCGCAAAACCATGAGTGAAGATGATTTTACGACATTTTTTGTATGTTTTTAACATATGTTGGAAAGGGGTTTATCTATTGACACAGACTGACTCGTCCATACCAAACTGTATTCATGATCCTTACTGTTTTGTCTGTCTGTGCAGCAGGATCTCTTACGGATTTTCCCTGTTATTTTCATTTTTATTTTTCGGGTACTGCAAAATGTTACGCTTTTGCAGTATCCCTTTTCCTATATCATGGAGTGCTTCTATAAAAAGCAGCTGTGGCAGGCAACTGCTTTTTACCAATGGTTCATACTGCCGGCCTTATCCCAATCCTCACCGGCCTGTCTGTAAGGAACTATGTATTGTATATCTATTCATTCATGCGTTTACCGTATTCAGTCGCCAAAGGCAATCATATCTGCTTCCAGCGGGACACCACCGGCAAGGGCAGCTACCTGTACACAGGCTCTGGTCGGTTTGTAATCACCGAAAAACTCGGCATAGGCTTCATTCATAGCGGCAAAATCATTCCAGTCCTGCAGATACACATTGACTCTGGCTACGGTTTCTTTGCTTCCGCCACCGGCTTCTACAATACTGACCAGATTTTCCAGTACAAGCTTTGTTGCTTCTTTGACTTCATATACATAGGTTCCATCCTTCGTCAGCGGAATCTGGCCGGATGTAATGATCATATTGCCACATTTTCTTCCATGACAGTACGGTCCCAGTGCCGGTGAAGCCTGATTGCTTACCAGTTCTTCAAGTTTCATGCGTTTACCTCCTCACAAGGATATGTTTCTTTTATTTTCTGTGAGCTTCTACATACTCGTCTACAGCCTTTGCCACTTCTTTGTCAAGCAGTGTCTCCGGTGCCTCTTCCAGACGACGCTTCCACTCTGCATTTGCTTTTTTCAGCACATATGTATAATCTTCGCCGATGGCTTCGATATCTCTGTTCCAGTCAGTGTATTTCGGATACCATGCGTCATGCATCAGGTCGATCGTATCTTCTTCGCACAGGAAGTTTCCACCGCTTCCCACATCACAGATAACATCCACAGCTGCTGCCTCCTCGGATACATCGATACCTTCTTTGATGTACAACAGACGGCTGGTGATCTCTTCATCAATGATAGTCTTCTCATAGGAAGTTGTCATCAGAGAATCCAGTGTACCGATCTCACCCAGGTGATAATCTCCGCCGGACAGGATGTTGCACATCGTCCCTTCGTATGCTTCGATACCACACTGGATATCCGGCAGAGAGCTTTCTGTTGTATACGGCTCTGTACGTACCGGCATGTGGTAGAACTGTTTACCCATCTCGATAGAACCGATCTGTAAGCCGACACGTCCCGGTGAACCACAGCAGTATTTTGCACCTTTCATATTTGCCGGACATGCAGCTACACCATAGCCTACCGGATTTCCCGGATTGATCAGCTGAGTCAGTACCATACCTGCCAGCTGTTCTGCATTCTGCATAACGATCGTGGCAAAGATCTGAATCGGTCCTGTAACACCTGTCGTTGTTGCGGAACCAAGTGTTACGATCTGGCCTCTTTCTGCAAGTGCTACAATAGAATCGGCAACTTCGCGGCTGTAGGCCATCGGACTTAAGGACGGGCAGGAACCCGGTGCAAACCAGTGTTTTCCGCCTTTTTCCAGCTTCTCACCGGTAACGATCTCCATCATATCCATCGCCTGATGCATCTGTTCATAGTCAAACAGACGAGTGTAGATCGGCTTGTCCGTATGATTGAGAACCATACGCATAACCTCCAGATGTCTGTTTTCTACCGGAATATCGTTGGCCTCTACACCATTGTTTGTATTGATCTTGATCACATCGCTGGCCTGATAGATTTTTGTCAGCTCTGTACAGGATTTTAAAGTTCCGGATTCCAGTCCTCTGTCCAGTGTGCGGATGTTGATCGGTCCGATTGGTGTACAGGTACAGTACTCACCGCTTCCGAGATCTACACTCTTTTTCGGATCGATTGCCTGGAAAACAAAGTGGGACGGGATCGTGTCAAGAGCTGCCTGAATCTGCTGCTCTGTCATATAGATCTGACTTCCGTCTACTTTAAAACCGTGCTCTTTGAAAATCTTTAATGCACGTTCATTGTTGATGTTAATACCATTTCTCTTTAACAGATCACAGGAATACTCATGGACTCTCGCCATATCTTCCGGAGTGAACATGCTGAGTTTGATGCCTCTCATCTCCATATTGTCAGATTCCTTTCTTTTAGCTTTTCATTATTTGCGTTTGCGTTTCATTTTTTACATGATCATTATCTATCTTTTTGCCATATTTTTATATACACTTGTAGACAGCAAATACAACGAAAAAGACATCTGTAATAAAATATAGCCTTTTTAATCTATGCATTTTGACTAAAACAGTAATTTTGTAAAAACACAATATAACTATTACGCCAACAAATACAATTTCAGAGCAACTGTAATTTTACAGAAAAAAAGCTGCCGTTTTACAGTCTTCCGTAAAATGTCAGCTTTTCTAAATATATCCCGTATTCTTTTTATTCCAGTCCCTTATACAGATCACCGTAGGTATAATCCGCCTCATAGGACGTACAGGAGGCCTCCCCGTCCAGTGTCTGTGCCAGATGCTGGATCTTGCTGACATCGCCTTTACGACAAAGCGTAATGACGCTGTCATCATCTGAATGCAGCACCTTTGCCAGCTTCTGTTCTCTGATCTGTGCAAGCAGTGTCTTATTATCCGCTGTGTGAATGATAGACAGACTCTGTTTTTTGAATCCATACATCGTCACATTGATCACAACGACACATACATACAGGTCGATCAGGGAGTATAGCAGCAGATCCCAGTCTTTTAATACAAAGGAGCCTGCCATGATGATGATAAAGTCACCCACCATCAGAATATCCCCCATAGGCACATGCGGATATCTTTTTGAGATCAGACGTCCTACCAGCGTAGTACCGCCTGTCGTTCCGCCGCCATCCAGGATGAGACCAAGGCCAACCCCCATGATCACACCGCCAAAGATGGAAGCTAACATCACATCACTGGTAAACGGCTGTATAAAAGCCAGCCTGTCCATCAGCACAGAAGTCAGAAATACGGTAAGCCCCGTATAGATCAGAAGCCTTTTTCCCAGTACGATCGTGCCTATAATCACGAGCGGCACATTGATGATAAAGTTCAGCTGTCCGATCGGGAAACCCAGAACTGCCTTGATCACCACACCAATGCCGGTAATCGAACCCGGTATGATATGTACCGGGTCGATAAACCATACGACAGAGAGTGCATAAAGGACAGAACCGATCACAATCTTTGCGATGGCGATCGCATCATTTTTCCATGGTTTGTTCTGCACGTTGTTCACCAGCCTTATTTCTCATATTTGATCAGCAGAGCATCAGCGATAGATACACCCTCTTCTGTCACAAATACCGGGTTGATATCCAGTTCCTTGATCTCATCCTTACCCATAGCCGCCATCTGGCTGATGGAAACCAGAAGATCTGCCAGTGCATCTTTATCATACACAGGCTTTCCTCTGTAGCCGTTCAGAAGAGGGAAGGCTTTCAGGCTCTCGATCATCTTTACGGCCTGTTTTTTCGACAGTGGTGCCGGAGCCAGCTGCACATCCTTAAACAGCTCAACGAACACACCGCCCATACCGATCATAACGCTCGGACCGAAGTTCTTATCGTTGCTGACACCGATGATCATCTCTGCACCTGTCTTTAACATCGGTTTCAGAAGTACACCCAGAAGCTCTGCCTGCGGAGCGTTCTTTTTACAGTTGTTCATCACCTTGTCAAATGCAGCTTTGAGTTCTTTCTCATCTCTGACATTGAGCATAACACCACCCACATCAGATTTATGCTGAATGTCCTCAGAATGAATCTTGACAGACAGCGGATATCCCAGTGTCTTTGCAGCTTCCACAGTTTCTTCTTTTGTGGCAGCTACAGCCTGTGGCGGAATCGTCACACCATGTGCTTTCAGATAGCACAGACTGTCATACTCACTTAAACCTTTTGAGCCTGTATGTACATCATCCGGCAGCGCAATCGGGCCGTCTTCATAAGCAAATGTAGAAAAGTCGAGAATTTTTCTCAGTCCATCCACACCATATACACCTGTCGGCATCAGAGGAGCACCGGCTGCACGCAGTCTGTCTGCACTGTCCTTATCCCTTGTATGCTCGATGTACGGAATCCAGATCAGTGGTTTGACTTCCGGATCTTTTCTGGCTTTCTCTACAGCCTCCACCATATGAGTGATCGTATCATCCCATACCTGTGGTGTAATTGTATAGGCTATACAGATGCAGTCTACATTCTCGTCCCTGGAAATAGCCTTTATCGCATCTACCATGACCGGTGTGTTATAACCGATACCGGCAGTCATATCAAATGGATTGTTGACGGAACCATATTCCGGAACCAGAGACTGCAGATACGCTTTTGTCTCCGGTTTGTACTCTGCCAGTTCAATGCCGTAATCCTCTGTCAGATCAGCCATGACGCCGGCCTCGCCTCCGGATACACACATAAATACGCAGCGTTTACCCTCCGGCAGTTTTGCCAGCCAGGAAAAGGCTGTAGCCAGACCCATCAGATCCTCCAGATCATGTGCTTCTATGATGCCATACCGTTTAAAGATAGCACGCAGTACCTTATCAGCACCGGACAGAGAGCCTGTATGAGAGGCCGCAATCTCCTGGGATTTTGCGGAACGACCGGTTTTTAAGATAACGATCGGTTTCTTTTTCCGTGCAGCCTTACGGAAGGTCTCGATCAGCTGTGCCGGTTTGGTCACCCCTTCCATATAGGCGGCAACGACCTTTGTATCCTCGTCATCTACGAGGAAATCGAGATAATCCTCTACTTTCACGTTGCAGGAATTGCCTGAGGAAATGACATGGGAAAATCCCATTGTACGGCTGTCCAGGCCTCCCAGTACAATCTGACCACTCTGGGATATCATACCGATATTTCCACGGCGGTCACGCTCTTCTACCAGGAACGCGAAAGCAAAGATACCATCAATAAAGTTGGCAAAACCGGCACAGTTCGGACCCATGATCGCAATGCCAAGCGCATTGGCTTTTTCGATCAGCTCCTCCTGCAGGACTTTTCCTGCAGGGCCTACTTCGCTGTAACCGCTGGCGAAAACAACAGCTCCGCCAACATGTTTCTGTGCGCACTCCTCCAGAAGCGAAATCACCGTCTTCTGGGAAGTGCAGATAATAGCCAGATCTACGTCAGTCGGACAGTCAAGGATGGACTTATAGACCTTATGTCCGAACAGTTCTTCTTTTTTCGGATGAATCAGATAGAGATTATCCAGATTTTTTGAAAATTTCAGATAATTTCTGGTTGTGTCACCGCCAAATCCCGGCTTATCGTTGGCACCGATAATGGCAACGGTCTTTGGCTTTAATAATTTATCCAGTTTCATCATTTTACCTCGTATGCATTACATTTTTTCAGCACGTTCATATCCCAGCTGGAAACATTTCACATTGCCCGGACCTTTTTTCTCATAGTATTTTTCCAGAGTTGACTCGAACTCTTCTGCTTTCAGAAGCTCTGTAGCTTTGATCATGGCACCGAGTACGGCAATATTGGCTCCACGAGGATTTGCCTCCAGAGCGATACCCATGGCATCTACGCCATATACATTCACGTTGTCCGGGTAGGTTCTCTCACCAAACAGAGATTTGTTGATGATGACTGTACCACCGTCTTTTACACTGCCGATATACTGGTCATATGTACCTTCTGTCATACAGCACAGAATATCCAGCACCTGCGGATACGGTGTACCGATATCCTCATCGGATACTACAACACGGCAAAGTGCGCTTCCGCCACGCATTTCTGCAGAATACTCACTTGTCCAGCATACATTTTTGCCGTTGGCAGCTGCGATCTTCATCAAAATCTTTCCGGCAGTCAGCACTCCCTGACCACCAATACCAGCAAACATAATATCAGCCATTACAGAATGCCTCCTCTCTCGATATCCACATATTCCTTTACCGGGAATACTTTTTCGTTTTCTTCCTGAATCTTCTTCATAGCATCCACCGGAGAAAGCTTCCAGTTTGTCGGACAGGGAGATAAAATCTCAATAATGGAAAAGCCCTTTTTCTCTTTCTGGTACTCAAAGCCTTTTTTGATCATCTTCTTTGTAGCTTCGATATGCTTCGGATCATACAGTGCACCACGGGCGGCGTAAGCGATCGGATAATTTTTGATGATGTTCAGAAAATCAAACGGTTCACCGGCGATATTGGCGTCACGGCCATTTTTGCTGCTGACAGTCTTATCTCCGACCAGTGTGGTCGCCAGGTTCATCTGTCCACCTGTCATACCGAAAATTCCGTTATTTACAACGATCATCGTGATCGGTACATTTCTCTGTGCCGCATAGCAGGTCTCAGAGAAGCCGATAACATAGCAGCAGCCGTCACCGGCATGCACATATACATTGGATTCCGGACGCACTTTTTTAATACCTGTAGCTACTGCTGCCACACGTCCGTGAGGTCCTGCAATACCATCACAGTTTAAAGTATCGATGGACCAGTAGGCACAGGCAATATCCACAACCTGTACAGTATCCTCAACAAGTCCCATCTCTTCACAGGATTCTGCGATCAGTCGCTGGATGATACCATGGCCGCAGCCACCGCACCAGCCTACCTGCTGATTGATCATTTGCGGTTTAGTCTTAACGATTTCCATATTAATAAACCTCCAGTTCTTCTTCATTACCGGCAAGAACATTCTTGCAATAGTCTACGATCTGCTGCGGTGTCGCTACATATTTACTGGTGAGCAGAGAATATACCGGCAGCTTATGTTTTGATGCCAACAGAACATCCTGCGCCATCTGTGCGGAAAGGCTCATTTCTACAGTTGCCAGTGCTTTACAGCTTTCCGGCAGCTTTTCAAAAGCCTTTGCCGGGAACGGCCATACCGTGATCGGACGAAGCAGACCGAGTTTAATTCCCGCAGCACGGGCCTCACGTACGGCAGATTTACACACACGGGAGGAAATACCGATGGCTACGAGTACAAGTTCCGCATCCTCGATCTGAAACTCTTCCCATCTCTGCTCCTTGTCATGCATTTCCTTAAATTTGTTTCTTGTCATTTTGTCGTATTCATCGTACGGCATGGAACGGTCAAGATTGGTGACTTTGACCTTCGGCTCGTCTACAGCCTTGTGACCTTTGATCGCCCAGTCAAACCTGGTATTGTCATGTTCCTTTGCTTCCGGAAGCACAACCTTTTCGATCATCTGGCTGATACCGCCATCGCTTAAGATAATAGCGATCGTTCTGTATTTCTCTGCAAGATCAAAGGCAAGATACGTCAGATTCGCACATTCCTGCACAGATGCCGGCGCAAATACCAGCTGTCTGGAATCTCCGTGCCCACTGCCTCTTGTGGCGATCCAGTAACCGTCCTGTCCCTCTGTGATCTCACCATCACCAAGACCGTAACGCTGTACATCTACCACAACAGCCGGAAGCTGATAGGAAGACATATACGACATACCTTCCTGTTTCAGATCATATCCCGGACCGGAAGAAGATGTCATAACTCTCTCTCCGCAGGCCGAAGCTCCCCAGAGCATACTCATGCTCGCGATCTCACTCTCGCCCTGGATAAACGTTCCCCCTCTGTCGGCCATATTTGCAGACATGTACTCAAGGATCTCACTCTGCGGTGTGATCGGATATCCGGCATAAAAACGGCATCCCGCACGCAAAGCGGATTCTGCGATAGCTTCATTACCTTTCATTAACGCAAAATTGTCTTTCATGTGTTTATGCCTCCTTCACAATCGTAAATACATAGTCCGGACACATGGTATAACACATACCACAGCCGATACAGAGATCTTCATTTACCCGGATGATCTCATAACCTTTTTTATTCAGCTCTGTCAGCGGTTCAATTGCCTGTTTCGGACAGGCACCAACACAAAGTCTGCATCCTTTGCAGAGGCTTGTGTCTGTGATGGCTTTCTTTTTTACTGCCATTTTTATTCCTCCTGTTTCATATTTTTATTTTGCATTTCACTTTTTCGTATTTCATTTTAAATTTATTATATTTTGTTGCATTTTTCAAGCACTATTTTTTGTAATAATAACCAATTTTTCAATTTTCATTTTGTTTCATTTTCCTTTGAAATTTCTTGCCATTTTCAGCAAACATAGTTATGATAGACTAAAAGGAAAAATCACGACAGGAAAAGGTGCGATATGAACGAAGAAACTATGACAAAATCCATCCAGACTGTGGACCGCGCATTCCAGATTCTGGAATCCATATCTGAAAAAGGAGCGCTCAGTCTGAACGAACTGCATCAGATTATTGGAGTAAACAAGGCATCTCTCCACCGTCTGATCTATACGTTAATAGAAGACGGTTATCTAAAAAAAGATGAACAGCAGGGAAAATACTACCTGACATTAAAGCTCTACGAAATTGGTTCCAACTCTATTCAGGTATTTGATAAAATGTCACTGATCAATACTGTTCTTGCAGATTTGAATGACAAAACCGGACGTATTGCCCAGTATTCTGTTGAGGATGGGGATCATCTGGTATGTATCCAGAGTATCGGCCAGAAATCTCCGACATTTTCTATCTATACAAATGTCGGCCGCCGCTCTCCTCTGTATGCTACCAGTGCCGGAAAAGCAATTCTTGCTGCTTATACAAATGCAGAGCTTCTGCAGAAATGGGAACGATTTGATGTACAGAAACTGACGGAGCATACGATTACTGATGTACAGGATCTTTTAAAAGATCTTGTCGATGTTCGCCAGCGTCAGTATGCTCTGGATATGGAAGAAAACGAATATAACGTTTTCTGTATTGGTTCGGTTGTTCTTGGCAGTCATAAACAGCCAATTGGTGCGATTTCTTTAAGTGGACGCTCTATGACACCGGACGAAGAAAAAAAGCTGGCCGCTGAGCTTTTACCTGCCTCCAGACTTTTATCTGACCTTCTCAGTCACGTATCGTCTAACTTTATCTGACTTTCTTACCTGGCATTCCAAATGGCTTCTCAACGTAAAAACAGCCACATCACAGATATGATCTGATGATGCGGCTGTTTTTTCACCTGCTTACTTTTATATTTTACAGAATAGACATAAACCACTCTACTGTCTTCGGATCATAATGAGAGAAGAACAGGCTTTCTCCACCGTCGAGAGCCTCGATCTCTTTCATCTCCTCCGGTGTCAGAGTGAAATCAAATACATCAAAGTTCTGCTGCATTCTGTCTTTATGAACAGACTTCGGGATCAGAACCACGTCGCTCTGTAACAGGAAACGAAGGGCTGTCTGTGCAGCTGTCTTTCCATATTTTTCACCGATCTTTGTCAGTACCGGATTCGTAAACATATCCTTTCTGCCTTCGGCAAACGGTCCCCAGGACTCGATCTGGCAGCCGTATTTTTTCAGGTATTCATGTGCTACCTTCTGCTGCTGGAAGACATGTGTTTCGATCTGGTTGACAGCCGGTTTGATCTCAGCAAAATGCTCAATATCCAGATAGCGGTCCGGGCCAAAGTTTGATACACCGATAGCGCGGATCTTACCTGCTTTGTACATTTCCTCCATCGCACGGTATGTGCCGTAGTAATCACCGAACGGCTGATGGATCAGTAACAGATCCAGATAGTCTGTACCCAGCTTTTTCAGAGACTCTTCGATCGATGCCTTTGCCTTTTCATATCCGGCATTCGTGATCCATACCTTTGTTGTCAGGAAAAACTCTTCACGGGGAAGTCCACACTCTGCAAGAGCAGCGCCAACGCCTTCTTCATTTCCGTAAGCCTGAGCGGTGTCGATACTGCGATAGCCAATTTCGATTGCATCCAGCACGCAGCGTTTTGTATCTTCCGGCGGTGTCTGGTATACACCGTAACCAAGCTTCGGCATTTTGATTCCATTGTTCAATGTTACATATTCCATCGTGTTTACCTCCTGTTTTATGAAATGTCATTTCTTTTACAGTTTCTACTTTACAACGCTTTTCTTTACATGTACACTATTTATATTGCAGTCTGCATTTCATAATTTGAAATGTAAAATCATAAAAGACCATATTTTCTGTCACAAAGTATCTGGAGCTGCCCTGTACTTTGCAGAAGATATCCTATGCTGAAACTGTACTATGGAGGTTTGCTATGCTTGATCTGAACGAATTACAACAGCTGGTCGCCTTTGCCGACCATCATACACTGGCAAAAGTCGCTGAACTTTTCCATATCTCTACTCCGTCTGTCACCCGCTCCATGCAGCATCTGGAGGATGCTTTTGGTGTACCGCTGTTTGCCCGCACAAAAAACAGGATCGATCTGAACGAAACCGGGCAGCTGGCTGTGGAACAGGCACGCAGGCTTCTGCAGGAAGTGGACAATACGCTGCATACTGTCCGTGACTTTGATTTAAAGCAGCACACCATCACTGTCAGATCCTGCGCTCCGGCTCCTTTATGGAACCTGCTGCCAAAGCTATCCGCTGGCTGCCCGCAGATGACGATCTCCTCTCAGATCTGCCAGAATGAGGAAGTCCTGTCCACATGGAAAAACGGCAGCTGCGATATCGCCATTCTGCCGTTTTTCTACGGGGATGATACATATGTTGCTGCCGAATTTATGAAAGAAAATCTGTATGTCTGTGTGCCAGAAGATCACGAACTGGTCCGCCACAAGACTCTCTCTTTCGCTCAGATCAATGGCTTTAATTTTCTGCTTCGCTCCGAGCTTGGATTCTGGGACACTATGTGCCGTGAAAAAATGCCGGCTTCCCGATTTCTTATACAGACAGATGATTTTACGTTTCAGGAGCTTGTACGCTCCTCTTCTCTGCCCTGCTTTACCACGGATTATATCGTTGCTCCACCAGAACGTTATTTCGGCAGAGTCAATATACCGCTGACAGATGAAGAGGCGCAGGTTAAGTTTTATATACTCAGCAGAAAACCGTATATATAATTGCGGGAATATTACTGATATACAAACAGAAGTGAGTTTAAATATACTATATAAATTACGGTATGTACGATTTATTAATCCAAAAACTCATTTCATATTTTTATATTTTCATAATATCATGAAAATATACCAGTGTTGAATATTGATACTTTCGTGCGAATTGTCTGGGATGAAGTGGTAAAGTTCCTGTGATATGTCCGATATATCCGTCAATATAAGCAACTGCTTCGTTTACGATACGCATCAGGTTCTTTTGAACTTCCTTATATTCGTCCTGATCAACAACGGCTTGTTTATTATCTATATACTTGTTTTTATTGACCAGGATGATTTTTGAATAGTCGAGACCTGATTTTGAATACAGGGATCGTTGTGTTCCTCGAAACAGGAATGCATTTTTGTGATGTATGTTAGAGCGAAAAGGGATGCATATATAATAGTCACAATGCGTATCCACCAGAAGGCAACTATACGGTCTTCCCAATTTGTGCATTAGTTCAGGATACCTTGTTTCTGGATAATCATTCATGAACTCCTGTGTCAATTGATAAATATCTGCTGTAAATTCCAACTTTCATTTTCCTCCTGAATCAAAATTAGTCCACTGAACCAATTATTGATATGCATGGCAGATTAAAGTAAAAAACGGGGTCAACCTTTCGGCTAACCCCATTACTTTCTTCGCCCGGTCAGTTTTTATTTTACCGACGAGTCAGAACCGTCACTCGTCATC
>JAHZHB010000098.1 GCA_019420465.1 Lachnospiraceae bacterium
TATGTACGTCGTTCCCGTGAGCGTTTCTGCGCCAAGGGCATGGAGCAGGATAAGATCAATGCCTATATGACCCTGTATACAGCACTGGTAACGATCTGCAAGGCAGCAGCACCGATGATCCCGTTCATGACAGAGGAGATCTACCAGAATCTTGTATGCTCCGTTGATAAGACAGCACCGGAGAGCATCCATCTGTGCGATTATCCGACTGTAAACGAGGCATGGATCGACACAGAGCTTGAAAAGAACATGGATGAGCTCTTAAAAGTCGTAGTAATGGGACGTGCCGCCAGAAATACAGCCAATATCAAGAACCGTCAGCCGATCGGCAAGATGTATGTCAAAGCTCCGTATGCACTGAATGAGTTCTTCAAGGCCATCATTGAAGATGAGCTTAATATCAAAGACGTTGTCTTCACAGATGATGTCGAGAACTTTGTCACCTACAGCTTCAAGCCGCAGTTAAAGACTGTTGGTCCGAAGTTTGGCAAGCTGCTCGGAAAGATCCGTCCGGCACTGGCAGGACTTGACGGTCACAAGGCCATGGCTGAGATCAAAGAGAACGGCAAGCTGGTTCTGGATCTCGGTGACGAAAAGATCGAGCTTCTTGAAGAGGATCTGCTGATCGATATGGCCCAGATGGATGGCTATGTATCCGAAGGTGACAATACCGTAACGGTTGTACTGGATACCAACCTGACACCGGAGCTGATCGAAGAGGGCTTTGTCCGCGAGGTCATCAGCAAGATCCAGACCATGCGTAAAGAGGCCGGTTTTGAGGTGATGGACAAGATCCGTATCTCTGTTTCCGGCAACGACAGGATCAAGGCTCTGGTAAAAGCACATCAGGAAGAGATCCAGAATGAAGTCATGGCAGACGAGACACAGTACGATACGCTGTCCGGCTATGAAAAAGAATGGAAGATCAATTCCGAAAATGTAACACTGGCAGTTGAAAAACTGTGATAAATATCACTTCCTTTCGCAGCCGGACAGTACCTGTCCGGCTGCAAAGTGAATTGTAATAGAAAATTGCCAAAGAAGAGGAGGAATGTGTGTAATGTCAAACTATCCACAGTTTGAAAAGGAAACATTCAAAAAGAACGTAAAAGAGAATGTAAAGACTCTGTACAGAAAGACCTTAAAGGAAGCTACTCCCGAGCAGGTATACCAGGCGGTATGCTATACCGTAAAGGATGCCGTGATCGACGACTGGCTGGCTTCCCAGGATGCCTTTGAAAAACAGGACCCGAAGATCGTGTACTATATGTCCATGGAATTTCTGATGGGTCGTGCACTTGGCAACAACCTGATCAACCTCTGTGCATACAACGAAGTAAAAGAAGCTTTAGATGAACTTGGATTTGACCTGAACCTGATCGAGGACCAGGAGCCGGATGCGGCACTGGGAAACGGTGGTCTGGGTCGTTTGGCAGCATGCTTTCTTGACTCACTTGCAACTCTTGGCTACTGTGCCTATGGCTGTGGTATCCGCTACAAATACGGTATGTTCAAACAGGAGATCAAAGACGGTTATCAGGTAGAGGTACCGGACAACTGGTTAAAAGACGGCAATCCGTTTGAGCTCCGTCGTCCGGAATATGCCAAAGAGGTTAAATTCGGCGGCTATGTCCGTGTGGATTATGACCCGGTAACAAAGAGAAACCATTATATTCAGGATGGTTACCAGTCTGTTATGGCTGTGCCGTACGATATGCCGATCATCGGTTACAACAACCATGTCGTTGATACCTTACGTATCTGGGATGCACAGGCGATCAATGATTTTGAGCTGAGCTCCTTTGACAAGGGTGAATACAGAAAGGCCGTAGAGCAGGAGAATCTGGCCAAGAATATCGTAGAGGTACTGTATCCGAATGACAACCATTATGCAGGTAAAGAGCTGCGTCTGAAACAGCAGTACTTCTTTATTTCCGCAAGTGTACAGACCGCGATCCAGAAATTCAAGGAAAAACACAGCGATATCCACGATCTGCCGAAGAAGGTAACGTTCCAGATGAACGATACCCATCCGACCGTAGCTGTAGCCGAACTGATGCGTATCCTTGTTGATGAGGAAGGTCTCGAGTGGGAAGATGCATGGGATATCACCACCCATACCTGTGCCTACACTAACCATACGATCATGGCAGAAGCTCTGGAAAAATGGCCGATCGAGCTGTTCTCCCGTCTGCTTCCGCGTATCTATCAGATCGTAGAGGAGATCAACAGACGTTTCCTGATCGAGATCCAGAACCGTTATCCGGGTGATCAGAACAAGGTTGCCAAGATGGCGATCATCTATGACGGACAGGTCAAGATGGCGCATCTGGCTATCGTTGGCGGTTATTCTGTCAACGGTGTGGCCCGTCTGCATACCGAGATCCTGGAAAAACAGGAGCTGAAAGACTTCTATGAGATGATGCCGGAGAAGTTCAACAACAAGACAAACGGTATCACACAGCGAAGATTCTTAAAGCATGCCAACCCGCTTTTGGCTGACTGGATCACAGAGCATATCGGTGATGAGTGGATCACAGATCTGCCGAAGATCGACAAACTGTCCCTGTATGTCGATGATCCGAAGGCACAGCAGGAGTTTATGAACATCAAGTACCAGAACAAGCTGCGTCTGGCCAAATATATCAAAGAGCATAACGGCATCGATGTCGATCTGCACTCCATCTTTGATGTACAGGTAAAACGTCTGCATGAGTACAAGAGACAGCTCTTAAACATCCTGCATGTCATGTATCTGTACAACGAGATCAAGGATCATCCGGAAAAAGAGTTCTATCCGAGAACTTTTATCTTTGGTGCAAAAGCCGCTGCCGGTTACCGTACAGCGAAGCTGACGATCAAGCTGATCAATACCGTAGCCGACGTTATCAACAACGATGCTTCGATCAATGGCAAGATCAAAGTCGTATTTATCGAAAACTACCGTGTCAGCAACGCAGAGATGATCTTTGCCGCTGCCGATGTATCCGAGCAGATCTCCACAGCAAGTAAAGAGGCTTCCGGTACAGGTAACATGAAGTTCATGTTAAACGGTGCCCCGACACTCGGAACCATGGATGGTGCCAACGTAGAGATCGTTGAAGAGGTAGGCGAGGAAAACGCCTTTATCTTCGGTCTGTCCGCACAGGAAGTTATCAACTTTGAGAATAATGGCGGCTATGATCCGAACTATTACTTCAATACAGATCAGGATATCCGCCGTGTGCTGATGAGCCTGATCAATGGTAGCTATCAGCATACAGAGCTGTTCAGAGATCTGTATGATTCTCTGCTGACAGACAAGTTCGGCAAAGCCGACCGCTACTTTATCCTGGCAGACTTCAAGTCCTATGCCGCAGCACAGCAGAAGGTAGAAGAAGCTTACCGTGATGAAAAACGCTGGGCACGTATGGCAATGTTAAACGTTGCCAAATCCGGTAAATTTACTTCTGACCGTACGATCCAGCAGTATGTGGACGAGATCTGGAAACTGGATAAAGTAAAGGTAGAACCGACCGAATCCAACTTCTAAAATAATCTATACCGGCAGGGATGCCGCCCGTTGTGGCGGCATCCCTTTTTTGCCAAAAGAGGCTGAATTGACAAGCTAAAGACAGTGTGCTAAACTGTTTTTTGATTATAATTGCTTGTAATATGTACAGAGATACATAGAAAATATTGAGGTGAGTACATTGGATAAGGCGGAATATCAGGTAAAACTGGACCAGTTGAAAAATCTGGTCGAAGAACAGGATTATGACAGTGCGCTGGATCTGGTTCAGACGATCGACTGGCGCCGTGTCAAAAATATCCGGACGCTTTGCATGGTTGCCGATGTTTATGAAGTCAACGATATGCTGGAGGATACTAAACGGATCCTTCTTTTGGCATTAAAGAGAGCTTCCTTAGGCAAAAGCATACTTTCACGGCTTGTCGAGCTGTGCCTGCAGATGAATGATACGGCAGGAGCATCCGAATATTATCAGGATTTTGTCAAGGCAGCCCCCCGCGATGCGGCGAGATACCTGTTGCAGTATAAGATCCTGAAGGCAAACGAGGCGTCTCTGGAAGAACAGATCGATGCCCTGCACGATTACAAAGAGAGCGAATATACCGAACGCTGGGCGTATGAGCTGGCAAAGCTGTACGACCAGGCCGGTATGGAGCAGGAATGTATCGACGAATGTGATGATATCATTCTCTGGTTCAGCGAGGGAATCTATGTTGTGCGTGCCATGGAGCTTAAGATGAAGCACACTGCACTGACACCTTCCCAGCAGGACAAATATGACCATCGCTTCGAAACGATGCCGGAGCTTCTTGAAAAAGAAGAGCCGAAGCCGGTAAAAAAGAAAAAGAAACCGGAGCCGGAACCGGCAGAAACACCGGAAGATAACGAACCTGCCGATGAAGCAGCCGCGGCAAAGGATACCGCAGAGGAGCCAAAGAAGCCGTCAGTGATCGAAGAATTTACCAGCACGATCGACCTGCAGTCGAGACTGTCAAAGAGTCTCAAAAAGGTGATCGGCAGCATGATTCACGATGATGACGATGAAGATGAACCGGCTGCTAAAGAAGAAAAAGCCAAAGAAGATCTGTATGCCCGTGTGGAGACGGATCGCTATGCACCGCAGCTCGAACCGGAACAGCCGGCAGAGAGTGGTGTGCGCCGCGAAGAGGTAGTGACCAGACCGGCATCCCTGCAGAAAGAAGAAAAAGAGTCTGCATCAGATGAGATCGACTTTTCTTCAATCCTCGAGGCCCAGGCAGATGCCATCGTGGATGGCAAAGATCCGCAGAGCGTGACCGTCGAAAAGGCAGAACAGGAAGAAAAACCTGCCGAAGACGATTTTGATCTTTCCAGCGTCCTCGAAAGCGAAGTAGCGGATATCCTGAAAGAAAAAGAAAACAGTACGACCGAAAGTCCTGCAGAAAATGCAAAAGAAACCATAGATCTCGAAGACGCGATCGCCAAAGCTACGACAGAAGAGATCAGAGAGCCCCAGCCAGTGACTGAAACTGAGTCACAGCCGGAGCCGACGATCGATCTGGAAGCTGCGATCGAAAAGGCCACAGCCGAAGAAGTCCGGGAGCCCAAACAGGAGTCTGCACAGGATACAGCCTCTTTTGATCTGGAAGATGCCATCGTAAAACAGGTGACAGAAGAGAAAAAGGAGCCCGAAGAAGCACAGGCAGAGACAGCCGTACCGGAGGCAACGATCAATCTGGAGGACGCCATGTACAAGGCTCCGGCAGTAGATGTGCCGCATGCGACACTGGATCTGCAAAAAGAGACGGACAAACAGCCGGCAGCAGAGAGTACAGAAGAGAAAAAGGACGACGATTTCGATCTGCAGGCCCTGCTCGCTGCAGAGGTCAGTGATATGGTAGCCAATCCGGCAGAACCGGAAAAGAAGCCTGAAAAACCGGAAGATGATCTGGTGAAAAAGCTGGAAAAAGAGGCTGAGCGTACGATCGAGCACAGCGAAATGGTCAAAGAGACCCCACAGGACAAGCGTCTGCGTATCATGCGTGCTGCTCCGGCCAACCGGATGACAGAGGAACAAAAACGGGTATTTACCTACTTTGCCAAGGTTCCGGGCATGGATACCCAGATCCTTGAAGCGTTGATGAACGCTTATAACGGCGCTGTATCCAAGACTTCCCGTCATGGCAATATTGCTATCATGGGCAGAAAGGGTACAGGAAAGACCCGTCTGACAGAAGGACTGATCAAGGCACTCTGCAGAGAGTTTGAGCTGTCTGCAGCCAAATTTGCCCGTATTCAGGCGGATGATCTGAATGAGAAGGATGTAGCCCAGGTCGTAGCCAAGCTTTCCGGCGGCTTCCTTGTGATCGAGAAAGCCGGTCGCATGACAGACGATACCGTACTTAAGCTGAATCAGGCGATGGAGTTTCGGACGGACAGCATGATCCTGATCATCGAGGATGAAAAGGAAGATATGAAGACACTCTTCGATGAGCATCCGGATTTTGCAGAAAAGTTTGATGCCGTGATCAAAATCCCGGTATTTACCAACGATGAGCTGGTCACCTTTGCCCGTACGTACGCCGGAGAATGCGGCTACAAGATGGACGAGATGGGTATTCTGGCACTGTATACGATCATCGGTGCCAACCAGAGCGTGGAGGAGCCGGTATCTATAGCCAAAGTTAAAGGTATGGTTGACGCAGCGATCGCCAAGGCATCCAAAGGCGGACGCAAGATCGGACGAAAGCTGTCCGGACGTCAGACAGACCGTATGAACCGTATCATTCTGTACGAGAAAGACTTCGAACTTTAAATAGAAACGATACAAAAGAGGACTGTGTCGAGCACATGGTCCTCTTTTTCACCGAAACGGGAAAGTTCCCAAAAGATACAAAAGGAGGGAGGAACCTATGGAGCGAGGAAATAAACCCTGGCTGGGACAGCCGGCGGAGACGATCGCGATCCTGCAGAAATACAGCTTTGTATTTCGCAAACAGTTTGGACAGAATTTCCTGATCGATACCCACGTGCTGGACAAGATCATCGATGCAGCCGGTATCACAGAGGATGATTTCGTGATTGAGATCGGACCGGGTATCGGTACGCTGACCCAGTATCTGGCGTATCATGCCAGAGAAGTGCTGGCTGTGGAGATCGACCATGATCTGATACCGATCCTTGCGGACACCCTGTCAACTTACAAAAATGTACATGTGATCAACGAAGATATCCTGAAAGTGGATATCCGGGGCATGATCGAAAAATATAATGGCGGGAAAAAAGCCAAGGTCGTGGCCAATCTGCCGTATTATATCACGACACCTATCATCATGGAGCTTCTGGAAAAGAGGATTCCGGTGGAATCGATCACTGTCATGGTGCAGAAAGAGGTGGCGATGCGCATGCAGGCAGAGCCGGGCAGCAAGGACTACGGCGCGCTGTCTCTGGCGGTACAGTATTATGCTGATCCGTATCTGGCCGCCAATGTGCCGCCTAACTGCTTTATGCCGCGGCCAAAGGTCGGCAGTGCCGTGATCCGGCTGACCTGTCACGATATGGCTCCTGTCGAAGTACTCGACGAGCATCAGATGTTCCGGCTGATCCGTGCGTCTTTTAATCAGAGAAGAAAAACGCTGTTTAATGGCCTGAGAAATGCGGCGGATGTCAGCTACAGCGCCGACCAGATCAAAGAAGCGATCGCAGAATGCGGCTTTTCGCCGTCTGTCCGCGGAGAAGCACTGACACTTGCCGAATTTGCCCGTCTGTCGGATACACTGACACGCAAAAAAGCATAAAAAGACATAATGAAACCGGTCACCTGTTAGCAAGTGGCCGGTTTCATTATTAAAGGAAGGAGTGTCGCTATAAGCGACGCATGAAAAAGAAATATATGAAAAATAACTTGTAAGCTTTTTGATGGTTTAAGTATATCCATAAATTATGTGCAATTTATTTTGAAGTTGTAAAGAAAAAATGAACAAAGCCAGAAAGAATTATGAATATCCGGGATTTCCTGACATAAATCTGGTATGATATACAGGACAAAAAACAAAGCAAAACAGGAGACAAAGATATGAAGATAAAGAAAAAATTACTGGCCGGTGCGTTTGTACTGGCAATGACATGTGGGATGAGTGTGCCGGCACTGGCAGCAGGACAGGACTACTGTGTGGCACTGGGGGCAGATCTTTCCGACGATGAAAAGGACAAGGTACTCGAGCTGCTTGCCGTATCCGAAAAGGATCTGGACGGCCATGAGGTAACGGTGACCAATGAAGAGGAGCATAAATACCTCGATGATTACCTGTCCGCATCTGTGATCGGCAGCCGGGCACTGTCAAGCGTCTATGTCCGTGAGGCCAAAGACGGCTACGGTCTCCAGATAACGACACATAATATCAGCTACTGTACGACCGGTATGTACCAGAATGCACTGGCCACAGCAGGTCTGAAAAACGCCACAGTCGTGGTTGCCGGCCCTTTTGAACTGTCGGGCACGGCAGCACTGATCGGCGCTGTAAAGGCATACAGCGAGCTCTCAGGCGAACCGATCAAAGCAGAGGCTCTGGAGGCAGCCACAGATGAGCTGGTGACCACCGGAGAGATCGCCGAGGACATCGGCAGCTCTGACGCCGAGGCACTGGTAGGTGCGGTAAAGGATACGATCGTAGCGGAAGGTATCAGCGATGAGGACGGTATCAACAAGGCGATCGATGAAGCGGCAGGTAAGCTGAATATCACGCTGAGTGATGCAGATAAGGAAAAGATCAATGATGTGATGCAGAAGGTCGGTGATCTGAATCTGAACGCCGATGATCTGAAAGAACAGGCAAAACAGCTGTATGACAAGCTGGGTGAGATGAACGTATCCAAAGAGGAAGTCCAGGGCTGGTTTGCCCGTCTGATCGCCTGGATCAAACAGCTGCTGTCGTGAAACTACACAAAAGATATGCGATAAAGACGTGAAAAGTATACAAAGTTACGACGAAAAGCCGGTCGTTCATAGTTTGTTCATATATCAGTGGTAATATAAAAGACAGTTAAGAAAGACATTTTCTTACAGATAATATTTTTTCATAATAATTGCCCCGCAGGTCGAGAGACTTACGGGGCACTCCTCATTTCAGGGCTATTTTTCGATGCCTTTTCTGGCGGGCAGTCCCTGGTCGAAGGGATGCTTGATCTTGCAGATCTCAGATACATAGTCACAGGCATCGATCAGCGCCGGACTCGGATCACGACCGGTCAGGATCACTTCGAGCCGGGCCGGTCTGTTTTTCAGAAAATCCAGAAGAAGCTGCTCATTAAACAGCCCTGCGCGGATTGTGTAGACCAGCTCATCCATGAATAAAACATCATACTTTTCTTCGGCCGCTTTCTGTGTGATCATTGCAAACTGATTTTCGTAGTAGGCGCGGCGCTCCTTTTTTTCCTCATCCGTCATCTGAAAACTGAACTTTTCCTGTGGGAGTCCGTCGACTACGGTGATACCGGGAATCAGGGCAAGAGAATTGCGTTCGCTGGTATCGTTGTTTTTCATGAACTGGTAGATCAGTACTTTGTATCCGTAACCGGCGGCGCGCACGCACAGACCCATACCGGTGGTCGTCTTTCCTTTGCCGTTGCCGCAGTAGAGATGGACAAAGCCTTCTGTTTTTTCTGGCATATGAGATCCCTCCTCAGATCGTATGGTATATATGTGAAAATGGTACGGTATATACATGGGATATACTACCTTTATGATACGACGAAGCCGAAACTTTGGCAACGGGTATTTTTGCCGGAGAAAAAGAAGCTGAAGGGTGGAAAAAAATGTGCTACAATGGACAGATACAGGAGGATAAAACAAATGACGATATTTTCTATGGCATGTTATCTGATCTTTGGCTATCTGGTCGTGGCGGGGGTGCTTTTGTACCGGAAAGGTTTTATGAAAGATGTGGGTACGGCAGAGCAGTCGAAGTTTACCAAAGAGTCTTTAAAGAGCTTTGAAAAGCCGGGTGCTGTCTGTCTGGTGCTGGCCGGAGTGGCCGGGATACTGTTTACCGCCTTTTCCGACGCAAAGATGGAGATGGCGCAGATCGTGGCCGGAGTCGGGCTTGTAGCATTTCTGGTGGCCTACTATGTGCTTCGTATGACGAGACTGAAGAAAAAACACTGATACAAAAATAAAAAGGTATGTTTCCCTTTCGGTGTCACCTGAGACTGACGGAAAGAAAACATACCTTTTTTGCACTTTTTATACAGATATTCGCTTGGGATAAAGAGACATATCAGAGCTTTTTACCGAGCATTTCGGGATTAGTCGCGTGGGAAAGCGCTGTATCCCGACTGATGCGGCCGGCCTTGTAAAGCGCCAGCAGACTGGCATCCATAGAGATCATATCCGGGCGGGCAGAAGCATAGAGCAGGCCCTCAATCTGCGGAATCTTGTTTTCTCGGATCATATTGCGGATCGCCGGTGTGACTGTCATGATCTCAAAGGCAGGTACCATATGGTCATCTACTGTCGGAACCAGCTGCTGGGATACGACGGCATTTAAGGTCGTGGACAGCTGGATCGCGATCTGATGCTGCTGGTTGGCAGGGAAGACATCGATGATACGGTCGATCGTATTGGCTGCGCCGAGCGTATGCAGGGTGGAAAGCAGCAGATGGCCGGTTTCGGCGGCGGTCATCGAGACGTCGATCGTCTCGTAGTCGCGCATCTCTCCGAGAAGGATAACGTCGGGACTCTGGCGCAGAGCGGCGCGCAGGGCTGTGACGTAGTTTTCCGTATCTACATTGATCTCACGCTGGCTGACGATACAGCGGTCGTGGCGGTGCAGATATTCGAGCGGATCCTCCAGTGTGATGATGTGGGCATCCCGGGTATGGTTGATCCGGTCGATCATACAGGCCAGCGTAGTGGATTTACCGGAACCCGCCGTGCCGGTAACAAGGATCATACCACTGCCGGTATGACACAGCTGCAGCACAGACTCCGGGATACCAAGCTCTGCCGGATCCGGCAATGTGAAGGTGATCACACGGATCACTGCAGAATAACTGCCGCGCTGCTTGTAGGCGCTGACACGGAAACGGGAAATCCCGGGCAGGGCAAACGAAAAATCATCGTCCCCGACCTCTGAAAGCTGGGAAAAATCCCGGTTTTCGGCCAGAATGTAGATCTCATGCAGCAGTTCATCGGTATCTGCCGGCAAAAGCCGAATGTCATCGACCGTATGGATCAGTCCATTTTTGCGAAACGATACGGCACGTCCGGCGATGATGAAAACGTCGGAGGCATGTTCCTCCACGGCTTTTTTTAACAATTCTTCTATTTTCATAACGTTTATTCCTTACAGATAAATTTTAACAGACCACAGGCTGTATCTCAGGGCGTCAGAACCTGTACCGTATCGGTAGAAGACCAGTCGGCTGTCTTGATCGTCTGCCAGCGGGTGATCGTATACGTCTGCGTCTGCGTAAGAGAAGGCAGATCCACCGCGACAGAGAGTGCCTGGGTATCCGATATACTGATCTGCCAGGAAAAGACCGTATGGCCGTTTTCCTGTGGCATGATCGCAACGGAAATATCTCCGACAGTGGTGGTGACTGTCTCTGTAGAAGCTGTATCGGCGTTTTCACACAGTGAAGGCAGTGCAGCCAGCACCTGCTGTGAAGCATTGTCTGCCGCTGTTTTGACGGTGACGCGTTCTGCTTCCCGCTGGCTTAAGAGATAATTGCTACGGGCAGTAGTGACAGACAGTGTGGCAAACATCACCAGACACAGGATCAGAAAGATCACCAGAAGCAGGGATGAGCCGATATTGGCTGCGGGGGTTTTGACTTTGTTTTCATGCATCAGGGCTCACCTCCCGGCAGATATTTATCGACAGTCAGATCATAAAGCGCATCTCCGGATGAAGACGTACAGTGCAGTGCTACAGAAAGCATCTGATCTTTCAGGGAACATACCGCACTAAGATCGTCGGCTAACTGTATGGTCCGGGCTTTTTCCTGGTCAAGAGTGGTAAGATCGGCCTGGCAGCCGGGATACACGCTGTTTAACCGCTCGGAGATCGATGCAAGGGAATCTCCGGAGGCGATCGTTTCTGATGCTATCGTACAGGCAGATACCGCCTGTGTCAGTTCTGCCGCTTCATGGCTCATCAGCCGGGCTTTGACAAAAAACTGTACACAGACACTGCTGGCAACAGCAAAAAACAGAATGGAAATGATCAGCTCGATCAGAAACAGACTCGAGCTTCTCGCATTGGTCCTGCGGTTCATAGGTAACTCCTTTTAGGATACAGCATGGCTTCGGACAGCGATCACCGTATGTGCGGCTTCATTGTCTTTGGCGATGCAGGTAAAAGAAAACAGATTATCGGCAACAGCCTTCATGGTAAAAGAACGTACCGGAAGGATAGAGCGGCCACTGGCAGCAGACGGCGTGGTGTCTGCGCTGACAAAGAGCTCTTTCAGCTCACCGTCCAGTTCATAAATATAGGTACAATATGTGTTTCCCTCCTGCGCAGTACGAAGACACAGTGCATCCTGACCATCAAGACTTGTCAGGAAAACATCGCCGTCGGCATCCGCCTGGCTGATCTTTTCACGGATATAGGACAGGGAAGTCTGTGCCGTGTAGTTTAAAGAAGATTCCGCCGTGGTCTCCTGATAGACATTGGTAGCTAAAAGGATGACCGTCAGTGCAGACAGCGCAAAGACGAAGAAAAGTGCGATGGGAAACAAAAGATCGATCGCATGCTTTTGCTGATGAGAAAAACGCATCCTAATGCACCTCCCCTTTACGCTCCAGAATCGTTACGTCCGGATAGATGTTGGCACCGCTCACCCGGTAGTCCACAAAAAACAGATCCTCATCCCAGGTCAGTCCGTAATGTTTTTTTAAATAGGTCAGATCTTCCGGATAGGATCCTTCGGCGGCGTAACAGTAGGTAATCGTCCGCTGCAGCGCATTTTCCAGATTTTCCTTCTGGCGCCGGACGGAATCCGCGGAAAACCGGTCCAGGCTGACATAAAAAACGACCAGGACCACCACAAACAGAAGCAAAGACCACAGATGGCGCTTCTGCCCGGAAGGCTTTCGTTCGTAAGCAAATCGTGACATGAAAAACACTCCTTTAAATACTGGAAAGAATACCCATAAGCGGCAACATGACAGACAAAAGGATCACACCGACGATCAGCGAAAGCGCGATCACAAGAGTAGGCTCCAGAACAGCCAGCATATTGGACAGACGGGTATCGATCTCATCCTGATACAGACCGGCGATACGGCGCATCACCTGCTCCTGCGTACCGGTGCGGGCACCCAGTGTGATCATCCGGGCATATGTACCGGTAAAGATACCGGCCTCGTGCAGGGCATCCGACAGATCTTTGCCATCGGCCACCAGCTGGCGGCAGGTATCCAGCTTCTTTGTAAAGAAAGGATCATCGTTTAACTCATAGGCAAGCTCCATACTGCGCTCCGGATGAAGACCGCTGGAGAATGTCAGCGCCATGGCATCGGCAAACCGGCAGGCCGCCGTCTTTTCATAGACTGCGCGGGTAAAAGGCAGCGTGTGCCCGATCTTTGTGACCAGCACCATACCGGACGGTGTACGAAGACCGAAAAACAGAAAAGCAGCGATCACCAGCAGAATCACGACAAAGATCAGGGCATTGGTATGTAAAAGATTGCCAAGATCCATCAATGTCCGGGAAAATCCGGTCATTTCAGAACCCAGCTGTACAAATACCTGATTAAAGATAGGCATAACCTTGATCAGCAGTACCAGGATGATCACGACCATCATGCCCGCCATGAACAGCGGATAGGTCACAGAACTCCGGATACTCTGGCGGATCGCATCCTCTCTGGCATAATGGGCGGATAAAGCATCCATAACCGTATCCAGTGTACCGGTCTCCTCACCGATCTGCACCATGTGCAGTAGATACGGCGGGAAAACAGCGGCTGCCTCAAAAGCATCGGTAAGATTGCCGGTCTCGATCAGCCTGTCCTGCATGGCAGAGAGGATCCGCTTTTCTTCCTCCGACTGTGCGTCCTCAAGCATCACTAAAATCCCTTCGATCGAAGAAATACCGGACTGCAGGATCAGTGCGAGCTGTCCGCAGAAAGCGGAGATCTCCCGGTCACTGAAAGGCTTGTATGTTTGGTTTGATTTCTCCATGAGCGCCTCCATATATGATTAATAATTGTATTTTACGGTGTAATTGGATCCGTCACCCACGTATTTTTTTACAGAAGATGCCGAATTGCTGGCGGCCAGCGTAGGATCCATCAGAGACCAGCTGTTACCGTCAAAGGAAATGATATTGTCCACCCAGCCGGATTCCTCCAGATATACGCTGATCCAGGCATGGTATGCCTGGCCACTGTAGCCGACCTCCAGCTTGGTCGGAATCTTCTGCGAACGGAGCATGGCCGTCATCAGCGACGCATAGTCAAAGCAGATGCCCGTGCCCTTTTCCATCGTCCGGTCGATATCCGGGATGTAATCGGTCGGTACGCTTTTGGCAAGTTCTGTATCATAGGTGATCGATGTGGTGACGTAATTATAGACCTTTTCCACATAATCCAGATCGTTGGACGATGCATCGGAAAGCTCTATCCCATACTGGACAGCCTGGCTGTCTTTGGTGTACCAGCAATACCGGTTGGGATACAGAAAAGGCTTGAATTCGTCGGAAATCTGTACATCCACAGACCAGGAACAGCCAAGGGCATAAAGATCGTCGTAGGCATGTTCGAGCACATCAATCTTGTAGCTGCCATTGCCGCCGGAAAGTGGAAAAGTCGCCATCTCTTTCAGTGGAAGCGTATAGCTGTAGACCGTATCTGAGGGATCTGTGATCTGGACACGGGCAGCGTCTGCGTCACCGGAATAGGAAACCATGATGTAGCCCTCGTCTGTATGGGAAGCATCGATCTTTACATGATTTTCCTCATGGGTGACATCGCCGTCCGCAGAAGGCAGCAGAAAATCGGTCTGTGTCGTGCGGTGTTCGCCCTCGACGGCATTGGCTCCTTCTTTGGGTCCGTCACCGCAGCCGGACAGAAAAAGCGGCAGAATAAGACAAAGGAGGCATGCGAAAAAGAGTCTATATCGTACAGGCTTATACAGTACAGCTCTCATCACAGTGCCTCCTTTGTGTTACTTCTTATAATTAATACAGGGAAAGGATCAGATGCAGAACATTTTCCGCCTGATCCGGAACGTAGATATTTAACGTCTCTTCCGGGTACAGAAAATCGATCTCGCCGGTACTTTCATCGAAAGATACAGGTAGGATACGTTCACCGGAAGTAGTCAGTGCATATACACCGCTGTAGTCGATACCGGAATCCGCATCTTCAACAAAGAGAGCGATATTATCCCCCTTTTGCTGGTTGGAAAGAAGAACCGGTGTCTTTGTATCGACATCCTCTACCGTCAGAGTCCAGGTATTGGACTGATGGTTCTTTAAAACGACCGTAACCGTCAGATCACCATTGGCATCCGGCTCGATCTGGTAGACATGGCTGTCCGTCTCGTAGACCGGGACATTATGGCCGCCAAGCGTAGCTGTCACACGTTCTACCGGAATCAGCGGCGCATTCACATGTACCTCATAGACAGGATCGTAGCGATTGCCCGAAGAGGTGATATTGACCGTAAAGGAAGCCGGTACGAACCAGAACGGCAGCGTACAGAACAGAAGGAAGACGATCAGAAGGATCACCTTCTGCAAAAGGAAACGCTCCCGGCGATAATTGCTGTAGGACGTCAGTACAGACAGCGGAACAGTATTGGGCTCCTTTTCACAGGCATTAAAGATATTTCCCAGCATAAGGGCAGCAGTCTCGTCGTCAAGTGCAGGCTGCTTTTTCTTGGATTTAAAGAAAAACATAGCGAAATCACCCCTTTTGCAGAATCTTACTCAGCCGCTTTTTGCCGCTGGCGAGATATCTTTTTACGGAACTGCGGCTGATATCCATCATATCCGCAATGTCATCGAGTGTCATATTGTTGATGTACTTTAATGTGATCGCCTGAGACTCGGAAAACGGAAGATTTAAGATCTGCTTGACCAGATATTCCTTTTCATCGATATGGATCACCTGGCGCTCCGGATCGCGTGAATGATCAGGCATCATGGGAACCGTGTCCTGATACAGCGAAGTCTCCGCATCGTAACGGCTCTGTCTCTTCTGAATCTGAAAGCAGACACGGAAAGAGATCTGGTTGAGCCAGGATACAAAAAGACGCGGATCCTTTAGCTTGTCCAGACCTTTCAGTACAGATATGTAGGTTTCCTGTACAGCATCCTGCGCGAGAAACTCGTCCTTCAGGTAGCTGTAGGCGAAACGGTATTGCTTCTGGTATGTCGCCGCATAAAGCTCGGCAAAGGCATCACTGTCTCCACTCTGGGCACGCTTCACGACATTGGCCAGATACTGATAATCTAACTCTGCCATGACAGTCTCCTTATATGGATTCGTTTACAGTAGCCGTATCTTCGGAATCGGTTGCCGGATTCTTTTCGTGGATACGGCGGTTGGACAGGGCGATCAGCTCCGTGATCGTATGTACAGCGTCACCCTCATCAAAAGCGATGCCGTAGAGATAATCCATGCGGCAGTTCGGATTTAACTCATTGTGCAGCTCCACCTTCTGTTTGACGCGGGTAAGGAAAAAGAGAATCTTTTCCATACTGCCTTTTTCAAACAGGGCGAGGAACTTGTTACCGCCATTGCGGCCGACAAAGCAAAGCTCCACAGCCGTCGTCTGTAGGATCGTGGAAAACTCACGGATCAGTGTATTACCCTGGGTATGGCCGTAGACCTTGTTGATCTCGCCCAGATTGGTCAGCTCAAACATAATACAGCCGATATTGGGATCGAGCGGCTTGTCCAGATACTGTTCGATCAGGGCATCACAGCTGTAGCGGTTGGCAATACCGGATACCGGGTCGGAATGTACGGCGAAATCCAGCTCGCTGAAATCCCTCTTGTAGGAGGACATATACGAAAAGTCCAAAAAGATCCCCACAAAAGAAATAGCCAGAACGACCCATAACAAAATACAGATCAGACGGTAGCTGCCGTCATTGGCTACCAGATGGAAAACCTCCGGATTAAGTAAAACCACACTCAGACAGATCACAGCCAGAAGAATAAACAAGATCAGCTGTACTGTTTTGAAAATATTGTATCTTTTCATAATCGCTGTCACTCCTTTGCAAACTGTAAAGTTAGTTGAGCTTATTATACCATGGTTTAGGGGAAATACAGCATTTTTTTATAAGAAGCACGAAGAAAAATACTTGCCAGAGGAAGAAAAATATATTATACTAAAAATATAAGCAGGTAGAACGACAAACATCGACAGATTTCTACCTGCACATTTCAAAAAAGGCTCAGTTCTGAGCGAAATTTCCAACAAAACAGATCAAAAATGCATACCTGACAGGTGTCTCTTTGCCATTTCGGAGGTCATCTGGACGGGAAGAAAGGATGAGAAATCGATATGAAAACAAATCCAGATAAAACGCAGGCGGAAAGTGCAAGGGGAAATGATGTGGCAGGATCTACAGAACATTCAATTGAAAAAACAGCAGAGTACATCATGGAAAATCCGACAACAGGTGCAGTGGATTACACCGCACAGTGCCGGAAAGTCATAGAAAATCTGACGATCATGGACGATACCTTCATGCGCAATGTCCTGAAAGAACCAAAATGTGCGGAGCATATCCTCCGGGTGATTATGGAAAGCCCTGAGTTAAAGACTGCAGAGGTGACAGTACAGAAAGATTATAAAAATCTGCAGGGCCGATCCGCTGTCCTGGACTGTGTTGTGGAGGACGCAGATGGCAAACAGTTCGAGCTGGAAATACAGAACGAAAACGAAGGAGCGTCCGAAAAAAGGGCCAGATATCATAGTGGCCTGTTGGATATGAATACATTAAAAGCTGGAGAACCGTATAGTAAGCTGAAAGAAAGTTATGTGATATTTATCACGCAAGGAGATCCGTTGGGCTATAAACTACCTATTTATCATATTGAGAGAAATATCAGGGAAATAAATGCCAGATTCGGAGATGAAGCATATATCATCTATGTAAATGGGTCAAATCGAGATGACACCGAGTTAGGTCACCTGATGCATGATCTGAACTGTAAAAATGCAGTCGACATGCACAGCCCCATACTGGCAGCGCGTGTAAAAGAATTAAAAGAAACAGAGGAAGGAGTACTGCATATGTGTAAAGAACTGGAAGAATTAATAAAAAGTGGAGAAATGCGAGGAATTGCCATCGGCGAACAACGCGGAGTAGAAAAAACCAGAAGAGAAACAGCAGCCACATTGGCAGAAATGGGTTTCCCGATAGAACAAATTGCAAAAGTGGTAAAAATCAATACAGGAACCGTGCGCATCTGGTTGGACGAAAACCTGAACCGTATAAAATAATCCTTTCCAACAGGCTGTGAAAAGTTTTGACTTTACCACAGTCTGTTTTATAGAAAACAGGTTTATAGTAGAAGCCAAGAAAAATACTTGCCAGAGAAGAAAAAATATATTATACTAAAAACATAAGCAGGTAAAACGACAAATATCGAAAGATTTATACCTGCGCATTTCAAAAATGCTCAGTTCTGAGCGGAATTTCCAACAAAACAGATCAAAAATGCATACCTGACAGGTGTCTCTTTGTCATTTCGGATGTCATCTGGACGGGAAGAAAGGATGAGAAATCGATATGAAAACAAATCCAGATAAAACGCAGGCGGAAAGTGCAAGGGGAAATGATGTGGCAGGATCTACAGAACATTCAATTGAAAAAACAGCAGAGTACATCATGGAAAATCCGACAACAGGTGCAGTGGATTACACCGCACAGTGCCGGAAAGTCATAGAAAATCTGACGATCATGGACGATACCTTCATGCGCAATGTCCTGAAAGAACCAAAATGTGCGGAGCATATCCTCCGGGTGATTATGGAAAGCCCTGAGTTAAAGACTGCGGAGGTGACAGTGCAGAAAGATTATAAAAATCTGCAGGGCCGCTCCGCTGTCCTGGACTGTGTTGTGGAGGAGGCAGATGGCAAACAGTTCAATTTGGAAATACAGAATGAAAACGAAGGGGCATTCGAAAAAAGGGCCAGATATCATAGTGGTCTGCTGGATATGAATACATTAAAGCCGGGAGAACAGTACAGTAGGCTGAAAGAAAGTTATGTGATTTTCATCACACAGGGAGATCCGTTGGGGTATAAATTGCCGATTTATCACATTGAGAGAAATATCAGGGAAATAAATAGTAGATTCGAAGATGATGCATATATCATCTATGTGAATGGATTGAATCGAGACGATACCGAGTTAGGTCACCTGATGCAAGATCTGAACTGTAAAAATGCAGTCGACATGCACAGCCCCATACTGGCTGCACGAGTAAAAGAATTAAAAGAAACGGAGGGAGGAGTACAGCATATGTGTAAAGAACTGGAAGAACTGATAAAAAGTGGAGAAGAACGAGGAATTGCCATCGGCGAACAGAAAAAACAAAAAAGCATAGCAACAAAGCTGCTCCAAATGGGAATCCCAATGGAGCAGATTGCCGAAGTTGTAGAGGCAAATGTAGCAACCGTGAGCATCTGGAAGGAAGAGAATCTAAAAATGCCAGATTCGGAGATGAAGCATATATCATCTATGTAAATGGCTCAAATCGGGATGATACCGAGTTAGGTCACCTGATGCATGATCTGAACTGCAAAAATGCAGTCGACATGTACAGCCCCATACTGGCATCGCGAGTGAAAGAACTAAAAGAAACCGAGGAAGGAGTACAGCATATGTGTAAAGAACTGGAAGAATTAATAAAAAGTGGAGAAGAACGAGGTGAAATGCGAGGGATTGCCATCGGAGAAGAACGAGGTGAAATGCGAGGGATCGCCATCGGAGAAGAACGAGGTGAAATGCGAGGAATTGCCATCGGAGAAGAACGAGGAGAAATGCGAGGAATTGCCATTGGAGAACAACAAGGAGCAGACAAAGCCAGAAGAGAAACAGCAGCCACATTGGCAGAAATGGGTTTCCCGATAGAACAGATTGCCCAAGTGGTAAAAAACAATACAGCAACTGTCCGCATCTGGCTGGACGAAAACCTGAACCGTAGAGACTGTAATTAATTCTGTGTAAACTCTAAAAGAGCTATATATCCTCTTGGA
>JAHZHB010000099.1 GCA_019420465.1 Lachnospiraceae bacterium
TGCACGGGATCTTCTCAGATCGCCTTTTCTCTGCGGTCCGTCCAGAGTCATCTGGTCGCCTGTGTAAGCGTGGATTGTGCACATGATACCGGACTGGATAGCTGCGTATTTGTTCAGAGCGTCAGCCATCGGAGCCAGGCAGTTTGTTGTACAGGAAGCAGCGGAGATGATCTTATCCTCTGCTTTCAGTGTCTCATGGTTTACATTGTAAACGATGGTCGGAAGATCGTTACCAGCCGGAGCAGAGATAACAACTTTACGAGCACCTGCATTGATATGAGCCTGAGCTTTTTCTTTGGATGTGTAGAATCCGGAGCACTCCAGAACTACGTCAACACCCAGCTCGCCCCACGGACAATTGTTAGCATCCGGGAATGCATAGATCTTGATCTCTTTACCATCTACTGTGATGGAATCCTCGCCAGCGGATACTGTCTCAGCTTTCTCATATTTACCCTGAGAAGAATCATATTTTAACAGATGAGCCAGCATTTTCGGGCTTGTTAAGTCGTTGATAGCTACTACTTCATAACCTTCAGCACCAAACATCTGTCTGAAAGCCAGACGACCGATACGGCCGAAACCATTAATTGCAACTTTTACTGCCATGTTTCTAGTTCCTCCTAAAAGTGAATGAATAGTTGTGGTCTGGGGGGAAAACCCAATCTACCACCTGTTTAATATAATACCCAATAGTTATCCAAAATTCAAGAGCCATTTTCCAATATGAGGGAGGAATATGGGAGAAAAAAGCCCCCTTATATTCCATTTTCTTATATATTTTTCACATTTCTTTCCGCATGGAGCGCAGTTTTTCCACATTTTCCTGTATCCGCCGGGCAACGTAGAGGATTTCCGTACGGTTGTTTCCCGCACCGAGGCTGATTCTTAACGCCCCGCGACTGTAGTTTTCCGGCACATCCATGGCTTTAAGCACATGGGAAACCGCATGGTCGCCGGACGTACAGGCGGCTCCGGCAGAAACACAGATGCCTTCCTGCAAAAGAAGCAGAGCCAGACTTTTGCCGTCTATGTCAGCGAAGCAGAAGTGGATATTGCCGGGAAGTCGTCTTTTAGCCTCCCCGCAAAGACGGCTTCCCGGAATCTTTGAAAGCTGTTCGATCATAAGGTCACGAAGTGGCCGCAGAAGGGCTGCTTCCCTGGACAGTCTTTCTTCACCGAGTCTGGCAGCTTCTCCCAGAGCCACGATACCGGCAACGTTTTCTGTTCCTGCTCTTTTCTGCCTCTCCTGCGCGCCGCCGTAAAGCAGCGGCGTAAGAGGTAAAGATTTCCGGCAATACAGAAAGCCACAGCCTTTCAGTCCGTAAAATTTGTGTGCAGATGCACTCATGCCGGTGATCTTCCATTTTCGGACATCCACCGGCAAATGACCGACCACCTGCACTGCATCCGTATGAAACGGAATGCCATAGCTTTCTGCCAGCTCGCCGATCGCAGCCACCGGCTGTATCGTTCCGACCTCATTGTTGGCAAACATAACGGAGATCAGCCGTGTATCTTTGCGGATATGCTTTTCAATCTGTTCCGGCCGGATCTGACCGTTTTTATCCGGTTTTACATAACTGACACGCACACCCCTTTTTTCCAGTGCTTTTGCTGTATACAAAATGGCATGATGCTCGATGGCACTGGTGATGATATGGGCCGGCTGCCCCCAGGGACAGCTGCTTTGCAGGATCCAGTTGTCCGCCTCGGTACCTCCGGAAGTAAAATAAATCTCTTCCGGATCTGCCTGGATCAGATGTGCGACCTTCTGTCTGGCCTCTTCTACAGCCAGCTGTGCTTCCTGGCCATTTTCACAGATAGCCGAAGGATTACCGTAACGTTCTTTGATCCAGGGAAGTGTTTTTTTGATCACTTCCGCAGCCGGTGGTGTTGTGGCAGCATAATCCATATATATCATTCTGGGCATGAAACAGATCCTTTTGACGATTGACGCACTTACTTTAACAGTATGCAAAAGGCATACAAAAAGGCAGCACTTTCACCTGAAAGCTGCTGCCCGCATGTTCTTTTTATACAATAGTAGGATGACAGGTATCGTATGTTGTCCGCATATTTTTCAGACCCATCTGCACATACATCTGTGTCGTGGAAATATCAGAATGGCCAAGCATCTGCTGTACCGTATGGATATCCGCACCGTTCTGGATCAGATGGGCTGCGAAGGAATGGCGCAGTGTATGCGGTGTGATATCCTCCCGGATACCCGCATCCTCAGCATAGCCTTTTAAAAGCTTCCAGAAGCCCTGACGGCTCATAGGACGTCCCTGACAGTTCGGAAAAAGATACGGGCATTCCTCTGCCGCCAGCTGCGGGCAGGCTGCTCCAAGATAGCGCTGCAGACTCTGTCTGGCAGCATCTCCAAAGGGAATCATCCGGTCATGGGCCGGACTGCTGATATATGCCATAGGCAGATTGACATCTGTCACTTTCAGACTGATCAGTTCACTGACACGGATCCCGGTCGCATACAAAAGCTCCAGCATGGCCCTGTCGCGCATACCTTTGGGTGTATCCTCCCGGGGCTGGCTCATCAGCTGCTCCAGCTGTTCTACCGACAGAATGACCGGTGCCTTTTTCTCCACCTTTGGCGGATGCAGCTGTTCTGACGGATCCTCTTCGATCTTTCTGGCACGAAACAGATAATGGAAGAACGCATGGAGCGAGGCCACATTTCTGGATACCGTGGAGGAGGCAAACTGTCTCTTTTCCAGATATAAAAGATAGGAACGGATATTTGTCGCTGTGATCTTTCGCACATCTGTGATCTCCTGCGCTGCAAAGAAATCCGCAGCTTTCTGCAGATCCCTGCGATAGGATGCCTCGGTATTGGCAGATGATTTCTTATCTTCGCGCAAATATGTAATAAATTCCTGGATCTCGTCTCTCATTTTCTCTTCCTCATTCGTGTCAAAACTGCTTTTGCAGTATTTTTCTGTAACACATTTAACCACACTTCTTAACAAATTGCAAACGTCATTTTTCCTTTATTTTTCAGCGTTTTTCGGCATTTTTTACATAGAAACCACATCTTGTTTTTTCTCTTTTTTCTTTATCTACATCTTGTGTTTTTTCTTCGGATCTTCTGTTTATTTTTTCGTAAAAAAATTGTAAAGAATCTGACTTTCCACCCTGGCAGCCAGCACCGTGACGAGAAAAACCAGAAGCATATGTCCGCCATAGCCAAGAAAATGCCGCCATACAGGATCCGTTGTCCTCTTTAATCGGTACTTTCCCTGCCAGGCAGATTTCATTTCCACAAAAAGTACCAGCCCGCTGCAGGCAAAACACGGCAGCATCCATACCAGTCCATGCAGCCACCACCAGACACCTTCCGTCAGTAAAATACCACCCGTCAGCACGCCAAGAAGCATTCCTGTCACGCCAAGCACCATACCAAGCAGGATCTGTGCTCCCGGCAGGAGAGCTATGACAAAGACTGCACTGAGCAGACGCATATCTCTTCGCAGGATCTGCCAGAAGATTGCTTTTGCATACCCTGCAGGTACACTGTTATCATATACAGAAATATAAAAAGCCGCTGCCGCAGCCCGGTCAGTATATCTCCAGTAGAGATTGATCATAAGGCAGCCCAGCAGATAGCCGCCAAAAAAGCAGGTCAGCATAGCCAGTACTGCTGCATCTGTCTGCGTCTTTCCTCTCGTTTCCACACATGGCACTCCTTTTTCTCATAGGTTTTGCTGTATTACTTTTACGCCGTCTGTCTCCCGGTTATGCCATAAAAAAAGAGATGTTTTTCAACATCTCTTTTTTCGCTTATTTTGCATAATCGATCGCACGACTTTCGCGAATAATACTTACCTTGATCTGACCCGGATATTCAAGCTCTGCTTCGATCTGTTTGGCAATATCTCTTGCCAGCAGAACCATATCAGCATCACCTACCTGATCCGGAACTACCATGACACGTACCTCACGGCCGGCCTGAATAGCAAAGGACTTTTCAACGCCTTTGAAGGAATTGGTGATATCCTCCAGCTGTTTCAGACGGTTTGTATATGTTTCCAGTGTCTCACGACGGGCACCAGGTCTGGCAGCAGAGATCGCATCTGCAGCCTGTACCAGACAGGCGATCAGGGATGTCGGTTCAACATCACCGTGATGTGACTCTACAGCATTGAGCACTGTAGCGGACTCTTTGTATTTCTTGCAAAGGTCAACACCGATCTGAACATGTGTACCTTCAACCTCATGGTCGATAGATTTACCGATATCATGAAGCAGACCTGCTCTCTTGGCCATACGTACATCTACGCCGACCTCAGCGGCCAGCAGACCGGAGAGCTGTGCCACCTCAACGTAATGGCGCAGTGCATTCTGACCGTAGCTTGTACGGAAACGCATACGTCCCAAAAGACGGATCAGCTCCGGATGGATACCGTGTACGCCAACCTCAAGGGCTGCGTTTTCACCTTCCTCGCGGATCTGGTTTTCAACCTCTTTGCGGGCTTTCTCAACCATCTCTTCGATGCGGGCCGGATGAATACGTCCATCCACGATCAGTTTTTCCAGTGCCACACGGGCTATCTCACGGCGGATCGGATCAAACGCGGAAAGCACAACTGCCTCCGGTGTATCATCGATAATCAGATCCACACCAGTCAGTGTCTCCAGGGTACGGATATTTCGACCCTCACGGCCAATGATACGTCCCTTCATCTCATCGCTCGGAAGCTGTACAACAGAGATCGTAGCCTCGGATACATGGTCTACTGCACATTTCTGGATAGCAGTAACGACATAATCCTTGGCCTTTTTGGATGCCTCTTCTTTTGCCTTGCTTTCAAGCTCTTTATACAGCTTGGCTGTATCAATCTTGACTTCGTCTTCTACAGTCTTTAACAGATAATCTTTTGCCTGATCGGAGGTAAGACCGGAAATTCGTTCCAGTTCTCGTACTCCCTCTTCATGCAGCTCATCGATTTTCTTTTCCTTCTCTTTGAGCTTATTCTCCTTGGCTGTAAATTCAGCTTCGCGTCTTTCGATCGCTTCTGCCTTTCTGTCTACGGTCTCTTCCTTAGACAGAACTCTTTTCTCATACTTCTGTAGCTCTGCTCTGCGCTCACGGGTTTCTCTTTCCAATTCATTTTTGGTTTTCAGAGATTCTTCCTTTGCTTCCAAAAGGGCTTCACGTTTCTTTGTTTCAGCCGTTTTACATGCTTCATCTATTATGTTTCTTGCTTTGACTTCTGCTGTGCCAGTGATTTCTGCGTCTTTTTTGACTTTATTGGCAACGGCAACACGGCAAGTAATAGGAACCGCAATAAGCAGCGTGATTACCACAGCAACAACTATTATAGTAATCCATATACCAGTTGTCACAGGAGCACCTCCTTATTTAGTTTTCATTGTACAAATACAACGCTTTAATTTTATACTGATTTGTGTATTATGTCAAGCGCGGTGTGGAAATATTAGACATCTCCGGAGGTTAATTCTTCGAGCATTTCTCTGGCAGAGTTAAAGGAAAAACCACGTCCGACCAGAAAGCGCAAAAGCTTCTGCCGGTCCTTTTCCTGGGTCAGGTCAAGAGATCGGGCTTTTTTCTGTGCATAGTAGCGAAGGGTATCCGTTTCATCCTCCATCTGGGCCTCATCTCTGGCCTGTGCAAACAGCTCGTCCGAAATCCCCTTCTGGCGCAGCTCCATCTGCATTTTGCGGATGCTCTTTCTGTCGCTGTATGTCTCAAGATACCGCCTGGCATAGGACAAGTCATCCACGTAATGATATGAAGAAACATAGTCGAGTGCAGCCCTGGCACTGTTTTCGGTGTAGCCGGCCTTTGTAAGC
>JAHZHB010000100.1:0-5629 GCA_019420465.1 Lachnospiraceae bacterium
AATCGGGGTAACAGGATTCGAACCTGCGACCTCACGGCCCCCAGCCGTGCGCTCTAGCCAAACTGAGCCATACCCCGTAGCAAAAAATATTATAGCAGTTTATATGGGGGGATGCAAGACTTATTTTATTTAATTGGGGACGGACGGAAAGATGCCTGCTGACCACAGGAAGATATATATTTTTCTGCGCTCCGCCTGCGCCGGTCCGAGCCTGTAGTCTCGGACTCTTGCTCGGTAAAGTCGCTTAAAAAACATATATCTTCCTGTGGTCAGCAGGCATCTTTCCTGATCATGTGCAAAATATTAAAACAGGCGGCATATCACACAATATCACCGCCTGTCTTTATTACACATATTGCTATTTAATCCAGTAAAATCCCTCTGGTTTCTCTGATCAGATATTCAACAGATCACTGTACACCTTCAGCGCACCATCCGTCTCATGGGCCAGTACTCTCTTGGCCAGTACTTTACCAAGCTGTACACCTTCCTGGTCAAAGCTGTTGACATTCCATAAGAAGCCCTGGAACATGATCTTGTTTTCGAAATGGGCAAGCAGTGCACCGAGTGCTTTCGGATCAAGCTGTTCGCCGATGATGATACTGGACGGACGGCCGCCTTCGAAGTTTTTGTTGCGGTTTTCATCTGCTTTACCGCAGGCAAATGCTACGATCTGTGCAGCTACATTGGCGCAGAGTTTCTGCTGGCTGGTGCTGTCCTGGATCACTACATCTGTACCGATCTGGCTGTTTTTGAAGCCAACGAACTGCAGAGGAACGATATCAGTTCCCTGATGCAGAAGCTGGTAGAAGGAATGCTGGCCGTTGGTACCTGGCTCACCAAAGATTACCGGTCCGGTCACATAGTTGATCGGTTCGCCGAAACGATTGACAGATTTACCGTTGGACTCCATATCTACCTGCTGCAGGTGTGCCGGGAAACGGCTGAGTGCCTGGGAATACGGCAGTACGGCTGTGCTCGGATAACCAAGCACATTTCTCTCGTACAGACCGATCAGGGCATCGAGCATTTCCGGGTTTTTCATCACATCTTTTTCTGCGGAAAGCTTATCCTCTGCTGCTGCACCTTCAAGGAACTGTGCAAATACTTCCGGACCAAAAGCCAGAGACAGCACGGCGCCACCAACAGCAGATGTAGAAGAATAACGTCCGCCGATATAATCATCCATAAAGAAAGCTGCCAGATAATCATCACTCTTTGCCAGCGGAGATGTCTCACTGGTAACAGCGATCATATGTCTGGCCGGGTCAAGCCCTGCTTTCTGCAGAGCATCTTTAACAAAGGACTCATTGGTCAGTGTTTCCAGTGTCGTACCGGATTTGGAAACCAGAACAAAGATGGAATGTGCAACATCTACAGACTGTAATACAGCTGCTGCATCATCCGGATCTACATTACTGATGAACTTTGCTTCCATCTTGAACGTGTCGTTTTTCTTTGCCCAGTTTTCCAGTGCCAGATACATGGCACGCGGACCCAGGTCACTGCCGCCGATACCGATCTGAACAACGGTAGTGAACTTTTCACCGGCTGCATTGGTGATCTCACCGGCATGTACCTTGTTGGCAAATGTGGCGATTTTCTGCTGCTGCTCTACATAAAAAGCACGCTTGTCCACACCGTCAGCGACAACAGGCTGTCCCAGCTGTCCACGGGTCAGCTGATGCAGTACCAGACGTTTTTCTCCTGTATTGATCACTTCGCCATTGTAAAGTGCTTCGAATTTTTCGGAAAGCTGCGCTTCCTCAGCAAGCTTTTTCAATGCCTCCAGGACATCCGCATCCACCTGCTTTGCCGCATAATTAAACTGCAGACCTTCTGCCATCGGAACGCTGTACGTTTTTACACGATCAGCGCCTTTATCTCCAGACATCTCCTGTGCCAGGTCTACTTTTTTTACCTGAAAAAGCTCCTGATAGGATGTCAGTGTATCCAAGTTGTTCCACTTAACCATAGTAGAGTCCTCCTGTTTGCTTTATTGACTGTAGTAGTCCTTAATCTTCATAATTATACTATGTGCTTTCGGTTTATTCAAGTCCGTCTGTGCATGCATGGCACGTAAAAAGGCAGCCAGAAAATTCTTCTGACTGCCCTGTAACTCTATATGATATCGGTCGTAAAGACTTTTTCTTATTCAGCCTTTGCCTCATCGCCTTCAGCTGCATCATCATCCGGTAACGGACCATTGTGAATAGCTGCTACGGTAGCTACGATAGCTTCCGGATCTGTAGTTACGGAAATATTGGCATCTGCAAAGATCGGCAGATCTTTCACATGCAGTGTATCACCAAGTTTCATATGACCGACATCTACTTTGACCTCATCGATCAGGTAAGCCGGCAGAGCTTTGTATGCAACCTCTTCCAGGTTCTGCTGCAATGCACCTTCAACGATCTTCTCATGATTCTCCAGAATGATCTCTGCTGTGGCATGTACTTTTTCTGTACTTACCAGCGCCTGGAAATCGATCTCATCGATACGACCTGCGATCGGGTTGTAATCTACTTCTTTGATCAGTACATCATACTGCTGTCCCTCAACATCCAGCATGATCTGGCTTCCTTTGTGGTCTTTTTTCAGAAGCTTCTCTACGTCCTGTTTGTTCATCTTTACAGGTACAGAACCTTCGATTTCACGACCGAACACGTTGCCTACGACGTATCCCTCTCTTCTCAGCTTTTTAGCCTTGACATCCATGCTTCTTTTTTCAGCTTTTAAAGTATCCATTTGAACTTTCCTCCAAAAATCTGATTCTTAGCAGCCTTCGACAAGAGGTTTTGTTAAGTGGTGACCACCGTTATTTTAAGTGGTCTGTTTCTTTGTTCTATATGTAATATAGCACTCAAGTTTTCTGGATTCAATGGCAATTTGCACAGAATTTCGGAGAAATTTCACCGGATTTTCTTAATTCTGACAAGGCCGGCAAACGGATGGCGCGTAAATAGCTTTCACAGCCATATATTGAGCGGTATTTTGAACAGCTTTTTTACGACTTACTTAGTATCTGGACAGTTGCTGTTCAAATATGAAAGGATCTTATCAGGAATGAACATTTCTCCTTTTACAAAGCAAAATTTCATAAAAATTATTGCTGCTACAGTTCAGAAACCCTTCAGGCATAATGATATTTCTTTCGCTGCGTAATCAGGAATGCTACAGTGATACACACAGTGATAAACTCCGCCAGTGCGACTGAATACCAGATGCCATCAATCCCCAGAAGCACCGGCAATACCAGGACTGCTCCCAGCTGAAAGACCAGTGTACGCAAAAAAGAGATCACGGCAGACAACAGTCCATTATTAAGGGCTGTAAAAAATGCCGAACCAAAAATATTGAAACCACTGATCAGAAAAGCTGTCGCATACAGCTTAAATCCATGACTGGTCAGCGCCAGAAGCTCCTGATCATACCCTACAAAGATTTTGGCCAGCGGTTCAGCGATCCCGTGCGTCAGGAATACCAGAAATACACCCCAGATACCGATCATACGCATGCTTTTTCCAAAGATATTTTTCATTTCAGTATGATTTTCTGCTCCCAGATTATAGCTGACGATCGGTGCACTGCCTATGGAGTAGCCGAAGAATACAGCGGAGAAAATAAAGCTGGCATACATGATCGTACCAAAGGCGGCCACACCATTCTCTCCGCTGAATTTCATCAGCTGGAGATTAAATACCATATTGACAATGGAACTTGACAGGTTTGTCATCAGCTCCGAAGAACCGTTTACACAGGTTCGAAGCAGAATGCCGCCGTCAAATTTTGTACGGCCCAGTCTTAACAGGCTGCTGTTTTTTCCCGCAAAATACAGAATCGGGGTCAGACCACCGATCAGTTCGCCGGTAACTGTTGCCATAGCAGCCCCTTTCAGACCAAAGCCCAGGACAGCGATAAACAGATAATCGAGTACCATATTGGTGACACCGGCCGTAACGATCACAGCCAGTCCAAGTTTTGGACGTTCTGCAGTAACAAAAAAGCTCTGAAATACATTCTGCAGCATAAAGGCTGTCAGCGAAATAGCACTGATCCTGCCGTACATCACACCATTGGCCAACAACTCGCCCTCGGCTCCCATGGCACGACAGACATACGGGAACAGTACGATGCTCAGCAGCGAAAGAATAATTCCTCCGATTGCAGTCACATATACAAGCAGAGAAAAATATTCATTGGCTTTTTCCCTGTTCCCCTCTCCCAGAGTACGCGCCACGATCGCACTGCCTCCGGTGCCGACCATAAATCCAAGAGCCGAAAGCCCCATCATCAGCGGCATAACCAGATTGATCGCAGCAAAAGCGGTTTTTCCTACGAAATTTGAAACAAAAAGTCCATCTACCACACTGTAGATCGACGTAAAGATCATCATCACGATTGAAGGCAATACAAATCGCAGCAGTCGCCTGTATGTGAAATGATCGGATAACTGTATCTGCATGATTAATTCCTTTCTGCATTTTCACTTATATATTTGGGGGTTGAAAATTTATTATTTTTATAAATATCACATAATGTTTTTTTCGTTTAGATATCTTTATGGAAATATTTTCGATCCGGATTTCTTTTATTCAAACATTTCCGGTTTGTCTTTGCTATTATGAAGCCATGCCATATAAATACTGATATTGGTCAGACACAACACCATCGGTTCAGACGTTCTGCATATTTTCTCTCAACCTGTATGTGTAACGCTCAAACAGCTTCAATAATGTTGTAACCTCATCTTCTGACAACGCCTGCAACGCATCTTCCTCAGCATGACAGACCGGCAAAATAAACTCCTGTATCTTCTCCTGTCCCTTTGCTGTCAGACGAATATGCATCTGACGTCCCTTTCCGGCTTCCAGGGTCAGCATTTCTTCTTTTTCCAACTTTCGGATCGCCGAATGAACTGTCTGTTTGGCGAGATAGCTCACCTTGCAGATATCCCTCTGCAAACAGCCATCCCCCAACTCATAGATAGAATATAATATATCAAAAGTACTGTCGCTCACACCGTGTCGCGACGAAACCTCATGATATACATCATTCATTACCTTGCTGATCTGGTTAAATTTCGCCAGATCTTTCTGTATAGGACTTTCTGTATACCCGTTCATGTACCTGTACTCCCTTTTTTAACTGGATTCAGATGATTTTCTGCCTGTATTTATTCTTTGCCTGGATGATTTTCTGTCTGTATTTATCCTTTGCCTGGACGGTTTTCTGTCTGTATTTATCCTTTGCCTGGATGATTTTCTGTCTGTATTTATCCTTTGCCTGGATGATTTTCTGTCCACATTTATTATACGGAAGGATGTTTTTTATTTCTGCATGCATTCTGTATCCGGCTGAACATTTTCTCCTCAGGCTCATCCTGTTATTTTTCAGTCCGATTTCGTACTCGTATGATGTATTATAGTCCGAAATCGTACTCAAAGTCAAGAACTTATTCCATTCTACATACAAACACTCTACATACAAACCCCGGAATTTCCCTTAACTTAAAAATCCGATGTCAAATTCCAGCCTTTCTGCTGAACTTTAACACCGGATTTCTCTGTTTTTCTTTTTCCGGTGTATTTTGTCAGCTTTTATGCCGATATTGACACCGGATTCCTCC
>JAHZHB010000100.1:5729-7503 GCA_019420465.1 Lachnospiraceae bacterium
TCTCCTTTTTCCGGTGTATTTTGTCAGCTTTTATGCCGATACTGACACCGGATTCCTCCGTTTCTCCTTTTTCCGGTGTATTTTGTCAGCTTTTATGCCGATACTGACACCGGATTCCTCCGTTTCTCCTTTTTCCGGTGTATTTTGTCAGCTTTTATGCCGATATTGACACCGGATTCCTCCGTTTCTCCTTTTTCCGGTGTATTTTGTCAGCTTTTATGCCGATACTGACACCGGATTCTTCTTTTTTTCCTTTTCTGTGGTTTTCATCAAGCTTCCAACATCAGATTTTTGTTTCAGATAACGCCTCTTGCTTCAATACTGAAATCTGGCATCGGATTTTACTTTATTCTTTAGCTGGCCATTTTGTATGCCATCAGTTTCTCTTTTGCTTCCTGGCTCAGCTGTCTGGGAACTGCGATCTGTACGACTACATAGAAATCACCGTACGTTTTCGGATCTTTCATGGATACAATACCTTTACCACGGATCCGGATCTTGCTGCCGGACTGCGTGCCGGGTTTGATGTTCAGAGCAACATTTCCCTGCAGGGTACGCACTCTTGCTTCCCCGCCAAGAACCGCTGTCGTGTACGGTATCTGGACAGTAGCAAATACATCCTGACCTTTTCGTTCATAGCCGGCTTTTGCCGCAACATGCACTTTGATCAGCAGATCACCATCTGCCGCCCCATGTCCGGGCATCCCCTTACCACGCAGTCGAATCGACTGACCTTCATCAATACCTGCTGGAATACGAACCTGCAAAGACTGTGTCTTTCCGGATGCATCCTGCAAAGATATTGTTTTATCGCATCCATAGACAGCATCATCAAACCCGACTGTAACCTCCGCATGAAGATCTTCACCTTTTGCCGTATACTGCTGCCCACGGTCAAAGCCATTTCGACCGTTAAAATACGAAGCACCATTTCCACCACGAAAACTGCTGCCCGTGCCAAAATTACCACTGCCAAAATGCGAACCAAAGCCACCAGCTGAATCTCTGCCCTGGCTATTTGTGCCACCGGAAAAACCGCCTCCATAGAACATATTTTTGAATACATCGCCAAAAATATCTCCCATATCATCCATGTTCCCTTCAAAATGGAACTCATGGAATCCGCCATTTGGATCCTGACTGTAGTAAGCATTCTGGTAGCCACCGCCACCCGGCTGCGCATTTGGATCAAACGCTGCATGGCCAAACTGATCATACATTTTCTTTTTCTCCGGATCACTCAAAACAGAATAAGCTTCTGTGATCTCTTTAAATTTCTGTTCTGCGTTCTTATCATCATGATTTGTATCCGGATGATATTTTTTAGCCAGTTTTCTGTATGCTTTCTTGATAGCCGCTGCATCTGCGTTACGGTTAACACCAAGGACTTCATAATAATCTCTCTTTGTATTCATATAGATCACCTCCTGATGATGGTGTTATTATTTCAACTGTTCTATTTGTACTATAACACGCTTTATTTTTATCTTCAAGTGGTGCCGCATATTAAATTGTGTTTTTTATGTGAATTTTACCCACGACGCATATCTTCATCTGCAAAATATACCACCGCCATTCTCTTTCTGATGTAACAGCCATATAAAAAAGCCGTGTATTTTTAATCAAAAAAACACACAGCCATTATTATATTTACCATCATACAAGCACATGGTTCTTATTATATTTACTTCATACAAACACATGGTCCTTATTATGTTTACCATCATGCAAATACATAGTGCTTATTATGTTTACCATTGTACATATACATGGT